>DJAA01000066.1:20091-75339 GCA_002428085.1 Sulfurimonas sp. UBA6014 | reverse complement strand
AAAATTTTATTTTTCGAGAATTATAAGGTCAATTACTCACCAAACTAACCCTCTTAAGAGAAGTAAAACTAAACCTTGTTGAGAGTACCTTCACATAACTTCCACATGCTAAGCTGCTGCAAGCCTCATCAACCATGATAAAAGCGTTGGAAGTTGCAAGAGGCATTATCATCCCAGGAGCAAATTTTTCGCATGGTGTAAAATACTCTCCATCAAAAAAACCAGGCACCAAAGTTCTTTTACCCGCTTTTATGAGATACTCCTCTTTCATTTTGGCTTTTATAAAGTGGAGATATTTTGAGGTATCGCCGCTGAGAGCCAAGATAATACTGCTTCCAAAAAGTTCAAAGTTGAGTGCCGCAGCGAGTGGATTTCCAGGAAGATTTAAAACGTAAGTATTTTCTATGCGACCAAATGTTGTAGGTTTGCCAGGTTTGATGTCGATTTTATCGAAAAATATTTCATAACCAAATGGAGCAAATGCCTCTTTTGTGTAGTCGGCATCCCCAACACTTACTCCACCGCTTGTGACAATGAGGTCACACGTAAGAGCGCTTTTGATGTGTTTTCGGATATCTTCAAGAGAGTCATGTGCGGTGCCTATAAATTCTACTTCGCAGCCAAGCTCTTGTGCTCTTGCAAAAAATGTTGGGGTGTTTGTGTTATAAAGTTGAAAAGGTTCAATAGTTTCAAAGTGCATCTTTAACTCGCTTCCCGAGGCAAAAAGGGCAACTTTGGGTTTTTTGTAAACTTGAACATGACTTATCCCTTGAGAAGCCAAAAGGGCAATTTGGTAAGCACCAAGTTTAGTCCCTGTTTTTAAAAGCAAGTCGCCACTTTTGATATCTTCACCAAGAAGGCGAATATGTTTGGAGATGACTAAATTATCGGGAAGTTTAACTCCCATTTGGCACGCTATGACATCTTCATTGGGGACGATACACTGTGTTGCAAGGGGAATTTTAGCGCCTGTCATGATTTTAATAGCAAATCCAGCTGAGAGCTCTTTATCGGAATTGTCTCCTGCAAAAATAGTATGATTTACCACCACACAACTACCTGAATCTGAAATTTTTGCAGCATATCCATCCATTGCCGAATTATCGTAAGGTGGAAGGTTATGAGTGGCAAAGAGATCTTTGGCTAAAATAAAACCTAAAGCTTGCTCAAGAGGGACTATTTTTAAAAATCCACCAGATACATTTTTATAAATTAAATCGAATGCTTCTTCTACTTTAACAGCCATATTGTCCCTTTTTTGTAGATAATTATTGTAAAATTTCGTCATGAATGAAATGTATAATATGAGTATTGTAACACACAACTTAAGTGTTATGGGCGTGCTGGCTGTGATTTTTATCAATGCAATGATGCTTGGTCTGGCACAAGAACTAAAAGCATACGCAAGAAAATTAAGACTTTTTATGCCTATTGGCATGATTGCTATCGCGGCTGTTATTTTCACAGGTATCGTTATGATGACCTCTCAACACTTAGATTTTACCCTTGAAAATATAATGATGATTGTTATAGGACTTGTATTGATTATTTTAGAGAATAAGCGTTCCTCAAAATTTAGGGCATTGGATAAAAAACAAGAAGGGGTTTTTTCGTCCTATAAAAAGGAAGCATTTTCTATTTTACTTTTTGAAGTTTTTTTAATTTTTTCAATTTCTGCTTGGATGTGGTCATGATTTATATTTTGTGTGAGGATGCTTCAAAACCTTTTATTGCACTCCGAGGCGATTTGCACAAATACCTTGTAAAAGTCCGTCGCCATGAGGTCGGTGATATGCTGAGCTTGAGAAATAAAGAAGATTTAAAAATACTCTACACGTACGAAATACAAAGCATTGACGCTCGAAGTTTAGAGCTAAAACTTCTCTCTTCATCAAACCAAGAAGTAGAGGGCAAAAAGAAGCTCCACATCGGTTGGTGCGTCATTGATGCAAAGTCAATTGAGAAAGTTTTGCCCGCTTTGAGTGAAATAGGGGTGAGCAAAATCTCTTTTATATACTGTGAAAGAAGCCAAAAAAACTTTAAGCTTGACCTTCAGAGATTTAAGAGAATTTTGGAAGCTTCCGTGCAACAATGCGGAAGAACTTCGTTTATTGAGTTTGAAATTTTGGACACACTGCAAATATTTATAACCAAATACCCCAATGCAAAAGTTTTTGATTTTTGTGACACTATTTTAAAAGAGAGTGTTGATTTTCAAACTGTTCTCATTGGTTGTGAAGGGGGTTTTTCAAAGAAAGAGCGTGCGCTTTTAAGCTCACAAGAAGTCTTTAGGCTAGATACTCCCATGACACTTCGCTCAGAGACAGCCATATTGGCAGTGGCAGGGAAGATTTTACTCTAATTTGGGATTAGCATAATCTTTTTTTATAATACATGGGCTACAATACCAGACTTATTTTGTAAGGATTATTGTGAAAGTACTTTTATATATGACTCTATTTTTTACATTGTTTTTAAGAGCAGATGATTATGAGATGGGACATGGTTTAAAACTAGACGAAGCATTAAATCTCGGAGCATATTTTTCGACAGATTATACTGCTTCAGAGGAACAAGATCGTTTTCGAATAGATGATGTGGCACTTTTAGCATATGGAGCTCTTTACCCAAAACTCTCTTATATGGTTGAGTTTGAAGCAGCTCCTTTGCACACACATGATTTAAGAGCTAACAACTCTGAGACAGATTTAAAGTTTCATTATGAACGGATGTACTTAGATTATGGCTATTCAGAGATGTTTAATTTTCGTTTAGGCAAGCAGATAACGCCAATTGGTTATTGGAATCTTGAACCTATTAACGTATTGCGTGACACAAGCTCAAGCCCGCTTTATAGCACTCTCATGTTTCCAAAACTCTTAAGTGGTCTTGATTTATATGGACATTTAGATGAGGATAATAGATTTGAGTATCACTTATTTGGACAATTTAATGATGACATTGATGAAGATTATATCAATATTAAAAATGATCATTTTCTTGGAGCGGTTTTAAATTATGAATACTCAGATGCTATAGACTTTGGCGGGTCTTTAGGCGAGTATAGAACAAAAGAAGAAGATACACGGGTTCAATTTGCGCAGATGAATGCAAAATACGATGCGTATCCATTCGTTGTCCAAACTGAAATGGCGTATAATGCACTTGAGAATAAAAAGTTAAATTCCAAAAGTTATCAATTTTCTGGTTACGCGCAAGGTATGTATAGTTTCAGTTTAAAACATGCAGTCATAGGGCGTTATGAGTATTTTGATGATGAAAGAGTTTCACAGATCAATCACATCGGAGTAGTTGGATACAGCTACAGACCCATTTACTCAATTTCTTTAAAAGCAGAGTGTCAGGTAAACTCTGATGCGCATCTCAATAAATCCATCCTCTCTTTTTCGGTGTTGTTCTAATGAGAAATTTAGCTTTTATATTTTTAATAACCACCTCTTTGTTTTCATCTGAATATGCTGTAGTTGTGAGTGAGAAGAGCGCCATAGCAACGCTCTCGGTAAAACAGATTAAAGATATATTTATCTTAAAAAAGCAGTTTGTAGATGATGAAATCGTTGTTCCTGTTAATATTTCTTCTGCTTCACCTATGCGTGACACATTTGAGAAAAAGATTTTACAAATCGAAAGAGAGCAGCTGAGTAACTATTGGGTGAAGCAGCATTTTCATGGCATTCGCCCTCCTGTAGTACAGTCTTCTGAAAACTCTATGAAACTTTTTGTGAAAAATGTCAATGGCGCCATCGGATATCTCCCTATTGGCTTGATTGATAAGGATATGAGAATCGTGTATGAGTTTTAGATTAAAAATAGTCTCACTTATCCTCTGTGTAAGTATTTTGCCCTACGCCCTTCTTATGATATATGGCGGAAATATATTGAGAGGCAAGTATCATGACAATACCCAAGAGGAGATGAAGACACAGTTGTTTTTAAGTGTAGAAAGGATTGAACAGTATCTAAGTACGCTTGAGAGAGACCTCTTGTTTTTAAGTCGTTTAGATGTCATGAATGATATTTTTTCAAATGATGTTGACCGCAGAATTTCCAATCTTTTAGAAGAGAAAAAAAAAGAACTGAGTCTTGAGGGTGATTTTCATATCATCGATACATCAGGAAAAATCATCGCATCGAGTGATGCCAAAATGCTTTTTAGCACTGCTAATTTTGTACCGTTTTTTTCAGTCGATATAAAATCACCCTTTGATGGTTCTGTTATAGGAAAATTGACTCTTGATTTTTCTTTGAAAAACATCACCTATTTCTTTGAAAACTCCCATGAGCGGCACTATTATATTACTTTGGATAAAACAAAGATTCTCTTTAAAACAGACAGTTTTAAAGAGGAGATCCATGTCAGCAAACCCTTGAAAACAAAGCAAAATATAGAGATAGTTTTAGAGCAAAATCAGGAAATATTTTTAAATTCGTTGAAAAAATATGAGCAATTGTTTCTTATAACATTACTTGTTGGTGCTTTTATGATAGGATTAATTGCCTTTTATTTTCTCAATATACTGATAAAGCCCATCATTAAACTCTCTGGAGTCGTCGAAGAGATAACCCAAAAACAGGATTATTCTTATCAGGTTGAAGTCTCTTCTGGAGATGAAATAGGCAAATTGTCAACCTCCTTTAATAAAATGATACTAGGAATGTCCAATGCTCTTGAGAGGCTCAAACTTGAAGCAAAAAATCGTGAAAATTTGATTGAAGAGAGAGGGAAAAATGAGATGCTTCAAGAGCTCTCAACGAAGCTCTCACGCTATCTTTCTCCTCAAGTGTATGAGTCTATATTTTTGGGTCATCAAGATGTAACGCTCACATCAAAGCGTAAAAAATTAACGATATTTTTTTCAGATATAGTAAATTTTACCGACACGACAGATACGATGGAGTCAGAAGATTTAAGTGAACTTTTAAACGATTATCTCAATGAAATGACTATTATTGCTCTAAAATACGGTGCAACAGTAGATAAATATATGGGTGATGCCATCATGCTATTTTTTGGCGACCCCCACTCAAAAGGGGTTCGCGAAGATGCGCTTTCATGTATAGAAATGGCTCTTGCTATGCATGAGAGACTTAAAATATTACATCATAAATGGAGAGAAAAGGGTTTCACAAAACCTTTTGAAGTGAGGATGGGAATTCATACAGGATATTGTACGGTGGGAAATTTTGGGAGTAAAGACAGATTGGAATATACGATTATTGGCTCATCTGTAAATTTGGCAAGCCGCATCGAGTCCTCTGCAAATCCCAATGAAATATTTATCTCGCAGGAGACAAAACTTTTAGTAGCAGATAAATATAGTTGTAAAGAGATGACAAGCATCACGCCAAAAGGATTGAAACGTCCCGTGATTTTGTATAAAGTTGAGGGAGATGAAGTGGTTCAAGATAGGCAAAATATCGCTATTGAAAAAAATGGATTTAAGCTCTCTTATCAAGTGGAAAAATTATCGCCTGAAGATAAAAACGATTTAAAAAAGGAACTCTCCAACTTCTTAGAATCTCTTTAGAGGTGCCTTTTAGCGCATTGAAAATTTAAGATAAATTTAGATATAATCCCGTCTGTAAAAAATCCGCACCCATACGGATTTAAAAAATATATAGATATCCGTACACAAG
Source organism: Sulfurimonas sp. UBA6014 (assembly GCA_002428085.1). GTDB lineage: Bacteria > Campylobacterota > Campylobacteria > Campylobacterales > Sulfurimonadaceae > Sulfurimonas. Next base: position 69,681 of record DJAA01000066.1, on the reverse strand, counting down.
ACGCGTATCAAAAGGCAAAACATGAAAAAAGATCTTCACCCTAAATTGGTAGCTTGCACAGTTACTTGCGCATGTGGCAACACATTTGAGACGAAAAGTCAAAAAAACGAGTTAAGAATCGACATTTGTAATGAGTGTCACCCATTCTTTACAGGTTCTGAAAGACGTGTTGACACTGCAGGAAGAATTGAGAAATTCAACGCACGTTACGCTCAAAAATAGTTTTTAAAACTTGCTATTCTTAGTTCCAACTCCCATTGGAAATATAGGCGATATAACACTTCGAGCCATGAGTGCTCTAAGTGAAGCCGATACCCTTCTTTGCGAAGATACTCGCGTTACTAAAAAACTCATCAACATCCTAAAAGAGCGATACAACTTAACTCCCAAAGAGCATCAAAATTTTATACCACTCCATTCACACAATGAAAAATCTTTTGTTGAAAAACTAGAACCCTCTTTTTTTGAGCAAAATGTTGTTTATGTAAGTGATGCAGGCATGCCTGGAATTAGCGATCCTGGACAAGTTTTAGTCCGTTATTGCATAGATAATGGCATTGCGTATGATGTTTTTCCTGGTGCAAATGCACTTCTTACCGCTTTTGTAGCAAGTGGATTTGTAGAGACCCAAATGCTTTTTTATGGCTTTTTAGATCATAAAGGAAATTCAAGAGAGAGTGGACTTCAAGGGGCACTTCATAGTGGCTACGCAACCATCCTTTATGAGTCGCCCCACAGACTTGAAAAACTTCTTTTGGAGATAGATAAAGAAGCAGGGGAGAGAAAAATATTTTTAGCCAAAGAGCTTACAAAAAAATTTCAAAATTATTTTCATGGGACTGCCAAAGAAATTTTGCAAAAGCTGAGTGGTAATTATAAAGGCGAGTGGGTTGTAGTCATAGAAGCAGGAGTGCTTCATGCAAGCAGTGCTATTGGCCAAAATGATATACTTGAGCTTGATTTGCCAAAGAAAATTCAAGCAAAACTTATAAGTAAAATAACGGGAGAAAATACAAAAAGCTGCTATCAAAGATTACTTACACTTTGAAGCTGTTCTTGATTTAAAAGTGATGTATCAATATTTGGTACATAAAAAATTTAAAATGCAACATTAGTGAAATATTAAACCTTTTTGGATAGAATGTCTTTATGTTAATATATGCAAAACAACCCGTAAACTATGTAATTGATAACTATCCAAACAAAATCAAGACGCTTTATATTGCCAAAGAGCTTGAAAAAAAAGAGTATTCTCGTTTGATGAAAATGGGTTTTGAGGTGAAAAGAATCCCTCAAGAAGCTGCACAAAAAATGTGTAAAAATGCAAATCATCAAGGATATTTGGCTGAAGTGGATGAGTATGAGCTTCACCTTTTTAGCTCTTTTTTAGATAAAGATTTTATTTTGGTTTTGTCTAGCCTGACAGATGTCGGAAATATAGGTGCGATTGTTAGAAGTGCTTACGCATTGGGCGTTGAAGGAATCGTTATTTGTGGACTTAAAAATCTCTCTATTGAACCAATTCTTAGAACGAGTACGGGGGCACTTTTTGATATGCCTTTAGCTTTGGAGCATAATGTTTATGATGTGCTCAATGACTTGAAAATGTCAGGATTTTGTATTTATGGTGCTGACATGGGTGGCAAAGACATTCGAGAAGTAAAAATAAAACCAAGAAGAGTTCTTGTTTTAGGAAGTGAGGGGGAAGGACTTCTTCCCCGTGTGATTTCAAAACTTGATGAAGTTGTAGGGATACATATGTCGCATGCATTTGATTCTTTAAATGTAAGCGTTGCAGGAGCTATTTTAATGGACAGGATGAGAGTATGAGTGAAGGAATGCAAAAACTAAAAGAGTTGGGTGCTCAAAAAATACATGAGACCACATATATAAAAAAACACTATGTGCAAGCTATGCTTCATGAGAGTTTTGAGGGGATGAGCAGAATCCATTTCTTGGGTTTTGTCTCTATTCTTGAGAAAGAGTATGATGTAAACTTAGATACCCTAAAAGCTAAGGCAGAAAAATATTTTAGTGATAATACTCCAGGTGGGACTCAAAAAAATAAAGTTTTTGTGACACCAAAGAAGAAGAAAAATTACTCTTTTGTATATATGTCCATAGCTGTTATTGTTTTTGTAATTGTTGCTGCATTTACAATAACAAATTTCTCATCGCAAGAGACAGATAAAACGGTTCAAATGCTCCAAAGTGAAATCGTGGAGAGTCCTGCTGCTGTTATAGATATTTACGCTCAAGAAGATTTGAACGTAACTCTTGAAGATGCAAATTCCTCTGTGGCAGATATTAATAACTCTAGTGTAGATTTCAATGATACCTTAGCAACTCAGAATGTTGTAGCTCAAGAAGTGCCAGTTTCTTCTAAAGCTTTAAAGGTGTTCTCAAGTGCAAACGTATGGATGGGCTACATAGATTTAAAAACCGACAAGAGGTATCAAAAGACTGTTTCGGGTGAATTTGCATTAGACCCAGAGAGAGACTGGCTCATGGTATTTGGACATGGAAATTTGACCATAGAGACACATCTGGGAAAAAAAGTATTTAAATCGAAAAATAATTTACGATTTTCTTATATAGGGGGCGTGTTGAGCGAAATAACTTTGAGTGAATTTAAAACTTTAAATAAAGGCAAAGAATGGTAAAAATATTTTTTTCTTTGTTCCTATTTTTTTCTTTTTCTTTTGCAAGTGAGGCAACTCAAGAGGATTTGCTCAGAGAAAAAATTAAAACATTTTTAGATGCTTCGGTTTATAAAGAAAATAAAGGATATATAGAAATTCTTTTTTCTCCAAAATCTGATTATTTCACTCAAGATAGAGTTGATGCAGTGAAAATTGTTACAACACTCAAAAATAATGGTCTTTTAAATCTTTTTTTTAAGAAGCCAAGAGAGTTAAGGTTGCGTTTTAAAACTAGTGGCTCCCCTTTGCTTTTTGTTAAAATCATGGGTGATACTTTGAGAAATATTGGTTATTATAGATATGTCACCCAAGAGTCTCATTTGGATTCCTCCGAGTTTACATGGAGTATCTCTCTTGTCTCAGAGTATGCAACTGACCCTTTGATTTTACAAAAAGAGCTTCAAAAAAATGGGTGTTCCATCGTCGATTTGCAAAGAAATTCTATGACTGATTGGACGTATACGCTAGACATGAGGGATGGTCATTTAAATTTAGATTCTCTTAAAGCTGGACAAGAGATGGCTCTAAAGAAGTCCCTTTCTGCGTATTGGCTCAATGTTTCTGAAGTAAAAACACTGCAGATTCAAAGTTCAAAAAGCAACGATTGGTATCCCTATATCGCATACTATGATAGCTCTTTACACCTTTTAGAAGTAGTTAAAAAAAATGAAAAAACTTCCAAAATCATTTTAGAGCTTCCAAAATATGCCGAGTATATTAAAATCTCTGATATGTACACATTGAAAAATATTAAAGATTCCCTTGTTGTTTATCCTGTAGGTTTGAGATAATACCTTCTTGCTTTATTCTCAATATTTTTCGCTAAAATACCGACCATAATTTATAGTAGCAGAGGTAGCTAAAAGTGTTTGACGAAATTGAATTTGATAGAATAAAAAGACTTCCTAAGTATGTGTTTGCAGAGGTTAACGAACTAAAGATGGCGGAGCGCAGAGCAGGAGCCGATGTCATTGACTTTTCAATGGGCAATCCTGATGGAGACACTCCTGAGCACATTCGTCAAAAACTTATTGAATCCGCGCAAAAAACAAAAACGCACGGATACTCAACTTCCAAAGGAATCCCCAAGCTTCTTGTAGCGATTGCCAATTGGTACAAAAGAAGATACGGTGTTGATTTAGACCCGATGACTGAGTGTGTTGCAACCATGGGTTCAAAAGAAGGTTATGCGCATTTAGCGTATGCCATCACAAATCCTGGAGATACAACGGTAGTCCCAGACCCAACGTATCCGATTCACTCTTATGCTTTTATATTGGCGGGTGGAAATGTTGTGAAATTTGGCTTAGAATTTGACGAAGATTATAAAGTTAATGAGCCTCATTTTTTTGAAAATCTTGAAAGAGTTTTTAAAGAGACTTCGCCAAGACCAAAATATGTTTTAGTAAACTTCCCACACAACCCATCAACTGCGACTGTGACACAAGATTTTTATGTGAAACTTGTGGCTATGGCAAAAAAAGAAAGATTTTATATTATCTCTGATATCGCCTATGGAGACATCACTTTTGGCGGCTATGTAACTCCTTCTATCATGAGTGTAGAGGGTGCAAAAGATGTTGCAGTTGAGTCTTTTACCCTCTCAAAAAGTTACAATATGGCGGGCTGGAGAGTTGGTTTCTTTGTTGGAAATAAAAAGCTCATTGGAGCCTTGCAAAAAATTAAGTCATGGCTTGATTACGGCATGTTCACCCCAATCCAAGTCGCTGCAACAGTGGCACTTAACGGCGACCAGCAGTGCGTTCAAGATATCGTTGACAAATACGACCATCGCCAAGACATTTTGTTAGACGCTTTTGAGAGAGCTGGCTGGAAGATTAGAAAAAATCAGGCAAGTATGTTTGTATGGGCAAAACTTCCAAAATGTGTAGAGCATCTGGGCTCTTTAGAGTTTTCAAAGAGACTTTTAAAAGAGGCACAAGTTGCAGTTGCTCCGGGCATTGGATTTGGAGAGTATGGTGAGGGTTATGTTCGTATTGCCCTCATAGAAAACGACAACCGTATCCGTCAAGCCGCTCGAAATATTAAAGAATTTTTGAAGCAGTTTAACTGTGAAGAGAAGCAGGCTAACGTATGATTAAGGTTGGAATCATTGGGATTGGGACAGTAGGCTCAAGCGTTGTGCAAATTTTAAAAGACAATGCGGATATCATAAGTGCACGCGCGGGTGTTGACATCGTCGCTGTACGTGGTGTTGTGAAAAACTTGAGTAAAAAAAGAGATTTGGACATTGTCATAACAGATAATGTCAATGATATCTTAGATGACTCTGAGATTGACATTGTAGTCGAGCTTATGGGCGGAGTCGAAGAAGCTTTTGAAGTTGTAAAGCGAGCACTCAGAAACGGCAAAGCAGTTGTCACTGCCAATAAAGCTCTTTTAGCCTACCATCGCTACGAGCTCCAAGAAATCGCTCAAGATATTGCGTTTGAATACGAAGCTTCCGTGGCTGGAGGGATTCCCATCATCAATGCACTTCGCGATGGACTCTCTGCAAATCATATAGAGTCCATTATGGGCATTATGAATGGAACTTGTAACTATATGATGACAAAAATGGCCAAAGACGGAGTGGCGTATGAAGCGATACTCAAAGAGGCGCAAGAGTTAGGCTACGCTGAAGCAGATCCGACCTTTGATGTCGGCGGTTTTGATGCGGCACATAAACTTCTCATCCTTGCAAGTATTGCTTATGGCATTGATGCCAAACCCGAAGATATTCTCATTGAGGGGATAGACAAAGTAACGCAAGAAGATATTGCTTTTGCAAAAGAGTTTGGCTATGCCATCAAACTTTTAGGCATAGCCAAAAAAGACGGGAGTGAAATAGAACTTCGCGTCCATGCCTGTCTTATCTCGCAAGAGAAAATGATAGCAAAAATAGACGGTGTCATGAACGCTATCAGTGTTGTAGGTGACAAAGTGGGCGAAACACTTTATTACGGTCCTGGTGCTGGCGGAAATGCCACTGCTTCTGCTGTTGTTGCAAATATTATTGATATTGCAAGAAGCGGTAAAAGTAAGCCGATGCTTGGATTTGACAAGGCACTTAAAGGCAAACTGACCCTCAAACCTGCAGAGAGAATCAAGACGAAATATTACCTTCGCATTAATGTTTCTGATAAAACGGGCGTTTTGGCGCGTATTGCTAAAATATTTGAAGACAATAACATCTCAATAGAGACGATATTGCAGCGTCCTGCTTCTTCAAATTCGGCAAATTTGCTTATCTCTACCCACATAGCAGTAGAAAAAGATATACAAAAAATGATTCAAGAGATAGCGGCACTCGATTTTGTCAATACAACTCCTGTCATGATTAGGATAGTGTAAAAAGCGGTGAAAATCTTCATCACGGGTGCGAGCAGTGGCATAGGTGAAGAGTTGGCGAGAGTCTATGCCAACAAAGAAAATGAACTCATTTTGCTTGCCAGACGTGAAAATCGTCTTATAAGTTTGGCTAACGAATTGACACCTCTTGCAAAAAGTGTGGCGATAATCGTGGCAGATGTAACGGATTTTGCGCTCTTGCAAGAGAAGATAAAAGGCATCGGTGCGGTTGACATGGTTATTCTCAATGCAGGCATTTCCATCGGGCACTCTCATGACATCACTCCTTTTGAAGAGTTTAAGAAACTTTACGATGTCAATCTGCTTTCAAACCATGCTATTTTAGAAGTTTTATTGCCTCATTTTATGGCGCAAAAAAGTGGCAAAATAGTTTTTATATCATCCCTTGCTTCCCTCATCTCCATGCCCACTTCCAAAGCTTACAGCTCCTCAAAAAGAGCCTTAAACGCTTACGCTGAGGGAGTTAGGTACAAATATAAACATCACGGCATACACGTCACAACCATCCTTCCTGGATTTATAAAAAGTGAGCTGACAGATAAAAATGATTTTCATATGCCATGGCTTTTGAGTACACAAAAAGGTGCTCTAAAAATAAAAAATGCGATAGAAAAAGAAAAAAGATTGTATGCTTTTCCACTTCAATTTTATCTCATCATCTTAGTACTCAACCTCTTTCCTCAATTTTTAAGAGATAAAATTGTAGGTTTAGTTAAGTAAAACGAAGGCGTTCGTTTTAATGTGTAATAGGAATAAAGTAAAATATTTGGAAAAATTATGGATACTATGAAAGTTATAGACAGTGTTTGTACATACTGCGGAACAGGCTGCGATATCGCTGCTAATGTAAATACGGCAACCAATACGATTGAGAGCATTTTTGCCCATCCTGATGGCGTAGTTTCTCAGGGCAAACTTTGCATCAAAGGCAAATACGGTTTTGATTTTGTCAACTCTCCCGAACGATTGCGTACTCCTCGAATCAGAAAAACTTTTTTAGAGAAAAATTTGCATATCAAAGAAGCTGTTTTTTCTAGTTTGACAGATTTGGATGCAACGTGGTTTGAGACTACTCTTGAGGGTGCAACAACTGCTGCAGCCTTGAAACTCAAAGAGATTCAAACAACTTACGGCGAAAAAAGTGTTTGCTCTTTAGGCGGAGCGAGAACTTCTTGCGAGAGTTCTTATCTTTTTCAAAAATTTACCCGTCACACTCTTCATTCTCCTCATGTCGATAATTGTGCGAGAGTTTGTCACTCTCCTTCACTCAAGGGCATGCGAGAGACTATCGGAGAGGGCGCGGCTACGAACCCCTACAACGACATTTACAACTGCGAATTTATGATAGTGATTGGTTCAAATACCACCGAAGCCCATCCGATTATCTCGAACAGAATCCTTGATGTTGCACGCGAGCACAACAATCTGGCCGTGTTTGATGTTCGTGAAATTCAGCTTCACAGATTTTCAAAGTATAAGGCAATTATGCCTCATGAAGCCAATTTGCTGGTTTTAAATATGCTCGCCTATGTCATCATAGACGAAGAGTTGTATAGTGAAGATTTCATAGCAGAGAGAACAAAAGGTTTTGCTGAGTTTAAAGAGAGTATCTTAAATGATGCTCGTGCAAATCCTGATTATTTTGAAAATCTTGAGGGTTATGAATATTTGTCAAAAATAATACGAAAAGTCGCTCGCGAATACGCTTTGAAAAAGTCGATGATATTTTGGGGCTTAGGAATTACTGAACATATTGATGGCTCATATGCGGTCATGGCGATAACTCATTTGGCGCTCATGACCGGAAATGTCGGCAAATCGGGAGCCGGTTTGATGCCTCTTCGCGGACAAAATAATGTTCAGGGAACCTGCGACATGGGAATGCTTCCCTATTTTGACCCTGACTATCAAACGCCAAAAGAGATAGGTTTGATGACGCCTCAGCTTGTGGATGCGATGCTTGAGGGTTCCATAAAAGCTGTTTTGAATATGGGGGAAGATATTACGCATATCCATCCAAATTTAAACAAAATAGACCGTGCATTCCAAATGCTTGAACTCCTTTTTGTTCAAGAACTTTTCATGACAGATGTCGCAAACCGTGCAGATATTGTAGTAGGCGTAAAATCTGCCTATGAAAAAACAGGCGTGTATGTCAATGCCATGCGTCGTCTTCACTTGTCGCAACCGCTTGTTGCATCAGACCTTCCCGATGACTGGGAAGTGCTGCAAATTCTAGACAACAAAATGGGCGGTAAGTCTGATTATAAAAGCTCCAACGATGTTTGGGATGAGGTTCGGGAAGTGGCGTATAGACGCTTTAGCGGTGCTTCGTATGTGAGACTTGAGCGTCATAGAAAACGTGGACTTCAGTGGCCCGTGCACACTGAAGACACCCCGATACTCCATCAGTTAGACTTTAGAACTGAGGATGGACTCGGCGCGTTTCATTACCATCCGTACAAACTTCGCGGCATGGTACAAGAGATTTTAGAAAAAAAACTCAGCGGATTTCACCTCACAACGGGCAGAACCATCTCTCACTATAACAACGCAGCGCAAACCTCTCGCAGTGAGAAGCTCAACAAACGTTACGATGAAGATATTTTGCTCGTTTATGAAGGGGACAGCGCTGCGTTTACAAGCGAGAAGGTTATCCTCAAATCAGAGTTTGGGCAAACAAATCCACTCAGTATAAAATTGAGCGATAAAGTACAGCCAAAGACCTTGTTTTGCACCTTTCATCATGCAAAATCAAAGATAAACAATCTTTTTGGAGACAAGTCGGATGAGCTGATTTTAACGGCCGCATTTAAGTCGATAAAAGTCGAAATAATCAACTGCTAAATGAGTAGAGCAAAGGGAAATATAGCAGAAGATTTAGCTTGTATATTTCTTGATGAAAACGGTTTTACCATCTTAGAGAGAAATTTTTATTCCCGTTTCGGCGAGATAGATATTATTGCTCTCAAAGATGATGTTTTGCATTTTGTAGAAGTAAAAAGCGGACTTGATTATGAGAGTGCCGTTGGAAATCTTACCCCTAGAAAAATTTCTCGACTTGTAAAAACAGGATATATTTATATGAAAAAAAATTCACTTGACTTAGATTTTACCCATGATGCACTTATCGTAACACAAAAGAGCATTGAATTTATAAAAAATATAACTTTGTAAGGGAATAAACCTTCTTTCATAAATTTTTAATTATTAACATAGTATGCTCTTTCTTAATTAAAAACACTCTAAGGAGATTAAATGAAAAAAGTTATTTTGGCATTAGTCATGACTTCTGTTCTTGCGCTCGCAGATACTATAACGGTAGATGCTACGATGAAATTAATGAAGCAAGGCATGGATGACATGCAATCGGGCTTTTTATATAACAGCAAAGAGACGATATTAAAAGGGATTAGTACAGTTGAAAATGCCAATGCAATTTTTAGCACAGTAGATGTTGCAACATTTATTGCACACAATAATAAAATCCAAGTTACTAAAAATATCAATAAAAATCTAGCACAAGATTTAGCTGCATTAAAAAAAGCTGTCAATGAACAAAAGTATTCTGAAGCAACACAAAGCTATGGAAATGTTGTAAATGACTGTCTTTCTTGCCATATAATTATTAGAGGCTGGTAGAAAATATTTAGGCATTTTACTTAGATGAAGCCTTGGCTTTCATCTGATGCCTCTGTGTAAAATATATTCTATGTAGGATACGAAAATATTACACGAGGAATGCTGTGCATTTCGGAAGAAGTCAAATTTGGAGAATTTTATGAATGCCTTAATTTATTTTGGCTCTAGTGCCCAGACTAAAGAGAAATTAGCGGAGAGAAAAAGCCCTTATAGCGGTGAAGTTGTCTCCAAAACTCCCATTTGTGACACACAAGATACAAAAAAAGCTCTTAAAATAGCACAACTTGCCGCAAAAGATGCAAAGGCTTCTACTTTGGCTCAAAGGTGCAGTTGGCTTTTGGATGTGGCTGGTAAACTCAAAGAAAATAAAGAAGATATTGCACAAACTATCACACATGAAGTCGGCAAACCCATCACTTTTGCGCGCATTGAGGTTGAGCGATGCATCGAGACGCTAACCCTCTCTGCTGAGACTATGCGAACGATGCATGGCGAGACCATTAACACAGATGCGATGATGAGCGGTAAAAAAACGATGAGTTTTTTTCGCCGAGAGCCTGTGGGTGTTGTAGCGGCAATCACTCCCTTTAATTTTCCTCTCAATCTTGTCGCACATAAACTTGCCCCCGCTCTTGTAGCTGGAAATACCGTTGTACTAAAACCGACTCCCGAAGCTCCTTTGACTGCTTACAAACTCGCAAAACTTTTTATAGAGAGTGAGTTTGCCGTGCCAAATGCTTTGAGCGTTGTGTATGGCGATGCAGAGGTTGGGAGCGCTTTAGTTTGCAGCACAATTCCTAGAGTAATAAGTTTTACAGGAAGCGTTCCCGTGGGGGAGATTATTGTTAAATCTGCGGGGATAAAAAAAGTCTCCCTTGAACTTGGCGGCAATGCAGCGACTTATATCGATAAAAGTGCCGACTTAGACTTAGCTGCCAAGAGGTGTACTTTAGGGGCATTTGTCAATTCTGGTCAAGTTTGTATCAGCTTGCAAAGAATCTATGTTCATGCGGATGTTTATGATGTGTTTGCGGCAAACATGGCACAAGAGACAAAAAAACTTGTAGTCGGCTCTCCTTATGATGAAGACACTTTTATGGGTCCGCTCATAGATGAAGAAGCAGCGAAGCGTGCTATGGGTTGGGTAGAGTCTGCCATAAAAGAGGGGGCAATACCCCTTTTGCCACCGCGATGTGAGGGGAAAATGTTTTATCCTTGTGTTATGGCAAATGTAACAGATGACATGGCGATAGTTTGCGAAGAAGTATTTGCACCCATCGTCTCTTTGGTGAAAGTGGACTCTTTTGATGACGCACTCCCTCGCATGAACAACTCCCCTTATGGGCTTCAATTTTCTGTTTTTACAAACGATTTATCCCTTGTTCAAAGAGCTATAGATGAGCTTGATGCTGGAGGGATTGTGATAAATGATATGCCGACACTTCGTTTTGATATCCAACCTTATGGCGGTGTCAAATTAAGCGGTGTCGGACGGGAAGGTCCGAGATTTGCCATCGAAGAGATGACGGAAATAAAAAGTATTGTTATTTGCTAAAGTGTGATTTAAGAGACACACTCTAGTCTTTGGAGATTGACATACCAGTCTTCTCTATAATACTGTCGGCTATTTTTGAGATAGAGTTTGAAAACATCATCATAACACTCTATTTTCTTGATACAATCTTTGGGAATTTCTAAGTCATGTTCGCAAATATTTTTTGCACTCTCTTCATCTAAATCACAAAAAAATCCCAACTCTTCATGGTCTGGATTTATAACAAATTCTCTCTCAAGCATTTTATATCCTAGTGTTAAAGATAACGAAATATTATAGGATAAATATTTCTGTAAGGTAACAAATTATGAACAATTTTTCATCATATAAGGGAAAAAATAAGTGTTTTGCAAAAGAAGTATTTCAAAGTGAATATAATCGTATTATAGGTGCTCTTAATTGACTTATGGCGAACTTTAGATATAATCTTGTCATATTATAATGTGAGAATACGATGAATGTAAGAGAAGAATATTTAAAATTTTTTGAATCAAAACAACACAATAGAGTCGCTTCAGCTCCACTGGTTCCCGATGATGCGACCCTTCTTTTCAATAATGCGGGAATGGTTCCTTTTAAGTCCATTTTTACAGGCGAAATACCACGACCGCACAATCCGCGTGTCACTTCTTGTCAAACATGTATCCGTGCAGGCGGAAAGCATAACGATCTTGAGAATGTCGGACACACCGCAAGACACCACACTTTTTTTGAAATGCTCGGTAACTTTAGTTTTGGAAACTATTTCAAAGAAGAGGCAATTGCGTATGCTTGGGAGTTTATCACGGAAGTTCTTGAACTCCCCGTAGAGAAACTTTGGATTACTGTTCATGAGAGCGATGATGAAGCGGAACTTATTTGGCAAAAATATGTCTCAAAAGAGCGCATCATGCGTCTTGGTGATGCAGATAACTTTTGGCAAATGGGAGACACAGGACCGTGCGGACCGTGCAGTGAGATTTTTTATGACCAAGGTGCAGAGAATTTTTGTGGTCCTGAGGATAAAATGGGTGGCGATGGAGATAGATTTTTAGAAATCTGGAACTTAGTTTTTATGCAGTATGAAAGAACTGCCGATGGAACCATGACATCTCTTCCAAAGCCCTCTATTGACACTGGCATGGGCTTGGAGCGCGTTGTTGCTATCAAAGAAGGGCAGCTTAGCAATTATGGTTCTTCTCTTTTTATGCCCATCATCAGAGAAGTTGAAAAACTTATAGGCAAAAAGTATCTATATGAAGGCGGTGCATCGTACCGTGTTATAGCCGACCACATCCGAACGGCTGTATTTCTTTTGGCACAAGGGACCAATTTTTCCAATGAAGGACGCGGTTATGTTCTTCGCCGTATTTTACGCCGTGCTGTCAGACATGGCTATTTATTGGGATTTCGTGAGCCTTTTATGTGTAAACTTGTAGATAATGTTGTCGCAATCATGGGAGGCGAATATGACTATTTAGCCCAAAAAGCACCTATTATTAAAGAGCAAATAGAACTTGAAGAGGCGAGATTTTTCAAAACTATTGAGTCTGGAATAGAGCTTTTTAATGAGGAACTTCACAATACTAAAGAAATATTTAGCGGAGAAATTGCTTTTAAACTCTATGACACTTTTGGTTTTCCTCTTGATTTGACGCAAGACATGCTCAAAGAAAAACACTTAGAGCTTGATACGTCAAAGTTTGAAGCGTTAATGCTTGAGCAAAGAACGCGTGCAAAAGCTGCTTGGAAGGGAAGCGGAGATGAGGCAGTTCATGGTGATTTTAAAGAACTTTTGGAAAAATTCGGTGAAAATACATTTGTCGGATACGAGTCTACGACGTACGCTACAAAGGTTTTAGCACTCTTGGATGATGGATATAAACATGTAGAAAAGTTGACAAGCACGAGCAAAGGCTGGGTGCTTTTAGATACAACTCCGTTTTATGCAGAGTCTGGTGGGCAAACTGGAGATATTGGAACCCTTGAAGGGTTTGCAAACGTCCTTGATACGAAAAAAATCTTTGGACTCAATCTTTCCCATATAGAAATTTTCAATGATTTGAAGGTTGGGGATGAAGTGTATGCTATTGTCGATATTTCAAGAAATGAAATCACAAAACATCACTCGGCGACACACCTTTTGCATGCCGTGCTTTACGATGTTTTAGGAGACCATATTTCTCAAGCAGGCTCTCTTGTAGAAGCAAATAGGCTACGATTTGATTTTTCGCATCCAAAAGCAGTCAGTGAGGCAGAGCTTCAAGAGATTGAAGAGCGTGTCAACAAAGAAATCTCAAGAGGTATAGGGGCTAAAACCGAAGTCTTAGGGATTGAGATGGCAAAAAAATCGGGTGCGAAGGCTCAGTTTGGTGAAAAATATGGCGATGAGGTGCGCGTTGTAAGTTTTGGTGATGCAAGCGTTGAATTTTGTGGCGGTGTCCATGTACAAAATACGGCAGATATTGGTTCATTTATTATCACCAAAGAGAGCGGAGTCTCCGCCGGTGTTCGCCGCATAGAAGCAGTTTGTGGGAGTGCAGCGTATCATTATTTTACCTCTTTGCGAGCACTTATGAAAGAAGTCCAAGTTGAGGTGAAAAACCTAGATGTGCATGCTGGCATCGCAAGAATGAAGTCCAATATCAAAGAGTTAAAAGCGCAGTTGCAAGAGACACAAAACGCGGCAAAAGTTGAGATGAAAACACAGATGATAAACGGCGTTGCTGTTGTTGTTGAAGAGTTTTTAAACGGTGACATCAAAGAGAAAATAGATGAGCTCAAAAATGAGCATGACTCGATTTGTATTATGCTCTTTCAAGTCAAAGGGGATAAGGTTTTAATGGCTGCCGGTGTTAAAGAAGCAAAAGCAAAAGCGGGTGAGTGGATTAAAAACATTGCTCCGATTTTAGGCGGTGGCGGCGGCGGTCGTCCTGATTTTGCACAAGCTGGTGGAAAAGATGTAACAAAAGTAGAAGAGGCAAAAGAAGAAGCGATGCGATATATCAAAGAAGTGTTGGCATAATGGAAGCTTTTTTTGCAGAGTATAAAACACTCATTATTTTTTTACATGTTTTAAGTGCCGTGGTTTGGGTAGGCGGAATGATTGCTATGCGTTATGCTGCACACCCTTCGTTTCTTGAGATAGAGTCTCCTCAAAAAAGGCTAGAGAGAATTGCAGATGCACTAGGGAAACTTTTTTATATCGTTGCTCCTTTTGTGGTAATTTTGCTCTTGAGCGCTATTTTAATGATAAAAGGGTATAGTCTTTCGCAGAGCGAACTCAAAATATTTGCATATGCTAAAGAGGCTCTTTGGAGTGTTATGTTTTTGAACCTTACACTTATGATTTTGCGAAGAAATAAAGGGAAAAAAGCGCTCCAAAAAGGCGATTTTGTTCTTGCTAAAAATCAACTAGAGATGATTGGCAAATATATGGTCCCACTCAATATTGTTCTAGGTATTGTGGCGATATTTTTGGGGACATTTCTCTCAAATAACTTGTCATGATTCGTCTTGCCTCCTCCTCAGAAACTCGCGCGCTGCTCTTAAAAAAGAGTGGCATTGATTTTGTTCAACAAAGTGTTGAGTTTGATGAAGAAAAAATCATAGCCTCATGCGCGAAAAATTTTGTCTATCAAGCAACTTTGGGAAAATATGAGGCTAATGTTAAAGCGTTTGGATATGAAGATTTCCCTCTGCTTGTCGCTGACACTGTTGTGACTTCTCAAAATAAAATCCTTCGCAAAGCAAAATCTCAAGAAGATGCACGCAACATTTTAATGACACAAAGCGGTAATGTCACTTCGATACTCACGTGCATGATTTATCAAAGTTCCAAGTTCAAACTTATTGATATCTCTCAAACAGACTATATCTTTGATACGTTTAATCTTGACGCACTTGAAGAGTATCTTGAGAGTGGTGCTTGGAGTCAAAAGGCTGGAGCTTGTATGGTTGAGGGCTTTTGTAAAGAGTATATTAAAGAGGTTAAGGGGTATGAAAGTACTGCTATGGGACTGAGTGTAGAAATTTTACAGGCGTTTCTTTAATTTTGTAGGCATTCGTGCTTCGATTGTTTAATAAGAGGTTTATTCATGAGCGTTGAGATGGTAATGGCAATTGTATTTGGGTTGGTTGTGACAGGCGTGACTATTTTTATTTTAAAAAATATGGAGCAAATAAAATACAGCAGCAATATCATCGATAGCGTCTCTCCCATGGTTTTATTTTACAAAAATTCTGTTTTAATAGATGCGAATAAATCGTTTTTTACCTATTTTGACAAATATAACTCTGTGAAAGATTTTGTAGAAAAACATGGCTCAATCGATGCTTTTTTTGAGCAAGAAGAGGATTTTATAGGGACTCTTACAGCGGATGGCTCTCACTGGTTGGAACATCTTTTAAAACTAAAAAATGCAAATATAAAACTTAAAATAGAGGGTAGAGAACACTATTTTTCTGTAAAATACTCCCCAGTTGAGAAAAAATTAGCAGCGCTTATTTTTTCAGATATCACTCAATTGGTGAAGTTACAACAAGAGATAAAAGATCTAACACTTTTAGACCCCCAGACAAAAATCGGCAATCGAAAATATTGCGATATCAAAATGAAACATGAAGTTGCAACAGCACAGCGTTATAAACATAGTTTATCAATTTTAATGTTTGAGATAGACAATTTAGTGGAGATACAAAGCTTGCATGGAGAAGTTTTAGTAAGAGAGTTGCATGGAGCCTATGTAAATCTTATCCTCTCAAATTTACGAGAAATGGATATTTATTGTCGCTTTCATGAAGCAAAATTTCTTATTATGCTCCCCTCAACAGATTTGGCAGGTGCAAGACAAGTTGCCCAAAAACTGAGTGTCGCGGTGAGCCTAAGCCAAAAAATCCTCCCTATCACGATGAGTTTTGGTGTGGCAACTTATACTGCTGGAGATGAAATTGCATTACTTTTGGCTAAAGTTGAAAGAGCTTTGGCAAAAGCTAAAGCCCAAGGGACAAACAGGATAGTGATAGGGTGATGTATTACGATAAAGAGCTAAGTGCACTGAAGAGTTCTGGCAGATATCGAAACAGAAAAGTTTTGGACATGACTGTTTTAGATTTTGCATCAAACGATTATTTGGGGCTTGCACACAATAAAAATCTTCATACGCTAACGTGTCAAAATCTTGCAATGCTCCCTTGTAACAGCGCCAAAGCTTCGCTTTTAGTCAATGGATATCATCAAATACACCAGGATTTTGAAAAAGCTTTGTGTGAAGCAAATGGCTTTGAGGCGGGTGTTATTTTAGGGAGTGGATTTAATGCCAATATTGCCCTCATTGATGCACTTGTGAGAAAAGGTGATGTTCTTTTTATGGATGAAAAATACCATGCGTCAGGAGTTCTTGCGGCAAATTTACAAGGTAAAAATGTGCAGTTTTTTGCGCATAATGCTATGCAAAATTTAGAAGAGCTCTTACAGAAATTTCCCCATGCGAAGAGAAAAATAGTTGCCGTTGAGGGAATTTACTCCATGGATGGCGATATCGTAAATGGGGAAATTTTCGCTCTTTGTGATAAATATGATGCACTGCTTATCGTAGATGAAGCGCATAGCAGTGGCGTTATAGGAAAAAACTTGATGGGTGCGTTTGATTATTACAACATAAAAATAGAGCCAAATCATATAAAAATGGGAACACTGGGCAAAGCATATGGAAGTTTCGGGGCTTTTATATTAGCATCAGAGCACATTGTGGAGTACCTTATCAATCGTGCCAAGCCTATCATTTACGCAACCGCACTCTCTTTATATGATACACTTTTAGCGCATCAAGCACTGCTTTACATACTAGAAAATAAAACGCAAATTAAAGAACAAATAGCACTTCGGCAAAATATTATTTATGAAATATTGGGTTTTAAAATAGAGGGATTAATCGCTCCAATACTCATAGATGATAACATAAAAGTCATAGAAATTCGTGATGCACTCTATGCAAAAGGGTTCGCTGTGGGCGGGATAAGGCAGCCTACGGTGGAGCGCGCCATCATTCGCCTTATTGCCAGATTAGGGCAAAGTTGCCAAGAATTAAGAGAGTTGTGCCATTGTTTGCAAGCGATAAAACACCCATGAAGATTTCAAAATTACACATTACTCTGGAGGAGAAAACTTTAGTAGAGATAGCTTTTGAAATCTCCTCATCACTGGCTCTTGTTGGACAAAGCGGAAGTGGCAAAAGTTTAACAATCAAGGCACTTTTGGGGATGTTGCCTCAGGGCATGGATTGCAAGCTTGAGTATAGGAGTGAGTATGAACTTAAAGCAGGTCATGATATCTCTTTCGTCCCCCAAAATCCTTTTACAGCACTCTCACCTCTTACAAAAATCAAAAATCAGTTTTTCTCCAGTGATAAAAATGTGAAAAAACTTTTTTCTCAAGTTGGATTAGATGAGCGTTTGCTTGAGAGGTTTTCTCTTGAGCTCTCAGGTGGACAACTCCAACGTATCGTTATAGCTATGGCGCTTGAATCTGAGCCAAAACTTCTTTTGCTTGATGAGCCCACAACAGCACTTGACCCGCAAACGAGAGTTTTGATCTTGGATTTACTCAAAAAACTCCAAAAAGAGTTTGCTTTCAAGATACTTTTTGTCACTCATGATATGCTTTCAGCTGAGTCTTTATGCGAGACTCTTTGTGTGATAAAAAACGGACGTGTTATAGAACAAGGGAATATGAGTGAGATTTTAAAAAATCCAAAAGAGAGTTATACAAAAACTTTAATAGATGCAAGTTTTGCAAAGAGAGAATTTAGAAAATGACAATAATAAAAAAAATAATTATAACAGTTTTAGTGGTGGGTATTGCTACCCCGTTTCTCGTTCTTGGGTATTTTTTAAATTTTGATTATGATATTACCTCCATTATCGACTATGACCCTCCTGTCACAACCAGAATATATGATAAAAACGGCGAAAGAATCGCAAATATTTTTGAAGAAAAACATCGATATTATGCCCCGTATAATGAAATTCCTCCAAGAATTATAGAGGCACTTACCGCTATTGAAGATACGACTTTTTTTGAACATCCAGGGGTAAATATTGATGCAATTTTAAGAGCTGCTGTGAAGGTGATAAAAGCAGGAAGTGCTGTTGAAGGGGCAAGTACCATCACACAACAGCTAGTTAAAAACAAACTTTTAAGCAGAGAGAAAAAACTCTCAAGAAAAATCAAAGAGGCCATCTTTGCACTTAAAATTGAGCAAACTTTAACAAAAGAGCAAATTTTAGAGCGTTACTTGAATGAGATTTATTTTGGACATAGTTATTATGGAATAAAAACAGCGGCTGATGGGTATTTTCGTAAAAAACTTGAAGATTTAACATTGAAAGAGATGGCAGTTTTAGTAGGTTTGCCAAAGGCGCCAAGCACGTATGCTCCGACAAAAAATTATGAAATGTCTATGGGTCGAGCCAACCGCGTTATCTCAAGAATGTATGCACTAGGGTGGATTGATGAAAAATCTTATAACAAGGCACTTCAAGAGTCTCCAAAAGTTTATGATGATACATTAACCCGAAACAGAGCCCCTTTTGTCGTAGATGAAGTGATTAAATTTGCACTCTCTCAAGGGATGGATGATATCAAAACGGGTGGATATGAGATATACACAACGATAGACATGCGGCTCCAAGATGCAGCAGAAGAGTCTCTTAAATATGCTTATCATGAATCTTTAAAGAGAATGAAAATTTATAAAGAAGAGGACCCAGCATCTGCTTCAAAAATTAAGATATCTCTTTTAAATGGTGCTTTTGTAAGTTTGGATTCAAAAAGTGGTGATATTTTAGCACTTGTGGGGAGTTGTGATTATAAAAAAAGTTCTTATAACCGTGTTACGCAGGGACGCCGCCAACCTGGTTCGGCATTTAAGCCTTTTATCTACCAAGTTGCACTTGATTCAGGGTATTCTGGGATGACTGAGTTGGTTGATATTGCTAAAACGTATGGTTATAGCAAGGGTGGAGAAGATGTAAAATGGCAGCCAAAAAATTATGAAAAAAATTATATAGGTTTAGTGAGTTTAAGAGAAGCGTTAGTCCATTCGAGAAATCTTGCAACGATTAATCTTGTCAACGAGATAGGACTGCCACAACTCTTAAGAGAGCTTGGAAAATTTGGTATAGAAAATCTTCCGCGTAATCTCTCAATCGCTCTTGGGACTGTTTCGCTCTCCCCTTTGGATTTGGCAAAATACTATACCTCTTTTGCAAATGGGGGCGTGCAAGTTACTCCAAATCTTATCAACACCATAGATAAAAAAGGGGTGAGAATTTATGAGAAAAAAGAGAAGAGCCGTGTCGTTATAGAAAAAAGACAAGCGTTTATCATGACCTCTATTCTTCGAGATGTTGTGCGTCGTGGAACTGCAAGCAAAGCCGCTGTTGAGGGGATTGAACTTGCTGCGAAAACGGGGACCACAAACAATAACGTAGATGGATGGCTTGTGGGCTACTCCCCAACTATAGAGACGGTTGTGTGGTTTGGAAATGACGATAATAGCCCGATGTATAAAAGAGAGACGGGCGCGACTGTAGCCGCACCTGCATTTGCAAGATACTATGCTCATGTGTTAAATATTTTCCCCCAAATTCAAAGAGAATTTACCGTTCCTGAGGGGATTATCGAGACAAATATCAATGGTGAAAAAGAGTATTTTAGTGATATTTCAAAACCGCCTCGCACCGAGGCAACACCAAGTGCACAAGAGGAGTTAGTATTTTGAGTAAAAATATTTTATGGAGTTTTGCATTGCTTAGTAGTATATGCAGTGCTGATTTATTTCAAGAGGGGAATGTCGGTCTTGGCATTGTAGTGGGAAGTGGAACTGCTACTACAAGCGAGGGGACGCAAAATTATACTCTAGCAGGGGTTGGAGTTGATTATTTTATCGTAGATGATATGTCAGTGGGACTTGGATATATGGGCTGGTTTGGAGCATCTCCGAGCTTAAATCAAGTCACCGTTTCTTCAACCTATTATCTCCCTGCTGATGAAAAATACCACCCCTATTTTGGAGCATTTTTGCGAGAGACCTTCATGAGCTCAGGTTATGAAGATTATGAGTCTTATGGTGCAAAAGTAGGTCTAGCAGTAGCATTTTCCAAAAAATCTTATTTAGCCATCGGGATAGTGCAAGAGTTTTACGCAAACACTCATTACGGCGATGAATCTTCCACAACCTATCCAGAAATAGTATTTGCTTTTTCGTTTTAAGAATCACTGCGAATGATTTACGATGTTTTATCCTCGTTCGCAATGACTGATTTTGGGTTTTGTTATTGTGATATACGCTTCAAAGTAAAACTTGGAAGCGAGGTTAAACTTTTTTAAGAGTTTACACGTTTGTTGTACAAGATTTTAAAATTTATAGCTTACGCCAAAAAACCAGTTTTTAATGGTAGTTATTTCTTGAGTAATATCTTGAGTGTAATCAATGCCAGATGTTGACCCAGAAGCAGTATAGGAATCTTTCATACTTGATTTTAAATAGCGATAGCCTATTTCAGCAGAAAAATTTTCGTAAAAAGCGTAGTTTATACCTGCTTGAACCCCGTAGAATTCACCTATAATATTTACTGAGCTTGGCATGTGGCAATAAGTTTGGTATGTTAGAAGTAATACCCCAGTCGAAGTGAAACGTAGTTATCGCTCGCACTTGAACTTAGTCCGTGGGCATAGTTGAGTGTTGTAAACCAGTGAGTATCTATGGTATAGAAACTATAAAGCGAAGCTGTTTCCATCATGACAACATCTTGATAAATGCTTTGGCTGGCGTTATAAGAAGCAGCTAGATACAAATTTTTTTGAGGATAAAAACCGACGCCCATTGTGTATGCATTTGTGTTTTGATAGCGGATTTGCTCCTCGGCGGTGATAGAGTCATCATCTCCTACAAGCGTTAAGCTGTAGCTTGCAAAAATATTTATATGCGTAAGCATATAACTGCCACTCGCTGAGAAAACATAGTCTGTGTTGTTATTTCCAAGATTTGAATCATACGTGGGAAGGATGAGACCAGCGCCAAGACGCACGTCAAGTTTGTTTTTTGGAGAGAGTTTATAAAAAGCACCTAAAAAAGAATCACTCATACCACTCTCAGTGTAGCTAGCACTTTGTGAGTCATAATAAGAGGTGCTCATCTCAATGGAGAGATTTTTGTAATAATAGTCAACTTGCACGCTTTTACTTACCGTGTCCGCTTCTTCAAGACCATCATAACTTGTTTGAGAAAATTCAAGTCCGACAATAATATCAAAATTGTGTGGACTCTCTAGTGATTTGACCGCACACCCTTGTATGTCAACCAATTCACTCATGAGAGAGTTTGGGCATCTGTCTTGTTGGTCCTCTACTCCATCTAAATCATAGTCACTATATGCAAAAAGCTCAAGAGTCGCAATCACTACTATAAATATTGAAAATTTCCCCATCTAACCCCCTTTACGCCCTGTTGCTTAATGGCAAGTATTTATTTATTGCCCATAAAACCATGTGTAGCAACTCCACGTCCTGTGGCTTGTGAAGCAGCTTTATTTTGATTAGCAGTTTGATTTCTAAGCATACTTCCATCTGCTTGCATTTGGTTGGCATGAACTCTTTCGTTGACTCTTACTTGCGTTTGTGTTTGTCCACCACTGCCATTCATGTTTGAGCGAAGTTGGTCTATCGCAGTTGCTCTCTCTTGGGCACTTAAAGTAGAAAGCGTTGCTTTAAACTCATTCATCAGAGTTACCCTCTCTTGTGTGGTTGTCGCTGTTTTGATAGCTAAAATCTGCTCATCCGTAGTTGCTCCATTACACAATGCTAAAGTTCCTAAGAACATAAGCGTTGCACTTAATTTTAAAGTTTTCATTTGAACTCCTTGTATTTTTCTAGTCGTATTATTACGCACAAATGTTAGTGCTGTGTAAGTGTATGGAGCTCAAGGGTGAAAGTTGACCCTTCGCCAAGTTTGCTTTGAACATGGATTTTAATCCCCAGTTCATCACACAATTTTTTGACTATATGAAGCCCGATGCCTATCCCTCTCTCTTGTTCTTTATAGAATCTTTCAAAAATCCGTTTAGGATTTGCAATGCCCACTCCAGTATCGGTAATAGATAAAGTACAATGTTCTTTGTCGTAAGAAACTCTAATGGAGCCGTTTTTTTTATTGTATTTTGCCGCATTTATGAGTATATTGTCAATAATGCGCACAAGAGCTTCTTTACTGCTGAGGAGATTTTGCTTTGCAACGTGTGTGTGAAAATGTATGTTAGGATAGTTTTTTTCTATAACCGATATGCGAGCCATAAGGATTTCGCTTAAGTCAAATGGTTCTTTTTGCAAGGTGTGATTGTGTAAGTAAGAGCGAAGATGATTTTGCAGATCTAAAATAGTTTGCACACTTTGCTCGATCCTCTCAACTTTTTGGTTCTCTCCGATTTGCTTTTTTAGCATGGCGCTGTTAAGTCGTAGCGAAGAGAGCGGAGTGTTGAAGTCATGAAGAATATCTTTGATAAACTCTTGCGTTAAAAGCAGAGCATTTTTAAGAGGATAGAGTGCATACAATGAAAAGAGTACAGATAAAATAAAAATGACACCCAAAATGATGAAAAAATGTACCAAAGCATCCCGCTTTAAACTCTCCAATTTTAGAGCGTATTGCTCTTTGCTAAGGTGAATGAGCATAAGGTATTTGTCAGAGTTTGGAAGCGGATAGTAGGTACTAAGACCTTTTTCATCACTATATAAAGAGTAAAATTCTTGACTTTCTTTTTCCACAAAATCGATGACAAACTCTTCACATTTTAAATCAAAACTGCACACCCTCATTTGTGAAAATAAAGTTTCTTTGAGTGTTTGAATATCTTTTGTATAGTTGATATAAAAAAGTATGCCAGTTAAAACACCCAAAGAGGTGAAAAAAAGTAAAAAACTTTTTACAAATGACTCTATTTCAACCTTGTTCAAGAACATATCCTATGCCGCGAAGGTTTTTGATTTGCAATCCAGTTGTCGCTTTGAGTTTGCTCAAAGCGACTCGAAGGGCAACAGGAGAGGGTTTTTCTAAACATTCTAAGAGCAAATCTTTATCAAGTATTTTTGAAATGTTTGTTATAAAGAGTTCAAAAAGTTTTTCCTGAACTTCACCAAGGGCTAAAATGTGACCGCCCTTGCGTAGAACATTTGTTCTTGGGTCATACTCCAAATCTTTATAGTGAATATTCAAACTTTTTATCGCCAGTTTTGAGTTGACTCGAATCAGTAACTCCTCAGGAAAAAAAGGCTTTTTTATGTAGTCATAAGCGCCCACTTCAAATGCTTTTGAGATAGATTTTAAGTCAACTAAAGCACTGATAAAAAGAGTTGGCGTTTCATCGTCTGCATTTCTTAGACTCTCTAAAAGTTTGAGACCATTGATATCGGGGACATTAATGTCAAAAACATATAAATCAAACTTCTCATCATAAGTTTTATCAATAGCATCATTCCCACATGCTACGCTCACAACATCATACCCCTCACTCTCAAGAAGTTCGCAAAGAGTTTGTGCCAATAAAATGTCATCTTCTAAAAGGAGTATTTTTTTGCTCATGACAGATTATAATCTATAAATGTTAGTGAAGTGTTAAATGAATTGAGTTGCACAAAAATGTGCAACAATTTTTTAGTTAGGTTTGATTTGGTTGTAGAGTGCGTATCTGTCGCCTAAGACTTTGATGTCTGTTATCTTCTCATTTCTGATTGTGAAAAAGGAGGCACCTGAATAATTTATGCGGTTATCAGTAGGTTCATACTCAAAAAGTTTCCCTTTATGTGTCCCCGTATAAGTGACATAAACAGCTACTTGAGGACCCTCTTCTATGACTATTTCAGTCGCATGGTAAAGATTTGGGAAAGCGGTTAAAATCATATTTGCATACTCTTTGAACTCTTCTATCCCCTCTGTCATAACCCCTACAGAGCCGCGAAAACGGAGATTTTCACTAAAAATGTTCGCTGCTTTGCTAAAATCATGGGAGTTCCACATGTCGTAGTATTTAGAAACAAGGTTTTTATTTGTTATCAATTCTATTCCTCATAAAATTTGGATTTTTGTGGAAATTTTTGGATATACCCAAAATCTTCATCATCTTCATCATCGTCATCGCTTATAAAGCCGTTTTCAAATATTTTATCATATCCAAGTTTTACAAGCTCATTATCTATCTCTTGGGCATCAATGCCATTTTTTTTGCTAAAATCTAATAAGTACTCAATATCTTTCCCCAATACGCAACTCAGTTCAAGTGCAAATTTAAGGTCTTGCAGTGTCATTCTCTTTTACCTCTATAAAATCAAAATTAGTAAAATTTTGTTTGTTTAAAAATAAAATTATACTGACTATTTAAATTCTTTATGCTAAAACTAATCTTAAAAAAAATGATGCAAAAAAGTTGATTTTTGCAAATAAAAAATAAAAATGCTTACATTAAAAATATATCTGCCAAACCTAAAAAGAGTAAAAAACCTGAAGAATCAATCATGGTAGTGAGAAACACGGTCGATGCAACTGCTGGGTCAATACCAATTTTTTTAAGAATAAGAGGAATAAGTCCCCCTAAAACTCCAGCAAGTATCAATGTGCAAAACATGGATACGGCAATAATAAGACTCAGAGTTGGGTTAAAAAACCAAAGATAAGAGATAAGTGCGATAGATACAGCAATCGCACTCCCATTGAGTAAAACAATTTTAAGCTCACGAAGAAGTACGCTTTTAACGCTTGAGAAATCTATCTCTCGTAGCGCTAAACGTCTGATGGTAACTGTGAGCGCTTGCATGCCAGCGTTGCCTCCAAGGGCTGCTACGACTGGCATTAAAATAGCTAATGCAACAAATTGGCGGATAGTCTCTTCAAAAATTCCTATGACAAAAGAGGCGATTAAAATTGTCCCTAAATTTACAAAAAGCCAGATAAGCCGTGAGCGTCCAGCTTTAAAGGCATTTTGCTCTTCTGCTTCGTCATTGACCCCCGCCATAGAGTAGCTCTGCTCAGTATGAAGGCTCTCAATGAGGTCAAAAACATCATCGTATGTGATATGTCCTTTGAGAATACCTTGTTTGTTTACAACACCAATGGCATTTAAATCGTAGTCGCTAAAGAGCCTGACTACCTCTTGGACAGGTGATTTTGTTCGGATGGTAATTGGGGGGCGAGGGCGAACTGTATCGAGAATATACGCAATCGTATCATCATCATCAAACAAAATCAGGTCGCTAAAATGAAGAGAGGCTAAAAGTACACCAACTGCATCAATGATATAGAGTTTGACGATAGAGCCAAGTGGTTCAAGTTCACGAAATTTTTGTATTTTTTCTTTGACAACTCTGAGGGTATCCTCTCTCGTGGCTGTGAGTATTTCGGTTTGCATATAAGCACCCGCCATATCTTCATCATAATTTGAGAGGGTCTTATGTTCATCTTGCATATCAGGTCCAAGTGAGCGCAAGAGGGCTGCTGCTAATGTTTGATTAACAGTTTCGATTTTGTTCATGATATCGGTTGCATTATCGCTTTGAGCTTTATGAATACTCTCGAGGAGTTTGTTGAAATGTAAGCGTTTAATGGCGACTTGAAATGTGTCGCCATCGAGTTCAAGCAAAACTTCAATGAGCTGATCTGTCATAATTCGCGATAAAGCGGCAAAAAACAAACCTTTGTCATAGGCATAAAGTCGTCCAAGACTCTTTGCAATTTGCGCAGGAGCAATATGAATCGCACCTGTGTAAGATTCATTGATGCGTGCATAGTGCTTTTTTATTTTTTCATTCATCGCTTGAGCCTCATAAATAAAATTTCATATAAGGAGTTCAAAGTGAGCGTTTAAAGTCTGTTAAGTAAATCAATTTTTTTAGAATCAAATTCGCTTTGTGAAATAACTCCTGCTTGGTGTAACTCGGCTAACTTTGCGATAAGCCCTATAATAGCGACGGAGGATTCATGTGTTGGTGTTGTTTGTAGAGTTTGTTGCACTGGAGCAAGGGTTGCAAAGTTATTTTGAAGCGGCTCTGCAAAGTTCGTTTTTGGCGGCGGTGGAGTCCCTTGCCCTGAAATAATAGGAAGTGTAGTTACAGAAATAGTTCCATATTGACTGCTAAACGTGAGAGAAGTATCACCACCTTGTTGTTGTGAAACGCCACCAATGTTGTGGTCAAGCGTGTCATAGACGGTTACTGCGCCATTGAGCTCAACGGCAAGTCTGTGGGGAAATACTGCATAACGTGTGTTGTTTTGTCCGCCACTGCTAAATGGAACCCCTAAATCCATTGGCCACCATTGGTTGCTTGCTCTTGTCCCTGCAGGTGCTAATGGAAAAATTTGCATTCTTGAGAGAGCATTAGAAATTTCGGCACATAAATTATTGACAGTATTTTTAAGACCATAATTAAACATGTCTCCTACCATTGTCATTCCGCCTTGCATCCATTGACCGCCTCCTCCGAGTTCGGGAGAATTGAATTGCGCCATAGTTCCGCCGCCATTACTAACAGCTATAATCATGTGGATAACTGCATCTTGGCTTAAATTGTATCGAGAACTGAGGTCATGAACGAGGTTTTGACCCTCTTGTGTGAGTTGTTGCATTTGAAATTCCTTAGGTTTGAAAAGTGTATTTATTTGATATTGTGAATGATATTATAGTATAACAGAGACACAAAAAAGACACAGCCTTGATTGTTGGTGATATAGAATATTACAATATAAAAAAGATGTTTTGTTGAGTTTAAGAAGCAATTGTTTGTAAATGTTACATTAATACACAAAATTTAAATATTAAAAAAAATAATAATGATTGAGTTGATTCAAATAATTTTTTATTATATATTACTTTATTAAAATCTTGGAGTTATATATGAAATATTCAAAATATTTAGGGTCTGTTGCTTTAGCAGCATTATTGTTTGTCGGGTTTAGTGGTTGTGGGAACAATGATGAGCAGAGTGCTGATGTGTTAACCGGCTACTATGTAGATTCGGCAATAGAAGGTGTTGACTACACAACTACAAGTGGTCTCAGTGGAACTACAGGCAGCAATGGAGCGTTTAGTTTTAAT
Source organism: Sulfurimonas sp. UBA6014 (assembly GCA_002428085.1). Classification (GTDB taxonomy): domain Bacteria; phylum Campylobacterota; class Campylobacteria; order Campylobacterales; family Sulfurimonadaceae; genus Sulfurimonas. The sequence goes on along the minus strand of DJAA01000066.1, from coordinate 42,291 downwards.
AGCGGCGACACAGTAACATTTAAAGTTGGTGACTTCATCCTAAGAAGTCAGTCTGGATTGATTGCTGAGGGGATTATTCAAGAGGATGATAATGCAACAGCAACATTTTTACAATCTATTGACTCAGATGGCAATGCCAATAACGGAATTACTTTAACAAAAGAGACAAAAACTGCCATAGCAGCATGGCTTGGAACTCGTACAACTCTAAGTATAGATACAACTACAAATACAATCAGTGGGATAGATACATTGATTGAGAATTTAAATGCTTTAGCAGGTGTGAGTGCTAAGGCAGTTAGTCTTACTCAAGCCAGACTCCATGTAGCATCTCAGATATCCATGCGAGAATCGTTGGTAGGTGTTGTAGAGAGTGATAAAATTCCTTTTGGGGATGGGAGTTTTTCCCCATATGAGCGCGTTGCAATTTTTCCTACTGTAAAAAAAGCAGATGGCAGTATGGATCATAATGCTACCTATGCAAAAGTAGCGCAACTTGCAAATACGTTTGCAAAATATGTTGCCAATACAAATGAGCCAGTGGCAGATGCAAGCACATTTAAAGGGGCAAACTGGATAGTTGCGGGATATGAGTCTACTGCAATAGCAACAGATGAAACACTTGCCCATCACATTCTTGCTATCCCAACAAAAAAACCAATTGATCCAAACTATCCTACAACGGCAGTGAACACAAAAAAAGTTAAAGTAGTTGAAGTGTGTAACTCGACGTATGCATCTAAGGCGCTTGGTGTTGTTAATGTTGGTGGAGAGAGTGGTGCTAAAGTTCAAAAAGGTATTTACCATACTACTGCACTTCCATGTGAAGTAACAATCTATCATGACGAAAATGGTATATATGTAGATATGCTCAACCCTGAAACAATCTTTACTCTTTTTTTTACGGAAGTATTCAACTCAACAGAAATGGAAAATCAAGCATTCAAATCTGACATGATGGCACTTCCTACGCAAGTTAAAAATGAAATATTTGCTATGATTTATAATGCTTTTGATGCAAATCATGAAGAGTACTCAAAAACAGCAATCAAAATGGGAACAATTTATTCTGCCATGTCTAAAGCTATGGCCACAACGGATACATCAAAAGAGGGCAAAGTTCCTTACAGACACTACACATATGTAGGCGATGGAGTGACACAATACACCTCTTTAAGTGCAAAAGCAATTGCTGCAAAAATTATCTCTGTTATGACAAGTGATACAGAGGGAGTAGTTGGTGTTCAAGAAGCAGCATTAAAAAGTATACTTCCAAGTACGCTCGCAGGAGCTACTCCCTCATGGAGATCAGGAAGACTTGAACCTCTAAAAGTGCCAGGCGGCTCTTGGATAGTTGAAGCTTGCTCACCAACATATGCAAAAGAAGCACTTGCAACAGGCGAGTACCATACACCAGCACTTCCATGCGAAATTGCAGTGTTTGTAAACCCTGAAAACAATACGACAATAGATATCTCAATCCTAAATCCTGAGTTTATGTTTGGAACTATGTTCTCTGATAGCATGGCTAGAATGAGCACCGAGGAAGTCGCAGCATTTAACAGAATTATTGACAATATTAATGGGGATCTGAAAAAAATAGTTGATTATGCTATGGAGCATAATGTGAGCGGATTTGATGGAACTAATAGTGAAATCACACCTTTAATCTATTAACTGACCTCACGCACCAAAACGGATGAGTTCGTTTTGGTCGCAGCTTCTATTTACCTTCTAAAAATACAAATTATTTACTATAAAATTTAATCATTGATGGTGCTTCTTGCGATTAAGCAAAAGAGGTATAAAATGATTATGATTATTTTTTGTATTTTACGCTAAAAATAGCTCGAAGGAGAAAATATGCAACGCTATAAAATTATTCACCGAACGTACTATAACTACTCATCCGAGGTAAATTTAGGGAGACATTATTTACTTTTGCGCCCTAGAGAAGATTATGAGTTACGAATCGAGTCTTTTGTTCTTAAAAGCACCCCAGAAGCAAAAATATTTTGGCACAGGGATGTTGAGGGAAATTCAGTGGCGATTGCAAACTTTGACCAAAAAACACAACAACTTTTGATTGAGAGCCAAGTGATTATTCAGCAATATAATGATTCGCCGCTGGATTTTATAGTCGCTGATTATGCAGTAGCATATCCATTCATGTATAAACCTGCTGATTTATTTCTTCTCTCTTGCTACATGGTTTTGCCCCAAGAAAAGACAAGGGTTCTTCTTAATGATTGGATTTTTACCCTCTATAAAAGTGGCGAGGCAGTGCAAACTTATACTCTCTTACAAAGGCTTGCACATCGCATTTATACTACATTTACGTATACTATAAGAGAAGAGCCAGGTGTTCAAAGTGCGCAGGAGACATTATTTTTGAAATCAGGTTCATGCCGTGATTTTGCCCTTTTGTTTATGGAAGCGGTAAAATGTTTAGGACTTGCATCGCGTTTTGTAAGTGGATATCTTTATGCACCACTCATGGTTGATGCCATTGGTTCAACACATGCATGGGCTGAAGTCTATATCCCTGGTGCTGGCTGGAAGGGATTTGATCCGACTATTGGAGACATTGTAGGGTCTGATCATATTCCTGTAGCAGTCTCAAGGCTTGCCGAATCAGTCCCCCCAATTTCGGGTTCATTTGCAGGTGAGGCCAAATCAACTCTTGATGTAGGGGTTTGGGTGAGTCAATGCTAGCGTGTTAAAATTTGTCCACATTCCTAATCTTAGATTTGAATGGAGCGTGATATAATAAACTTATAAATTTCATCTATAAAATTTACGAAAATACTAAAGGACCATGCATGGCACTCAAAGTCGTACTCTCTCACAATACTTATTATAAATATGACAAGTATATTTCACTCTCTCCTCATACTATCAGACTTCGTCCTGCCCCTCATAGCAGAACCCCTATCGATGCATATTCGATGAAAATTACACCAGCAAATCATTTCATTAACTGGCAACAAGATGCGTATGGGAACTATTTGGCAAGAATAGTTTTTCCTGAAAAAGTGAAAGAATTTGGCATTGAGGTGGAAGTTATCGCAGATTTGATTTCTATTAACCCTTTTGACTTTTTTGTTGAAGAGTATGCAGAGCAATACCCTTTTGTGTATAAACCCGCACTTAAAGCAGAACTAAGCCCCTATTTTGAAAAAACTGAAAAAAGTGATCAGCTCATTAAATTTATTAGCTCACTTGATTTACAAAAACGTAAAATTAACGATTTTCTTGTTTATCTCAATACAGAAATATACAAACATTTAAAATACACTGTTCGTCTTGAAGCAGGCGTTCAAAGTTGTGAGGTGACTTTAGATAAAAAGTTAGGAAGTTGTAGAGATTATGCTTGGCTTTTTGTACAGGTATTAAGACATTTGGGACTTGCAGCTCGATTTGTATCGGGTTATCTTGTACAACTTAAACAGGATGAAAAGTCACTCGATGGACCAAGTGGTCCTGAAGAGGACTTCACAGATTTGCATGCATGGACTGAAGTGTATCTCCCTGGAGCAGGTTGGGTAGGACTTGATGCTACAAGTGGACTTTTTGCGGGCGAGGGTCATATTCCGTTGGCTTGTACTGCCCATTTTGAAAGTGCTCATGCGATAGAGGGTTTGGGTGACAAATGTAAAACAGAATTTAAATTTTCAAACACGGTCACAAGAATTTTTGAATCTCCTCGTGTGACAAAACCTTATCGAGATGACCAATGGGATGCTATCAACAAACTTGGATATGAGGTAGATGAGGAGCTTGAGGAGAATGATGTAAGGCTCTCCATGGGTGGAGAGCCAACTTTTGTCTCTATCGATGATATGGAGTCAGACCAATGGAACACAGCAGCTGATGGAGCTGAAAAAAGAAAGCTTGCAGATGTGCTTGCTCGAAAACTTTTAAGCTCTTTTGGAAAAGGTGGGATGCTCCATTATGCACAAGGGAAGTGGTATCCTGGAGAGGCTATTCCTAGATGGCAAACATCAATTATATGGAGAAAAGATGGCAAAAAGATTTGGAAAGAACCAAATTTATTTGCCAACATGAACGAAACATATAACTACACACAAGAGGATGCTCAAAAGTTTATCGAAGCTTTAGCATTGACGCTGAGGGTGAACAAGGAGACAATTCTTGCCGCTTATGAAGACCCTATTCATTTCATTATGAAAGAGGCAGCACTTCCTTTGGATATCGACCCGCTCGATTACAATATTGATAATGAAATTGAGCGCAATACTATTGCAAGAGTTTTAAGCCAAGGTCTTAGTAAACCTGTCGGATACGTTTTACCACTTAATTATGCCGAGAATGTCTGGATGACTTCTTTTTGGTCTTTTAAAAGAGGGGGACTTTTTTTGATTCCAGGGGATTCCCCTTTGGGGCTTCGACTTCCTATGAATTCATTAATTCAAAATCCTGAAAATGAGTTGCCTTTACATTTTGAACCAGACCTTTTTGCAAAAGCGCCTAAGCTTAAAAAGTTTCTCAAAAAAGCTCTTAAACGTGCAGAGGGGGGTGAGACGATTGAGATAAAAAATGACCCTCATGCACTCTTTATTCGAACAGGTTTGAATGTTGAAATAAGAAATGGGAAGCTTTATATATTTTTACCACCACTCAACCATACAGAAGCATTTTTAGACCTTATTGCCTCCATTGAAGCAGTAGCTCAAAAACTTAATATTAAAGTTGTTTTGGAAGGGTACGAGCCAGCACATGATCTTCGTTTGGAGACTATTAAAGTAACGCCTGATCCAGGTGTTATTGAGGTTAATATCCAGCCTGTCAGTTCATGGCATGAGCTTACAGCGAACTTGTTTACCCTCTATAAAGATGCGCGAGAATCACGTCTTGGAACAGAAAAATTTATGCTTGATGGAAAGCACACAGGAACAGGCGGCGGTAATCACGTCACTATTGGGGCGATGAAACCTGAGGACAGTCCGCTTTTAAGACGTCCTGAAGTACTTCGAAGTCTTATCACTTTTTGGCAGCACCATCCAGGTTTATCGTATCTTTTTTCGGGTGCTTTTATTGGACCGACTTCTCAAGCACCGCGTGTAGATGAGGGAAGATTAGAAAATCTTTATGAATTAGAAATAGCATTTTCTCAAATTCCACTCGATGAGGAAGTGCCTTTTTGGATTACGGACAGACTTTTCCGTCACATGCTCACCGACATTACAGGAAATACCCATCGTTCTGAATTTTGTATCGACAAACTTTATTCACCAGACTCTAACACGGGAAGACTTGGTATTTTAGAGCTTCGCGGGTTTGATATGCCGCCACATCCTAAAATGGCACTCATGCAAAACCTTCTCATTCGAACGCTCGTGTCGCTCTTTTGGAGAAAGCCATATAAACATAAACTTGTTCGCTGGGGCACACAGCTTCATGACAAGTTTTTGCTTGAGCACTATGTAAAAGAAGACATTAAAGATATAGTCGAATTTTTAAATAACGAAGGGTATGACTTTCAACTTGGCTGGTTTGACCCTTTCTTTGAGTTTAGATTTCCTCTTTATGGAATGGCAACGATTGAAAATGTCCATCTTGAACTTCGCGGTGCGATTGAGCCTTGGCATGTCCTCGGTGAAGAGAGCGGTTCTCAGGGAACATCACGTTATGTCGATTCTTCCCTTGAGCGTGTCCAGATAAAAGTAAATAATTTTACCCCTGAGCGTTATGTTCTGACTTGTAATTCAGTAGCGATTCCTTTGAGCCCTACAGGTGTTGAGGGTGAATTTGTTGCAGGCGTAAAATACAAAGCATGGCAACCATGGTCGGCTCTGCATCCAACAATCGGGGTTGATACACCACTTACATTTGACATTGTCGATAAATGGAATGAACGTTCTATCGGAGGAATGAAGTACTATGTTTCTCACCCTGGAGGAAGAACGTATGAGACTTTCCCAATCAATGCTGGCGAAGCAGAATCAAGAAGAGTTAATAGATTTTATGATTTTAACCATACGCAAGGTGATTTGGAATATGTCTCTTCTTCTATTGTTAAGCAAAGTTTGTGCAACAAATTTGGGGCAAAAAGAGCTGTTTTAGCGAGTCATCAACCTGAAAATAAACTCTTTATTTTTCAAACAGTTCCAACAAGTTTGGAGTATCCAAATACATTAGACCTTCGAAGAAAGTGGGCTAAACAGTAAATGGAGATTTTTGACACGTATGTTTCTAGATCATCTTTTGATGAAGTATATGATGGCAATAAAAATGTCAGAGAAAACTGGAAAGATGTTGTTAAAGATATAGAAAATGCAGGCTTAGAAAAACTCAGAGAAAAACAAGCTGAGATAAATTGGTACCTTGAAGATAACGGGGTGACATATAATATTTATGATGACCATGATGGAACAGTCAATAGGTCATGGAGTATGGATTTGATTCCATTTATCATCGCAGAAGATGAGTGGAATGGGATAAAAAAAGGGCTTAAGCAAAGGGCAAAACTTTTTAACCTTATATTTAAAGATTTATACTCCAATCAGCGGCTTATAAAAGATAATATTATCCCTGCTGAGGTTATTTTTAGTCATAAAGGTTTTGCAAGTGAGGTTTTTGATTTTGGGTTTAAAGAGGATTTTAATCTTTATTTTTATGCTACGGATTTAGCCCGTGGACCTGATGGAAAAATGTGGGTTGTCAGTGACAAAACGCAGGCTCCCTCAGGACTAGGGTACGCCATAGAAAATAGACTCACCATGAATAGTGTCACACAAGATTTGTATCCAAATATCCAAAAGCAAAAATTAGCCGCTTTCCTTGAAGAGTATAAAGCAGCGTTGACACATTTATCAGGAGGAGATATTTCATCTGTTGCACTCTTTACCCCTGGACCTCATAATGAAACCTATTTTGAACATGCGTATTTAAGTTCTCATTTAGAGATTAAAATGGTTCAAGGGGAAGATTTACTCGTTAAAAATGGCTCTCTTTGGGTGAAGAGTTTAGGTGGATTGCAACAAATCAATACACTCTTAAGAAGGGTTGATGACAGATATTGCGACCCACTCGAGTTAAAAAATGATTCACAACTTGGAGTAGCAGGACTTGTTGAGGCGATGCGTCAAGGCAAACTCAACATGATGAATCCCATAGGGAGNNGCGGTTGTAGAGAATGTGGGGCTTAACCCTTTCATGAAAAAAATATGCCAATATTTTTTACAAGAAGATCTCATCTTGCCTCAAATTGCAACATGGTGGTGTGGACAAAAAAGTGAGCTTGATTATGTCATAGCAAATTTAGAAAATCTCATCATCAAAAAAATTGACAGAACAGAGATGTTTCAAATATATTTTGGCAAAAAACTCTCACAAATAGAGCGCACTGCACTTATCGAGTTATTGCTCCATAATCCTCATAAATATGTTGCACAAGAAGAGGTTGATTTTTCTACCGTACCTTATTTTAATGGGGATAAAATTGAGCCAAGAAACGCTGTCATAAGAACATACTGCCTTAAAAAAGATGAAGAGTATTGCGTCATGAATGGGGGTCTTGTTCGTGTATCGCATGACAAAGACACACTGCTTGTCTCTTCCAAGCAAGGAGGCATCAGTAAAGATTTGTGGATACTTGGCAAGGATGATTATGATATGGCAAGTGTCAATATTTTAAATCATACAAAATATGTTGAGACATCCATTAACCAAATCTCAACCCTCAAAGCAAGTAATCTGTTTTGGCTTGGCAGGTATCTCGCACGTGCCATCTCTACGACAAGACTCATTGTTCTTGTTGTGAAAAAAATTACAAATTTTTATAGATATGAGGTTGTAATTTCTAAAGAGTCTCAAAATATATTGCAAAATGCTTTGACACATATGACAAAAACATATCCTGGTTTTATGGATATAAATAATCAACAAAATCTTGAAATATTTCCCATGGTGGAGATTACCTCTATCATCAAAGATACATTTCGTTCGGGCTCTTTATCTTTTACGATTGCCATGCTCTCAAACACGAATGTCAATTTAAAAGATTTACTCACTATAGAGTCTTGGAAATTGTTTGAAAAAATGCAAAAAGAGTGGAATGAATTTGTTTACAGGAAAGGGGATGCAACTTTGGTTGTGGCAAGTGAGCTTGATAAATTTCTGATTTATCTTATGGCATATAAAGAGCTTGTCAAGGAGAGTATTTTTAAAGAACAAGGTTTGATTTTGTACAGTATTGGGTATAAAATTGAGGATGCATTGCTTTTGATTTCTAAGGCAAGATCTATTCTTTGTTTGAAAGTTGATAAAACGATTAGAAATACTTTATTGGAGGGAATGCTTAACTCCTTGGAGGGTTTTAACGCCTATAGATCACACTACAAAAGCTCTCTAAACTTAGAAAATGTTATCGATTTCTTGCTCCTCAATAAGCAGTTTCCAAAATCATTGAAGTTTGTTACTAATAAGCTTTTAAAAGATTTTAAATTATTGCCTAAAGCTAAAATCGTACTCACCCCTTATGAAGAGGCTCTTATAAATGTTCAAGCGTTGCTCGAGTCTATTGACCCTAAAACAATCGTGCAGATTAAAGAAGGTGAGGGTGTGTATGTAGAGTTAGATGCAGTTTTAGCAAAACTATCTGATCTTTTTTTAAAGTGTTCCAATGAATTTTCAAATACCTATTTTTCCCATTATGATGAGTAGTCATGATATATAATATTTACCATAAAACACAATTTCACTACCAAAGCAGTGTTACTTTTAGCCACAATATAGCAAGGCTCAAACCAAAAACAGATGCACATCAAAATCTTCTAAAATTTACTTTAGAGATACATCCACGTGTCTATGAGTCGTATGAGTTTACAGATATGTTTGGAAATATTAATACCCACATGCTTATAAGAGAGCCTCATGAAGCACTCTTAGTGATTGGAAATTCGCAAGTTGAAATTTTTCCACAGCGGATTCAAGCGCATATTGATGCAATTAAAAATAATAGTGTTTCGCTCAAACGTGCACTTGAACAGTTGTCTAAATTTAGAGCTGATGATTTATCTGCCAAACAGTATCTTTTTGAATCAATTCTTATCCCAAAAGGGTCCATAGCTATTAAAGAGTACGCATTAGAGTCTTTTCATCCAAGTAGAGATGTTTTTGAAGCAGCACATGAGTTTATGGGGCGTATTTTTCATGATTTTAAATTTTTATCAGGATTTAGTGATATCACAACTCCTGTTGAAGAGATTTTTGAAGCTAAAAAAGGAGTTTGTCAAGATTTTGCACAATTTGCAATATCTGCACTTCGCACCATCGGATTGCCTGCAAAATATGTGAGTGGCTATATTGAAACATTGCCTCTTGCGGGAGAGGAGAAACTTTTTGGGATAGATGCTTCTCATGCGTGGTTTTCTCTTTACATTCCAGGGGCTGGGTGGATTGACTTTGACCCGACAAATAACATCATTCCAAAAGAGCAACACATACTTTTAGGTTCAGGAAGAGACTATCATGACGTCTCCCCACTTAAAGGGGTTGTGATGAGTAGTGGAGGGAGCCAATTGTCAGTTATGGTGGATGTAAGAAAAGAAGAAAAAAAAGTTTCGCAGATTTTGTCTCAAAGCCAGCAGCAGCAGCAGTAGTAGTGCCGCTGGCAAAAATTTAGCCGATAATTATTTTGTCTATAATGGCATTGAGTGCAGTTAAGCGGTCGTCTTGTGTTTTGCCTTCAACTTTTAAAAATTGTGGAGCTTTCTCATGGTCTTTGACGAGACCTGCATACAAAGATTCTACCTCTTTATAGATAGACTCAATAATCTCTTTGTCAGCTTCTTCATGAAAGCGGATGCGATAATCTGCTTCTTCGATAATCTTGCCTATTCTGAAAAAAGAGTCACTGAGCTCTCTGTGGTCTCGCATAGAGCGCGCATTCCATATTTCACCGATGAGTGACTGCGCATGGTCAATAAGCTTATAATCAATCTCTAAATGATTTTTATTTGTTGTAAAAAAAAGTGCATAAAGCTCTATGATTTCACCAAATGCCTCACTATCAAGAATATGGCGGCAAATGATTGCATTCTCTCTCGCGTTGGTTAAAAAATGGAGGATATTTGCATTATGATCACCAAACATAGCCTGTTTTAAAAAGTCGTATGCATTGGTATATTTGAGTTCAATATCAAACTTTTCGTAAAGTTTTACCCCTGCTTGTTTGTCAATATCTATGACTTTATCGTATGTTGCGCTTATCTCACGCAGTGTGATGGCTGTACGCTCTAAATATCTTCCAAGCCAATATAAATTTGTGGCAACATTTCCTGTAATATGCATACTCATTTTATAACTCCATTACCCAAGTATCTTTAAATCCGCCACCCTGTGAAGAGTTTACTAAGTAGTTCCCCTCTTCGAGTGCGTATCTGGTTAAGCCGCAGTTCCATACTTTTATATCATCAGCCGCAACTACATAGGCTCTAAAATCGGCTTTTCTATCTTTGAGGTCTTTGTTGATATAGCATTTTTCATCATAAAATTCGATAAGCTCTTGAGCGATAAAGCGTCTTGGATTTGCTTTGATGATTGTTTTTAAGTCAGCTATTTGAATTGCTGACATTTCATGACCAAATAAAACGCCATATCCTCCAGCTTCTGCAACATCTTTGATGACCAGTTTTGCCATGTTGTTAAAAATATAGTCCATATCTTCTTTAAAATAGGGGAGATACGTAGGGGCGTTTTTAAGAATCGGCTCTTCGCCTAGATAATATTTTATCATCTTAGGGACAAAGTAATAAATCCCTTTATCATCAGCAACACCGTTTCCAATAGCGTTTAAAAGTGCTACATTTCCTGCTAGATATGCCTCGACAATGCCCGGGACTCCTATGAGACTCTCAGGATTGAAAAATTTAGGGTCCATAAATTCGTCATCAAGTCTACGATAAACCGAACCGACTCGTAAGAGTTTTCCGTTATAGCTTTTAAAATATACTTTTTTGTCAACTACCGTGAGCTCATGAGGACGAACAAGGAGTGCTCCTGACTTTTCAGCCAAATAGCTATGCTCATAATAGGCTGAATTGTATCGTCCTGGAGTGAGGACAACATTGATACCGCCAGTGCTGACATAGTTCATGGCATTTGCAATAATTTTTGGATAGTTTTTGATAGGATCAATTTTCATTTGTTCAAAAAAATCTGGGTAGATTTTTCTATAGGTGTCACGGATGGATAAAGGGTAGCTTGAACCGCTTGGTACTCTAAGGTTATCCTCTAAAATAACCCATTGATCATTTGAGGAGTCTTTTACAAGGTCGATGCCGTTGATGTGTGTTCTGATTTTTTTTGATGGGGAGAAGCCAACAAATTTTTTCAAATAACCACTTGCTTGTTCTACAAACTCTTGAGGGACTATTCCTGCTTTTACGATTTTAGCATCTGTGTATAAATCTTCTAGAAAAAGGTTGAGTGCATGAACTCTTTGCTGCAGACCTTTTTCTATTTTGGAAAATTCTTCTTTGGAGATAATTCGGGGGATAACATCAAATGGCAAAGATTGCTCTATAAAATTTCCATCCTTATAAAGATTAAAATTTATAGCAAACTTGTCCATGTATAACTTAAATTCTTCAATTTTACTTCTGTCTTGTTTAGAGAAAATTTCCCAAAATTTATCATGAAGTTTCGTAGATTTTTCTAGCATAGAAGACCTCTTTCGTGTATTAATTTATGATTACTATTATTATACTACAGAAAGAAGGAATCGTATTGCGTTAGAGATTAATTAATAGGCACTGCTCCAAAAGTGTTTAGTTAAAGGCTCTGTTTAAAGCACAAAAGAGGGCTTTTATGGAAGCTGTTGTTATGTCATTGTCTGAGCCAACTCCAAAACAAGATAAAATTTCTCTGCTTTGTATCTCGATGTACGCGATAGCTTTTGCTGAACTTTTATCTCCACATGAGTGTTCAAAATAGGAATTGATACTAAAATCATTTTCATAATCTTTTGCTAGTGCATGCTTACAAGCATCTATAGGACCATTTCCTTCTCCATGGGCTGTGATTTCTTTTCCATGATAGCGATAGGTTAAAACACATGTGGCAAGTTTTTTATTTGAAGCTACATTAAAATCAAGAAGAGTGATGTGCTCTTTTGTATTGAAATAGTGTTTTTTAAATATTTTAAAAATCTCTTTGGCTTCAAGCTCTTTGCCTTTTTCTTCTGTCACAGTTTGTACAATTCGACCTATTTCAGGATGCATCGCTTTTGGTAACTGAAAACCATAATTTTTCTCTAGTATATAAGCCACGCCACCTTTGCCAGACTGTGAATTGATGCGGATGATGCTCTCGTATGTTCTTCCGACATCGCTTGGGTCTATAGGCAAATAAGGGACTTCCCATAAAGCATCACTTTTTGCTTTTTGATATGCTAAACCTTTATTGATTGCATCTTGATGGGAACCTGAAAATGCGGTGTAAACGAGCTCTCCAACGTAAGGATGGCGCACGTGTGTTTGTATCTCGGTGCAACGCTCCATAACTTCTATGACATTGTCTACTTGAGAAAAATCAAGCGTAGAATCTATCCCTTGTGTTGTCATGTTGAGTGCTAAGGTTATGATATCGACATTGCCAGTTCTCTCCCCATTGCTCAAAAGCGTCCCCTCAACTCTGTCGGCTCCTGCAAGAAGTGCGAGTTCAGTTGCTGCGACACTTGTTCCTCTGTCGTTGTGCGTATGGGTTGAGATGATGACATTTTCACGATTATCTAAGTGATTTGCCATCCATTCGATTTGGTCGGCATAGATATTTGGTGTTGCCATCTCTACGGTTGCAGGCAAGTTGATGATAACTTTTCTCTTGGCACTTATCCCCCAGCGGGCTGTGACAGCATTAGAAATTTGAGCTGCAAATTCTAACTCAGTTCCAGTAAAACTCTCAGGGGAGTACTCAAGAAATATCTCTCCCTCATGCTCTTTTTCATATTTTTTGACCAAGTCAACACCCTCTAAGGCAAGGGCAATAATCTCCTCTTTGCTCTTTTTAAAGACTATTTTCCTTTGCGCTACAGAGGTTGAATTGTAGATATGAACCGTTGCTTTTTTGACACCTTTGAGTGCTTCGAATGTTTTAGCGATAAGATGCTCTCTTGCTTGGACAAGGACTTGGATAGTGACGTCATCGGGAATAAGTTTATCATCAATCAATCGGCGCAAAAAATCAAATTCTACTTTAGAGGCAGATGGAAAACCAACTTCAATCTCTTTAAAACCAAGTTGAAGTAAGAGTGTGAAAAGTTCAAGTTTTTTTTTCATATCCATAGGATTTACAAGGGCTTGATTTCCATCTCGTAAATCTACACTGCACCAGATAGGAGCATGCGTTATAGTATTGTTAGGCCACTTTCTATTTGGCAAATCTATTTTTGGGTAAGAGTGATACTTCCCCTTTGGAATTTGATTCATGATGAATCCTTTAAAACTTTAAATTGAGGCGGATTATAGCAAATTTATGATTATACAAATTGAGGGAGTTTAAAATAGTGTGAAAATCTTCCTACAAATGTAGGAAGAAGTGCTAAGCTAAAGGGCTTAACACTGATACGTAGTTTTGAACTCGTAAGCAGTTGGACGACCTTCATCTGGCCAGACATCACGCTCAAATCTGTAGTGTCTGTATGCTTTGAGAAATTCATCAGTAAAGACAGGTTTAAGGTACTCAAAATCACGTACAAGAGCTTCTAGCGAACCACGAAGAGTATGTGGCATTTGAGGGATACCTTTTTCACGAATCTCATCTAAAGAGAGTTCATACAAATCTTCATCCATTGGACCGATTGGAACTTCTTTATTTTTAATACCGTCAAGTCCAGCCATCATCATAACAGCAAATGCAAGGTAAGGACAAGCAGTAGAATCTGGGAATCTCATCTCAATACGAGTTGCTTTTTCGCCTGCACCATAAGGAATACGGCAAGATGCTGAACGATTTTGAGAAGAGTATGTTAAAACACTTGGTGCTTCAAATCCTGGCAAAAGTCTTTTGTATGAGTTTGTTGTTGGGTTAGTAAATGCTGCAACTGAACGTGCATGCTTGAAAATACCGCCAACATAGTGAAGACCCATTTCAGAAATATTTGCATAATTTCCTTGTTTGTAGAAAAGGTTTCTGCCCTCTTTCCAAAGTGACTGGTGAACGTGCATTCCGTTTCCGTTGTCACCAAACATTGGTTTTGGCATAAATGTAGCTGTTTTACCGTTGAGGTGCGCTACCATTTTTACAACATATTTGTACTTTTGAACATTGTCTGCTGCACCGATAATATCTGAGAAAACGATGCCGATTTCGTGTTGTCCTTGTGCAACTTCATGGTGACCTAAAACAACTTCAAGACCGATTTGTTCCATAATCATCATCATTTCAGCACGCATATCAACACCAGTATCTGTAGGAGCTACTGGAAAGTAACCACCTTTTGTGCCAGGACGGTGAGCGTTATTGTATGAGTCAGGATAAGAAGTGTTTGAGTTCCAGCCACCCTCTTCAGTATCGATTTTGTAACCTGCTTCATTCATGTTATCGATGAATTTTACATCATCAAAAACAAAGAACTCATTTTCTGGTCCAAAGTATGCAGCGTCTGCAATACCTAAAGATTCTGCATGTTTGAGTGCTGCTTTTGCAATTGAACGAGGACATCGCTCATATGCTTGGTTTTTGTAAATATCGTAAACATCACAGAACACGATGACGGTCGGATCAGCTGTAAAAGGGTCTAGAAATGCTGAGCCTGCATCAGGCTTTAAAAGCATATCTGACTTGTTGATTGGTTGCCATGCATCGATAGATGAACCGTCAAACGGAAGACCGCCTTGAAAATGACCTGCATTTACTGCGCTCATTCTATAAGAAACATGGTGCCATGTCCCTTTAATATCTGTAAATCGAAAGTCCACAAACTGAACATCATTTTCTTCACAAAAAGTAAAAAATTCTTCCGTGCTATTAACAAATTTTCCCATTTATCTCTCCTAATTATAATCTCCTGCTAGTATATCGGATTTCGTTTCAATACAATATTTTATTATGATTAAATATTCATCATCTGAGGAGTTGTTTCGTAAAGTGATGTTGTGAAGATTAAAGAAGTTTATTTGAAGTTCTTGCAGCGGGGATATGCCCGCTGTCTAGGTTTTAGGAGAGGCATCTTAAGAAGTATCGCATCTAGTTATAGACGCTGATATTTCCCCCTTTTTGTGCGTACATCATGAGGTTAGCAACATTTAAAGAGCGGTCACATGAGCGTTCAAGTCTGCGAAGTGTCCCTAAAACATTGACATACTCGATAGAGAGCTCTTTTTCATCAATGATAAGCCCCATAATCTCTTTTTCTAAAATTGAGAAAAGATCATCATTCTTACTCTCTTCAACCACAATTTTTGTGTAAAAATCAACAATATTACAATCATCTTCTTCAGTAAAGCATTTTAAAATAGAATCAAGTGCAATAATGGTACTTTTATGGAGTTGTACGATAGTTCCGTCTATAAGAGTAAGATTGCATCCGCTATTGACATGTTCTCTCATACGACGGGCATATTTTTTGATTCCCTCTCCGATACGTACGATTTCATTAGTCATTTTTAAGTACGCTACTAAAGAGCGAAGCTCTTTTGCTTCTGGGCCATAGAGTGCAAAAGTTTTAATAATTTCGTTATCAATAATGTCGCCCTTTGTTGCTACATTGGCGAGTTTGTCTTGGGATATTTTGAACATCTCTTGATTTTTTGATACATAAGCTTCAAGAGCTACTGTATTTGCCTCTGATATTTCTTTTAAAAGCGTGGACATCATTTGTCTGATACCGCTTATTTTTGTATCATATTTTGTTGACATGTATCTATTTCCCTTATTAGTTTTATTGCAATTTTATTGAATTGACATATCAACCGAATTTACCAGTAATGTACTCTTCTGTAAGTTTTTCTGATGGAGTAACAAATATATCCTCTGTGCGACCAAGTTCTATCATATCGCCAAGATACATAAAACCTGTATAGTCACTTACCCGAGCAGCTTGCTGCATATTATGCGTTACTATAATAATGGAGACTCTCTCTTTGAGCTCAACAACGAGCTCTTCAATCCCTGAAGTTGAAATGGGGTCAAGTGCAGAAGTTGGCTCATCAAAAAGCAATACTTCAGGTTCAACTGCAATAGCACGCGCGATGCAAAGTCTTTGTTGTTGACCACCTGACAAACCATTTGCGTCAGCTTTAAGTCGCTCATGAACTTCTCTCCAGATGGCAGCATCTTTGAGTGCTTTTTCAACGCGGTCTTGGAGTTCCGTTTTGTTTTTCATCCCTTGAAGTCTGAGTCCATAAGCAACATTATCAAAAATACTCATAGGAAATGCAGTGGGTTTTTGAAAAATCATCCCTATTTGAGTTCTTAGATGGATTAAATCCTCTTTTGGCTGAAGAATATTTCTCCCTTTAAATAAAATTTCTCCACTATATTTGTTATTAGGATATAAATCATGTATACGATTAAAACATCGAAGAAGTGTCGTTTTACCACAACCTGAGGGACCTATGAGTGCCGTAATGCTATTTTTAGCAATAGGCATTGTGAGTTTGTTTACACTTGGTTTTTCGTTGCCAGCATACGTAAATTCAAAGTCTTTTACTTCAAGTGCTTTGTCTTCTGTTACATCTATAATTGTTGCCATTATTTGCCTTTTTTCTTTAGTAAAAATAATCTTCCCAAAACGTTGAGGGCTAAAATAAACATACTGAGTATAAACGCAGCTGCCCAACCAAGTTTTTGCCAATCTTCATACGGTGAAGTTGCATAATTGTACATCGTGACCGTGAGTGAAGCCATAGGCTCATTCATATTGGTGTTGAGAAAATTATCATTGAAAGATGTAAAAAGAAGTGGAGCTGTCTCTCCTGCTACACGGGCAACACCGAGGAGAACCCCTGTTAAAATACCCGCTTTTGCTCCGCGGTAGACAACTTGAATAATAACTTTATATTTTGGAGCACCAAGAGCAAATGCAGCTTCACGAAGCGTCGATGGAACAAGATTGAGCATATCATCTGTTGTACGTAAAATAATAGGAAGCATGATGATAGTAAGAGCAATAGAGCCTGCCCAACCGCTAAAATGCCCCATGGGAGCTACAATGATGGCGTATACAAAAGCACCAATTACAATACTTGGCGCACTCATCATGATGTCTGAAATATCACGAATTGTCTCAGCAAGAGCTGATTTTTGCCCATATTCACTGAGATAAGTTCCCGCCAAAATACCAAGCGGCACACCTACGAGTGTCGCGATGCCAATGAGAAAAAGCTGCCCTATGAGTGCATGTTTGAGTCCGCTGTTTTCATATCCTGGAGGTGCTCCCTCTTGTGAAAAGATATTCCAGCTTAGAGCATCAACCCCATTTATTACCAGAACACCTAAAATCCAAAATAAAAAACCCATCCCAATAATTGCAGAGAGAGTTGAGAGAGTCATAATGATTTTATTCATGAGTATACGTTTGCTTGTATGTGTCATTGTCCTATCCTCGCTCTTCGTAAGAAATAAAACTTAGCGATAGAGATAATTGTAAAACTGATAACAAGAAGTAAAAGTGAGAGTTCAAATAAAGAGGAGTAGTAAAGCCCACTATCTGCTTCGGTGAATTCATTGGCAAGTGTAACTGGAATCGAAGTCGCTGGAGCGGTCAAATCTGTCGAAATTTGATGGACATTTCCCATGACAAATGTTACAGCCATAGTCTCTCCAATAGCACGACCTAGGGCTAAAATAAATGAACCGATTATCCCCGCTTTAGCGTAAGGGATGATGACATCTTTGATGACATCCCATTTTGTACCACCAAGTGCGTAAGCCGACTCTTTAAGTATATCGGGCGTAGTGTTCATGGCATCACGGGTAACTGCAGCCATAAAAGGCAAAATCATAATGGAGAGAACAATCCCAGCAGTAAGCATACTAATGCCGATGCCTCCCACATGGTCGCGAATGATAGGAACAAAATAAAAAAGTCCCCACATGCCATAGATGACCGAAGGTATGGCGGCTAGAAGTTCTATGGAGACACCCACCGGTCCTTTGAGTTTTGCAGGGGCAAGTTCGCTAAGATAAATAGCGACACCGATTGCAAGAGGAACTGCTAAAATCATAGCAAGAAACGTAGATATAACAGAGCCGTAAATAGCAGGAAGTGCACCGAATTTTTCTAAATTAGGTGCCCATTTTGTTTGGGTAACAAAATCAAATCCCGAGGTTGCCATTGATTCTAAGGAGTGTTGCAGTAGTACGGTGAAAATCCATGCGACTAGTAGTAGTATGGACACGGCAATAAATTTGCTTGAATATGCAAAAATTTTGTCTATTATAGCACTCAATTGATACCTCCTTAGTCTAAAAAAGTCTGCAATTGTAGGCACGTTTTATTACAACATTGTTACATATTCGTAACATTGCAGGCTTATACTTACTCATCTTAAAATACGACAAGGACAGAATACATGCTAAAGAAAATTGCTCTTGCAGCACTTCTTATAAGTGTTGCTATCGCAGGCGATAAAATCAATGGTGCTGGGGCCTCTTTTCCCGCTCCTGTTTATTATGATTGGGCTTATAACTATAGAGCAGCAACAAAAAATAGTGTGAACTATCAGTCTATAGGCTCAGGTGGAGGCTTAAAGCAGATAAGTAAGAGAGTGGTCAATTTTGGTGCAACTGATGCTGCTTTAACGACTGCAGAGCTTGATAAAGCGAAGTTATTTCAGTTTCCAGCTGTAATCGGTTCTATCGTAATAGCATTTAATGTTGCTGGGATAGCTGATGAAACTCTCAAGCTTACCAATGAGCAAGTTGCAGATATTTTCGCAGGGAAAATCACCATGTGGAATGATGCAACAATTGCAGCAAACAACAAAGGCTTAAAGCTTCCAAACCAAAAAATCATTGTTGTGCACCGTTCTGATGGTTCTGGGACTACCTTTAATTTTACATATTATCTGAATAAAAGTTCACAAAACTGGAAAAAGAATTTCGGTGCGGCTAAAGCGATTGACTGGGCTGTAGGGATTGGTGGAAAAGGCAATGAAGGTGTTGCAAATCTTGTCAAGCAGACTCCTTACTCTTTAGGCTATATCGAAAGTGCATATAAAGAAAAAAACAATCTCACTGCTGCTGTTTTACAAACTGCTAGTGGTAAATGGGTTAAAGCAACAGAAGAGAATTTTAAGGCTTCTGCAAAGTATGCTACTTGGACAAAGAAAGACCATTTCTACTCTGTTTTGACATTGCAAGCAGGAGATACTTCCTACCCGATAGTTGCGGCTACATTTATCCTTCTTCCAAGAGAAAATGCTCTCATGAACAAAAAAGTAATTGCTTTTTTTGATTATGCTTTTAAAAATGGTGACGCATCAGCGAAGAAGCTTGGCTATGTTGCACTTCCTGAAGATACGAAAAAATTGATTAGAGAGTACTGGGCGGCTAATATAAAATAACTGATGTTAGATACTGATAGCTCTTGTCTCTTCAGATTTCTTTCAACTCTTTTTAACTTTACCAAAGATAATATATAAGATAAGATATAAAAATTTATAAGGGAAGAAGGTATGTTTCAACAAATTTTGCTGGCAGTGCTTTCTCTTTTTATCCTCACCTCTTGCTCTTCTGAGAAACCAGACCAGCTTAAAATCTCTGTCACAACATGGATTGGGTATACACCTCTTTTTTATGCTAAAGAAAAAGGATGGCTCAAACCACTCAATATCAAGCTTTTGAATGTCTCTTCGCTGAGTGAAAATATGTATCTCTACAGTGCTGGAAATTCAGATGCGTATGTTGGCACACAGTATGAATACGGACTTTTAAAAGAGAAAAAGCACTCACTCATGCCTATTATTCTCTTTGACCGCTCAAACGGCGGAGATATGGTCATGAGCAATGTCTCACTCAAAGAGTTGCAACGTACTACAAAAACTATCGACGCCTATTTGGAGATAGACTCTGTAAACAATACAATTCTAAAAGATTTTGTAAAAAAATACACACTCAATGAAAAAAAAATAAAATATATCAATCAAGATCAGCTCTCCATCACAACTCTCCAAAGCAAAAATACTCAAAATGCAATGCTTGTTATCACCTATGTTCCTTATAATTTAGAGCTTCAAAAAAATGGGTTTAGAGAAGTGGCATCGACGAAAAGTGGACTTGACCTTTTTGTAGTAGATGCTCTTTTTACAACACAAGAGGTGTTTCATAAGCATCAAAATCAATTTTTAGCGTTAAAAAAACTCATTGACAAGGCGATAGGAAATCTTAAAAATGATCCTGATGAGTTTTATGAGACCATTAAACCTTATATGCTAGAGCTTGAAAAAGAGGAGTTTAAAGAGTCTTTACAAGACATTATTTGGATTAATCAAGAGCTCTCAAAGGATTTAAAAAATCGTTTACATGAAGCAGCTTTTCCAATAAGAGGCTTGATTTAGCTATGCGTTTTACTGTGCAAACATTTATTCTAAGTATTGTTCTTATTCTGCTTGGAGTTTTGTATTTCCTTTTCTCACACTATTACAAAGGACAAAACGAAAAAACAGCTGCTGTTATTCTGCAAAGTGTTGTGAGTAATTTGTCTGAGACATCCTATATACTCTCTAAAAATATTAAGAAAAAAAGTGATATTAAATCTTTACGTGCTTATTTGGATAGGGTCATAGCCAATCAAGACTATGTTCATGCCATACTTATTATTGATGATAGCGAAGTTTTACTCACAACAGACCCCCATTTCAATCAAAATGTTGTGATGGATACTTTCACACAAGAGAGTAGTTCTAGCTACAATATACTCAGGCAAAAAAAAGCAATAGAGACAGATTTGAAGTTTTATGAAGAGGGTAAAGTAGTTGGTTTAAGATTAGTTTTTTTGCTTGATTCAGAAGAGATTTTTTCCTATTTTAATAGAGATAGAGCAAATTTTCTCATTTATTTTGGTTTAATTCCTATTTTTCTTTTGATTGTTGTATGGTTACTTATGCGAAATTTTATCTCTAGGCCACTTGAAAAGCTTCGCCAATTTGCATACTACCATGCTGAAGTGCCACAAGCATTTAAGATTAGAGAACTTGAATCAATACGTCACTCCATGGTGGAGTCATTCTCAAGGTTAGAAATAGAAAAACAAGAGCTTTATATGATGGCAAGAACAGACTCTTTAAGCGGCTTGGCAAATCGTAACTCATTGCAAGAATTTCTCCAAAGACTCATTCAAGATTCGCAAAGAAATAAAAAAGAGTTTGCTTTTTTATTTTTAGACCTTGACCATTTTAAAGCTGTAAATGACTCTTTGGGTCATAATGTTGGGGATGAACTTTTAAGACAAATAGCATCAAGTATAAAAAATATCATCCGCACGAACGATTTTGTTGCTCGTGTTGGTGGTGATGAGTTTATTGTAGTTTTGCAAGAATACAAATCGCTTTTTGAGCTTACCTACGTGATACAAAGAGTCCAAGACTCGTTGGCAAATCCTTGGCTTATTCAAACGCATCCTATAACTATAAGCAGCAGTGTAGGAATTGCTTTTTACCCAAAAGATGGTACGGATATGATTTCACTTATGAAGCATGCAGACATTGCGATGTATGAAGCCAAAAAAAAGGGAAGAGCAAGATACCACTTTTTTACACAAGAACTTAATGATGCTGTCCAACAAACAATTTCTTTAGATAAAGAGATGAGAAAGGCATTAAAAAATAAAGAGTACGAACTTTATTTTCAGCCAAAAATCGATCTCTTAAACGATACAATCGTTGGCTGTGAAGCACTCGTACGATGGATAAGCCCTACAAAAGGGATGATAGCACCTGATGTTTTTATCCCTCTTGCAGAAGAAAATGGTTTTATTGTCGAACTCGGCGAATGGATATTTAAAGAAGCTATTAAATACAGTGCTATTTACAAAGCAAAAGGGATTGATATTAAAATATCGATAAATATATCATCCAAGCAGCTTTTAGACAGTAGTTTTGGTGTGAAATTTTTGCAAGCACTTCATGATGAGAGGGTTGAGCCATCTATGATTGATATTGAAATTACTGAATATATCTTTTTACAGCAAAGTGATACTACTTTAGAGATTTTAAATAGGCTTCATGACTT
>DJAA01000066.1:425-20068 GCA_002428085.1 Sulfurimonas sp. UBA6014 | reverse complement strand
TTTCCTATAGATTATCTCAAAATTGATAAAAGCTTTTTGGATGATTATAATACAAAAAACGGTTCTGTTTTTATTCAAACAATTCTCAAGATGGGGCAAACATTGCATATTAAGATAGTTGCAGAAGGGGTTGAAACAGAGGGACAAGTTGCGTATCTCAAAGCGCTTGGTTGTGATGAGTATCAAGGGTATTATTATTCAAAACCATTATGTGCCAGAGAGTTTGAGATGTTATATTTTAAAATAAAATAATTTTTGAAGGTGGCAAGTAATGAATCAAATCCAAAAATCAATGGCAACTCCTGATATCTTTGATGAGCTAAAAACAAAGGTGCGAGAAGCAGGTCTACTACAGCGTGTTCCGATTCGTGGATCTATAGAGATGGTGGCGATTATAGCTTCTATGATTTTGATTTTTCTCAGTGCTTCTTTATGGAATCCGATTCTTTTGGGTTTATTCATGTCTCTTGTATTTACCCGCGCTGTATTTGTCTCTCATGACATCCTGCATACGCAGTATTTTAAAGACAAAGCACTCTCCATGAAGCTCAGCTACCCATTTTCAGCCATCATTTTAAGCAACTCTTCCTCTTGGTGGGATTTTAAGCATAATATAAACCATCATACATGGTGCAACGTCGTCGAAAAAGATAAAGATATTATGGCACTTGACGGTGCTTTTACCCCAAACAACAAAGGAAAAAATCAATTTATAAAAAAACATCAACAAGCTATTTTTTGGGGTGCGATGTTTTTTATGTATTTTGCTTTTATTATTCAGTCTTATCATTTCGTTTTGCAGCGAAAAAAGTATTGGGAGCTTATGCTCATGTTGTTACATTGGCCTCTTATTTGGGGAACTCTTTTGTATATGTTACCTTTTAGAGATGTTTTGATTGTGTTTTTTACTTTAAATTTTACTCTTTCTCCTTGGTTGGCTTTTGGTTTTATTACAAACCATTTGGGGTGCGAAGTGTTTGATTTAGAGCAAAGTAGAAAGCTCTCATGGATGGAGCTTCAGATGCGAGGAAGCCGTTCACTTATCGGTGGAGTGTTTACTCACTGGTTTTATGGTGGGCTCAACACACAAATTGAGCACCATCTTTTTCCAAAGGCACCAAGGTTTAAACTTCTTGAAGTGCAAAAAATGACCAAAGAAATTGCACACAAATATAATCTTTTTTATTTTGAAACTACGCCGCTGCAAGCCTATCTTCAAATAAATAACGCACTTAAAAAATAAAAATACAAGTGCGTTACATTGCTATTTAACTTAAAAAAACCTGCAATAAAAAAAGCTTTTTACCTGCAATAGAATCGTTTAAACACAAGCATGTTAAAAACGAATTATGAAATTTTCAGACATAAAATTAACAACACCGTATTTGGAATTAGACGATATTTTTTTTGACAAGGCGCAGCCTGCGCCGCTTCGAAGAGCATTTTTGATAGCAGCTTCCAATGATGCAGCCAAACTTTTAGACATAGATGAAGACTTGTATCAGGATGAAAAACTTCTAAGCATCGTAAACGCACAAACTCCATTGGAAGGACATGAGCCTTTTGCTATGTGTTATGCGGGGCATCAGTTTGGACATTTTGTCCCAAGACTCGGAGACGGCAGAGCCATAAATTTTGGAAAAGTAAATGGGTACAACCTGCAAATAAAAGGAGCAGGGCAAACGCTTTATTCACGACAAGGAGACGGGCGTGCAGTTTTACGCTCATCTATTCGGGAGTTTTTGATGTCGGAGTCCATGCACGGTCTGGGTATTGAGACTTCAAGAGCCTTAGCTATTATAGGCTCAGACGAAGATGTAGCACGTGAGAGATGGGAAAAGGGTGCCATAGTTTTAAGACTTGCACCGACTTGGGTACGATTTGGAACTTTTGAGTATTTTTACCATTCAAAAAAACACGACAAACTGGAACAACTCGCCGATTATGTCTTGCAAGAGTCATTTCCACACCTTAAAATGCAAGAAAACGCCTACTTGCTTATGTATAAAGAGATAGTTGAAAAAACGGCTATGTTAGTTGCAAAGTGGCAAAGTGTGGGTTTTAACCACGGAGTGATGAACACCGACAACATGTCCATCCTCGGCCTGACCATCGACTACGGCCCCTNNTGAACACCGACAACATGTCCATCGGCGGCTTTACGATTGATTACGGACCTTTTGCCTTTTTAGATGATTATGACTTTGATTATATTTGTAACCATACAGACCACGAGGGAAGATACAGTTTTGCAAATCAGCCGCCCGTTGCGTACTGGAATCTATCGCAACTCTCCATCGCCCTTTCTCCGATTGTAAATTACGAAAAAATGCAAGAAGCACTTCAGACCTTTTCAAGTGTTTTTGAAAAAACATACTTAGAAATCATGTACAAAAAGCTTGGGTTTGAGCAAGAAAAAAAGAGTGATTTGAAACTTCTTCAATGGATGTTAGGTGCACTTGCAAGCAGCGAGGTCGATTACACGAACTTTTTTAGAACTCTTTGCCATTATGAAGGGAACAAAGAGGCACTTTTACAGCTCGCAAAACTAAAAACTCCTCTGCATGAGTGGCTTAAGGCCTACGACGCAAGACTTCAATATGAAACGCTCTCAAGCACCAAAAGAAAAGAAAATATGCTCAAAGTTAACCCAAAATACGTCCTGAGAAATCATGTGCTTCAAGAAGCCATAGAAGCCTCACAAAAAGGCTCACACCAAATGGTCAAAGATTTGCTCTTTGTCGCACTGAAACCTTTTGAAGAACATCCCGAGTTCGAGCACTTATGCAAATCGGCACCGAGTAAGTTTAAAAATATCAAGTTAAGTTGTTCGTCATGAAAACAGACTTTAAAACTATAGAAACGTTAGTAAACGAAGAGGCAAAACTAGTAGAAGTGGAGCTGATGCTTACTCCAGAAGAGCTAAAAACCTTTGGTGCTTACTGCCTTGAAAATAATGTAAAATTTAACGACTGGATGAGAAAGCTGGCTTATGAGAGTTTCAATAAATAACTGAATATAAACCCTATCGCCGTATTCAATCTTTATTTTAGACTATGACAACTTGACATGTGGAAATATCAAAAGAAATAGGGCTAAGTAGGAATCTATAGAGATGAATTCTATGTCTACTTTTTGTAACTTTGCTTCATGGATAATTTAAAACCATAGAAGAGTTAGTCTTTAAAAGCCAGTTAATGCAAGTTAAACATCATTTTAGATAAAATACAAAACTTTTAAATGTAATAATTACTGGAGATTTTAATGGACGCAGCCAAATATATTTGGATGAATGGGAAATTTGTCAATTGGGATGATGCAAAAGTGCATGTGCTTTCACATACTTTGCATTATGGAAACGGGGTTATCGAAGGAACTAAAGCATACAAAACTCAAAAAGGGTATGCAATTTTTCGTTTAAATGATCATACGAAAAGATTAAAAGAGTCTGCAAAAATGACTCTGATTGATATTCCTTTCAGTATTGAAGAGATGAATCAAGCACAAATCGATTTGATAAAAATGAATGAGTTTACGGGTGAAAATGTCTACCTTCGTCCTTTTGCTTTTCTAGGGTATGGTGTTATGGGTGTTTATCACAAAAATGCACCTGTTGAGACAGTCATGTCTGCTTGGGAATGGGGTGCTTACCTTGGTGAAGAGGGATTAAAAAGCGGTATCAAACTCAAAATCGCCTCTATGACTCGCCCTGCAAATACCTCAAACATGGGTAAAGCAAAAGCGGTAGGAAATTATCTAAACTCTCAAATGGCAAAATATGAAGCGATTGAGTGTGGATATGATGAAGCACTGTTGCTTGATGACCAAGGATATGTGGCAGAAGCTAGTGGTGCGAGTTTCTTTATGGTTAAGGATGGCAAACTTGTTACCCCTCCAGCTGATAATGCACTAGTCTCCATTACACAAAAAACAGTTATCGAAATTGCACAAGACATGGGGATACAAGTAGAGCGTCGCCGCATTACAAGAGAAGAGGTTTATATTGCAGATGAAGCGTTTTTAACTGGAACTGCGGCTGAGATTACCCCTGTGCGTTTTGTTGATGCAAGGGTCATTGGATGTGGCTCTCGTGGCATTATGACAGAAAAGCTGCAAAGTGCTTACTTTGATATCGTATTTGGAAGAAATGCAGAATATGAGCATTACTTAACCTATGTTAACTAATCAAATGAACAATAAAGACAAAGGAGTGTTAATGGCATCGGACATGAATGACTATTTCAACAAGAAAAAAAGTGAAGAGAGTGGTTTTAGCAAAAAGAGTTCAGGTGGTAGCTCAGGTGGCGGAGGCGGTCCACAAATGCCTAAAATAGACATCAATTTTGGTGGCAACAAAGCAGGTGTTATTTATTTTCTCATTGCTGTTGTTGTTCTATTGGTTTTAGCAAGACCATTTACTATCATCGAAGAGGGTGAGAGAGGTATTTTAAGTACAAACGGAAAGTACCAAGACCAAGCGCTTCTTCCAGGACTTCATTTTATCATACCTGTTATTCAGAAGGTGTATAAAGTCGACACGAAAGTTCGTATCATCAACTACGCTTCACGAGTAGAAGCAAGTGGCGGAAATGCTGCAGGTATCAATGTGAAGCCAGCTATTACGGTTCTTGATAAGCGTGGTCTTCCTGTTTCTATTGAACTTACTGTTCAATATAGACTTAATTCACAGTTTGCTGCACAAACTATCTCTAACTGGGGATTTAGCTGGGAAGATAAAATTATCAATCCCGTTGTTCGTGATGTTGTTCGTAATGTTGTGGGAAGATATGATGCAGAGTCACTTCCTCAACTTAGAAATCAAATAGCTTTAGAGATTGACAAAAGCGTTCGTGACAACGTAAGTTCATTGACAAATTCACCTGCCGACCTTCAGTCTGTTCAGCTTCGCGAAATTGGACTTCCTGAAAAAGTAAAAGAACAAATCGAGCGTGTTCAAGTTGCAAAACAAGAAGTTCAAAAAGCAGAACAAGATGTTCAGCGTGCAAAACAAGAAGCTCTTAAGCGTGCAGCTGAAGCAGAAGGTATAGCTGAAAAAGCAAGAATCGAAGCAAAAGGTATCGCAGATGCGGTGACGATTGAAGCAGATGCAAAATCAAAAGCGAACTATTTAATTTCAAAATCTTTGACAACACAATTGATTCAACTAGAGCAAATCAGAATTCAAGGTTTGTTTAATGAAGCTTTACGTGAAAACAAAGATGCTAAAATCTTCTTAACACCTGGCGGTTCTACTCCAAATATCTGGGTTGATATGAAAGATGCTAAACAAAGAACCACAGCAGAATAACTAGGATTATGCAAAATACAATCAATAAAATAGACTGGCAAAAGAGTGACCTTTTGCCAGTTATTGTACAAGATGATGCAAATCATGAAGTTTTGATGATGGCTTACATGAACAAAGAAGCGTTGGAACTCTCCTTTAGCACAAAAATCGCACATTATTTTTCTCGTTCAAAACAGCGTATATGGAAAAAAGGGGAGAGCAGTGGACATATCCAAACTATCTCCTCTTTTTATCTTGACTGCGATAACGATACGCTTCTCATAAAGGTTGCCCAAAAAGGGGTGGCTTGTCATACAGGAAGACGCTCTTGCTTTTTTACAGAGCTTAGCTCTGGTAAGACAACCAGTGAAGTAGAGGTAGACTCTAGCGCCATATACGGCGTCATTGATACACTGTATCATACTATTCAAGAGCGTAAATTTGCAAATCCTGACTCTTCATGGACAGCTAAATTATTTTCTAAAGGCGATAATACAATACTTAAAAAAGTTGTAGAAGAAGCAGGGGAATTTAGCTTTGCTTATAAAGATAATGATGAGACTCAAATGATTTATGAAGCAGCAGATTTAACCTATCATGTGCTTGTAGCCTTAGCTGCAAAAAATATAGCGCCAGATAGAATAAAACAAGAACTTTCTCGTAGATTTAACATGAGTGGTATTGCAGAAAAAAACTCTAGAAGTGACACATGAAAAATAAGCTCAGTACCTTTTTACATGAATTAATTCTTTATGATTACATTCTTTTTGGTGCTGTTTTTGTTTTATTTATTCTTTTTCTCTTGCTTGCGATTTTAAATAGAAAAAAAGTTGGATTTTCTTTATTATTGCTTCTTGTCTCCTTTTTAATTCTTGTTTTGGGACCTAGTATCGGGTATATACAAATGCATGCTATTTTGTTTAAAAATACACTTACGCTTACCAATCAAAAAAAACTCACCTTTACAGAGGCAGTAGTAGTTAAAGGGACTCTTTTAAATGGGTCAAAAAGAGATTTTAAAAGCTGCACTATCACCGCATCAGCAGTAAAAATGGTTGGAAATCCAGTAAAAGATTATATATTTAAATGGAAACCTTTTATGCATGCTCGGATTTTAGAAGAAAATATAGCGCAGGGTGAATTGAGAGAATTTAAAATTATTGTCGAGCCTTTCACGTATTCTAAAAAATACACTATTTTACTTGGAGCAAAATGTAGATGATGACACTTTTTAATATATGGCACTATTTAGCGGTACTTTTAGTAGGGATATTTATAGTTTTAGGTTTTATTGTTGCCATGAAACAGCAAAAAACTGAGATGAAAGTTCCCATTATTATTTTAACTCTCATAATTGGAGTGTTTGTTTTAGTGTTGTCCATTGTGGTGATTGACAAATATACTAAAAAAGTAAAAGTGTATAAAGTAGAAAATAAAAGACTTTTGGGGATAGAAAAAATTATTTATACAGGTTTTGTTAAAAATGAAGGTAATTATGAGATAGGTGAGGTTAATTTTGAGGTTAAGTTAGTCAATAAAGGGCATGCGACAGGTAATTTTAAAAGTGGTACATTTTATAATCCATTTTATAATCCTAGCAGTTTTTTTGAATTTTTTATAGAAGATAGTAGTAGAAGTGCTGCATATAAACCGCAAACACTCACAGAGGAGTTTGTCATAGCTACAAACTTAAAGCCTGGAGAGACAAAAGCATTTAGAGTCTATTTTAGTTATCCCCCTTATTTTCGAAGCACTGCGAATTATACGAAAGTAAGAGGGCACTAAATCATTGCATGACTTAGTATTTTAGCCCTACAGGTTTTAATGCTTTGTTGATGTTTTTGAGTTGCGTATTTTTATCTTTACACCACTGTGGAGCAAGTAAAGAGTCATCATTGATACCAGCGGTGACTCTTTGGACACTTACATGTTTGGGCTTTATTTTAAGCGCTTCCACTAAAACCTCTAAATACTCCTCCTCTTGGATGGGAGTAAAAGTCCCTTTTATGAAGTCATTTGCCAATGCGGTTCGTTTTACAACATAAAGTGGATGGTATTTGATGGAGTCTATTCCCCACTCATAAGCTTGCTTGGAGGTCTTAAGCATCATCTCTTTTGTTTCGCCTGGTAAGCCAAAAATAAGGTGCCCGCAGACATTTAAACCTTTTGCTTTTGCTCGCAGAACCCACTCTTTTACATTTGCGCTGTCATGACCTCTGTTGATTTTTTGCAGAGTTACATCAAAAACTGACTGAATCCCAAACTCAATCCAAATCTCTTTTCTTTTGCTTAATTCACATAAATAATCAAGAGTCTCTTCGCTCACACTGTCCGAACGTGTTCCGATACTCAAACCTATAACATTAGGGAAGGAGAGTGCTTTTTCATAGAGTGCTTGGAGTGTTTCAAGCGGAGCGTAGGTGTTTGTAAAGGATTGAAAATAGACAATAAATTTCTCTGCACCATACTCTTTGATTTGTTTTTTACTCAGGGCATTAAATTGAAATTCTAATTGCGCAAGTTGCTTGGCTAGATAAGGATTTTCACTTGATTTCATGTTGAGATGAAAACCTTTGAGTGACTGAACTTGACCAGTACTTGCACTAAAAGAGTCATTTTCACAAAAAGTGCATCCCCCTTTTGCAACGGTTCCATCTATGTTTGGACACGTAAAACCAGAGATTTGAATGCCTACTTTATAGACTTTGGAGCCAAATTTATTTGTTAAATAAGTACCGTATGTATAAATCTGCTCCAATATTTCTCCCAAAATTAAACGATATATTTACCTGTAAAACAAGCAGTGCAGTAGTTGTCCTCAGTCGCATTGACACTTCTAAGGAGTGATTCTGAATCAAGATATGCCAAAGAGTCTGCTTCTATAAATTCGCAAATAGCTTCCACAGTCATATTTGCAGCAATAAGTTTTTCTTTATTTGGAGTATCAACGCCATAAAAACAAGGGTCTGTTGTAGGAGGGCTTGATATTCTCATATGGACCTCTTTGGCGCCAGCTTCTTTGAGCATTTTTACGATTCTTCTTGAGGTAGTTCCTCGAACGATGGAGTCATCGATGACAATGATTACTTTGCCTTTGATGGTGTCTGTCATGGGGGAGAGTTTCATTTTTACTTTTAAGTCTCGCATCTCTTGTGTAGGTTCAATAAATGTTCTACCAATATAATGATTTCTCATAATTCCCATCTCGTAAGGGATACCACTTGCTTGAGAATACCCTATAGCTGAAGGAACCCCGCCATCTGGGACAGGGATGACCATATCTGCTTCAATTGGAGCTATTTTTGCAAGTTCGGCGCCCATATTTTTTCGCATCTGGTAAACACTTTGACCAAATACTCTTGAATCAGGTCTAGCAAAATAAACATATTCAAAAATACATCGCTTAGGTGTTGGCTCAAAAACCTTGATGGAAGTCGGTGCTTTGTCTTGTTCAAAAACAAGGAGTTCTCCTGGTTCTACATCACGGATAAATTCTGCACCAATAAGGTCAAATGCGCACGTTTCACTTGCTACAACGTATCCACCATTTGCAATGCGTCCCAAACTAAGAGGACGAAAACCAAAACGGTCACGCATAGCAAACATTTTTTTTCTGCTCAAAAAAACTAAAGAGTAGGCACCCTCTATGCTTCTTGTTGCATCTATTATTCTATCTACAAGCTTCTCTTTTTCGCTTTTAGCAATAAGATGGATAAGATTTTCTGTATCCATAAAGGTTTGAAAAATCGCCCCTTTTTTGATAAGGTAGTTACGAACTTCTTCTGCATTTGTAAGGTTTCCATTATGAACTATTGCCATCTCTCCTAAATCATACCTTGCAAAAACAGGCTGAGCATCCAAGATAGAGTCATCTCCTGCTGTAGAATAGCGCGTGTGTCCAATAGCACTTGTTCCACTGAGTGTGGCCAATTTTTCCTCATTAAAAACTCTTATGACCAGACCGCGGTCTTTGATGGTTTTTATTTTTTCTCCATCTGAAGAGCTAATACCTGCTGCTTCTTGCCCACGATGCTGGAGTGCATGCAGTGAAAAATAGGCAAGTTTAGAAGCTTCTTTATGACCAAAAATACCTACGACTGCACACTTTTCATTTATATTTTCTAACAAAATATTTTCCTTACAAGTACATCATTTTAAATGAGCCAATTATACTCACATGCAATTAAAACTAAAGTTTTTTTACAACTCTAAGCAGTCTGCTATCGAATACAAGCCAGCCTCTTTGTTTAAGAGCCACTGAGCTGCTCTTATGGCACCTTTAGAAAAAGTATTTCTTGAAGTTGCTGTGTGGTTAAGTTCTAAAAATTCACCATCGTTATAAAAACCTACAGTATGGCGACCAACGATATCCCCACCTCGAAGTGCCATGACGGCTATTTCATCTTTTGTTCGTGCTCCGATATTGCCATCTCTTCCACTGACGCGAACTTTGTTGATATCAAGATTTCTCCCTCTGGCTGCGGATTCACTTAATGTTAAAGCCGTACCGCTTGGAGCATCTTTTTTGTGCTTATGGTGCATCTCCACGATTTCAATATCAAAATCTCTCAGTGCCGCTGAGGCTTGAGTAACGAGTTTATTTAAAAGAGCTACTCCTAGGGACATATTTGTCGCATAAAGAATTGGCATCATTTCACTTGCTTGTTTTAAAAGATTAAGCTGATGAAAACTGAGTCCTGTTGTCCCTATCACTAACGGTTTTGGCGTTTTAATAGCTTCTTCTAAAAGAGCTTCGCAAGCTTCAGGAAGTGAAAAATCGATAATCACATCTGAAGCATTTAAAAATGCTTTCATGTCTGAAGTGACTAAAATAGATGGATCGATGGAAAAATTTAAGCTATTGCGAACATAAACACTGCTGACACTCATGTCTTCAGTCACTTTTAAATCTTCAAGTAAAAGTTTACCGACTCTGCCGCTTGCCCCAAAAACACCAACTCTTATCATAATAATTTTACCTTTTATAACAATATTTTCTTAATGATTTAATAACTCATCAACATACGCTATAGCACTGAGTGCAGCAACTGCACCATCGCCTGCAGCACTAACTACTTGTTTTGGAGCCGCTATTCTCATATCCCCAGTTGCAAAAAGTCCAGCTACGGAGGTCTTCATGCTTAAATCTACGATGACTTGACCTTGATCGTTCATGTCACATAAAAAACTTCCATCTTCTTGAATAAGTGTTTGATTGTTGATATCGTTTCCAACAAAAGTGAATATACCTGGGATTGCGATATCGCGAATAGCGCCCTCTTTATTTTTAACTTTTATCCCTGTAACACCTGAAGCATCCCCATAAACTTCTTCTGGAAATGAGTTTAAAACTAACTCTATATTTTGGGTTCTTTCAACACGTGCGATAGTGTTAGGTGCAGAACGGAAGCTGTCGCGTCTATGAATGAGATAAACTTTTTTACAAATTTTTGCAAGATAAAGAGCTTCTTCAAGAGCTGTGTCACCACCACCGATAACTGCAACTTCCTTACCTTTGTAGAAAAAACCATCACATGTTGCACAAGTGCTTACACCTCTGCCAAAAAATTCATTTTCACCTTTAAAACCCGCACGACGAGGAGATGAACCTGTCCCGATGATAACGCTATGCGCATCTGTTGAGGTTCCATCTTCTTTATGAACCTTAAATAGCTTGCCTGTTTTTGTGATACGAAGCACATTGACCATCTCATGAATAAGACCAAATTTTTGGCATTGTTCAGGCCAAGTACTCATCATTTCCATCCCTGAAACTTCACCTGTCACACCAGGATAATTTTCGATTTCAGAAGAGTTCATAATCTGTCCGCCAGGCATCCCTTTTTCAAACATAACTACATTTGCTAAACCGCCGCGAGTTGTATAAAGTCCAGCAGTAAGACCAGCTGGTCCACCGCCAATAATGGCACAATCTAATATCATTTGTAATCCTTAATTTTATTTATAAACTATCTATTTGCTGGGATAATTCTTTCAAATTATCTAATTTTCGTATCATACTATCTTGTTTATAAAGAGTATCTTTGGATTTCTTTATAAAAAAGATTGAGGGGGATTCGTAGATATTAAATCTTTGAATGAATGAGAGTGAATTTTTAGTGCCGCTTCTTAAGAAGATAGTATGTTTACTATTTTGTTGCGCTTCGTTGTAGTAATCAATGGCAAGAATAGGGAAATTTAATTGTGCATTGGCAAGTTGCTCTACAGTCCCTTTTTCTTTAGAACTATAAAAGATTACAATATATTTTTCAGCTTTTGGAAAAAAAATATCGTTTTTTTCATAAAAAACTAACTCTTTAAAATCAATAAACTTATATTCGGAAAATTTATAGTTGAAGTAGGCAAAAGCGGAAGCTACCATAGCAGCACCAAAAAATGAAGCAAGAATAGTAGACAAGGATAAGAAGCTTCTACCTCCTTGTCTTGCCACTTTAATGCTTTTAGTTATGCGAGAAGAGCGTTGATTTTTGAAGCAAGAACTTGTTTTGACTGTGCTCCAATAACTTGATCGACCATTTCACCATTTTTGAAAAACATGATTGTAGGAATAGAACGAATACCAAATTTAACGGCAATATCTTGTTCCTCATCAGTATTTACTTTACAAATATTAGCTTTACCATCAAAGTCTGCAGCTAATTCTTCAATTACCGGAGCAATCATACGACAAGGTCCACACCATGGTGCCCAGAAGTCTACTAATGATACACCTTCTTTAAGTGTTGCCTCAAAATTGGCGCCAGTTAATTCTACATATTTACCCATGTGTTGTTTCCTTTTTGAAATAAAAATATATAACATTATACAGGGGCATAGATTAAATATCTCTTTATAAATTTATTTTGAATTTTTATTTATAGAAATTGTAGGGATATACCCCTTTTACTCAAAGAAATATAAGAGATTAATTCTGAAATCTTGACCCAAATTTGTGTATAATTTTGTAAAATTACACAAAGGTTTTTTTATGAAACTTACCATAACTCAAGGTGAAATAGGGGTTAGACCACCTGCTACTAAGCCACATCCAGGGTTTTTTTATGAAGTGGGTGAAGAGAGATTTAAAAAACTCATTTATGCACATTATGATTTAATAGAAAAAAGTGATATAGCATTTTTGTTTCCTATTCATGATGAAGAAGACTTTGCTGAGGCGAAAAAACATGCCTTTGATTTTCTCGTCGAGATGTGCGGTGGAGAGAAGTATTTTACGCAAAACCGTGGTCCATTTCAGATGGTAGGTCGACATGCCCCGTTTCGAATCGATGAAGCAGGTCGCAAAACATGGCTCACTCTGATGGCAGGACTGCTTGAAGAACTACCAAAAGAGGGCATTACAGAAGAGTACATCCAATCTTTTTGGGATTATCTAAATATTTTTTCAATGTGGCTTGTTAATACTAAAAGTTAGATTGCTACGCTTTATTTGAAATGACGAAAACTTTAAATAGCGCTATAGTTGTATCATCTCTCTTTTTCTATTTCTAAAAATAGCACACTCTGTATACCCAACTTTTTTTGCCATCTCTGAGACCTCTTTGGCATACAAACTCACTTGTTCTGGTTTGTGTGCATCGGATCCAAAAGTGATGGGGATTTGAAGTTTGTAAGCTTCTTGCAAAATCTCTAAAGAGGGGTAGGGCTCATGAATGGGCTTTCTTAAACCTGCCATATTTATCTCTAAAGTCATGTCTGCTTTTTTTATCGCAAGAAGGGCATTTTGAGCGATACTCAAAATGCTTTTTTTTGGGAGAAATTTAAACACTTTTATCAAATCAAAATGCCCAACTATATCAAAATGCCCACTTTGTGCCATTTTTTCGATGGCATCAAAATATTTTTGCCAAATTTCATCTATATTTTCGCTCTTATAGCGTCCGATAAATTCTGGATTGTCAAAGCCCCATTCATCGATAAAATGGACAGAGCCGATGAGATAATCAACTTTTGCACATAAAACCCTCTTATCCATATAGCCCTCAAGATAATCAACTTCATAACCTAAAAGTATCTCGATTTTGCCTTTGTATTGCTCTTTGATTTCTAAAATATCTTGCTCGTATTTTTGCATCTCATCAAAATGCATACGATAATTTGGGTCAAACACCATGGGAGCGTGGTCTGAAAAACCAAAATAACGTGTTCCCGACTCCAAAGCCTTTTGCACATACTCAAAAATCTCACCCTCAGCATGGTTACAAAGTCGTGTATGGTTATGTAAATCTACTATCATAGTTATCTCGTTTAAATTTATTTATGATATTATAGTGGCAAATAATAAATTACCTTGTTTAAAGTGTGGAGATGTTTTTATGACTCAAGAAGAATTAGATGCGTTAATGAATGGCGATCTTGATGGATTTGAAGATGAGGAAGTCTCAGAGAAAGTTTCTCAAGATTTAGAAGAAGATTCGTTAGATGAAGAGGTGGAAGAAGAGTTTGTAGATGATAGTGTCCCTGCTGGATACAATGAATCTACTGCTCATCACTGGCCTCTTCCTGCGACTGATGAGAACAAAATGGTACATCAGCTTGATGATGTAACAAAAGAGAGTGAAGAAAAAGCAAGTCAAATCTTTGATATTATCGAAGGTATTAGTAGCGAGCTTATGGAAAAAGAGGAAAATCTTCAAAAAGTCATAGAAGTTTTAAATGCTAATATTGCACTCTTTACTACTTTAAGTAAAAAGTTTCCTGATGTTCATGCGTTTGCAAGCTCTCTTACCCAAAATGAAGAAGCGCTTGAAGATGCAAATATTACAGTAGAAACACTTCAAAGTAGTGGCGATTCTATTATGAATATAATGGACATCATGCAATACCAAGATATACACCGTCAAAAAATAGAGCGTGTTATCAACGTCATGCGCGCACTCTCTAGGTATATGAATACCCTTTTTGAGGGGAGAATCGATGATAGCAAACGTGTTGCTTCTGCGACACATATTGTTGGCGATACACATAATGATACTGCGTCTGTTGATGAGATTGAGGCACTTTTGGCTCAGTTTGGACAATAATTGTAATCTTTTACTCCACAAAGCCAACTCCTTTGGCTAAAATTCCAATAAAATTTCGCTTTAAGTGATTTTCACTTAAAGCCTTCAAACGAGATTACACATGAAAAAAGTAGAACTTCTTTCCCCTGCAGGAACCTTAGAAAAATTAAAAATTGCTATAGATTTTGGAGCTGATGCCGTATATGGCGGAGTGAGCCACTTCTCGCTTCGCATAAGAAGCGGTAAAGAGTTTAGTATGGAGGAGTTCCAAGAGGGGATAGCGTACGCTCATGCGCGTGGTAAAAAGGTCTATGCGACCATCAACGGATTTCCTTTTAACTCCCAGCTGAGTCTGCTGAAAAAACATATTGTCGCCATGAATGAACTGGGTCCCGATGCTTTTATCGTAGCAACTCCAGGTGTTTTAAAATTATGTCATGACTTGGCGCCAAATATGCCACTACACCTCTCCACACAAGCCAATGTCATGAATGTTTTAGATGCGCAAATTTATGCTGATATGGGAGCGACTCGTATTATTACGGCAAGGGAAATTTCACTCAAAGACCTCAAAGAGATAAAAAAAGAACTTCCCAACTTAGAGCTAGAAGTTTTTGTTCATGGCTCTATGTGCTTTGCTTACAGTGGAAGATGTCTTATCTCAACCCTTCAAAGCGGACGGGTTCCAAACCGTGGAAGCTGTGCAAATGACTGCAGATTTCCTTATGAAATATATGCGGCAAATCCTGAGACGGGAACTCTTTTTAGGCTTGAAGAGGATGAGGGAGTCGGCACCTATATCATGAACTCAAAAGATTTAAATCTAGCCTCACATGTCCAAGAGATACTCGATAGTGGAGCAGTTGATTCCATAAAAGTAGAAGGGCGCACAAAAACAGCCTACTATGCAGCTACAACTGCAAAAGCGTATCGAATGGCGATAGATGACTATTACGGTGGAAAATTTGAGAGCCAAAAATATCAGTATGAACTCCAGTCACTTCAAAATCGTGGTTATACGGATGCGTATTTGATTTCTCGCCCTTTTGAAAAACATGACACGCAGAGTTTGGATTTTTCTATGCAGCTTGGGACGCATCAAGTAAGTGGTGTGGCTCTTGAGGATGGGAAATATTATGTGTGCAAATATAAAACACTACCAAATGATGAGCTTGAAGTTGTTGCTCCACTGGGCGCTCACATCGAACTAGTCGACAATGAGATAGGTTTAACGTATGAGAGAGAGGGGAGAATATACCTCAAGTTTAAACAGCTTCTCTCACAAAAAGGAAAAGTTTGGGATGAGGTTCATAGTGGAAATGTAAATCCTATAGTTTTGCCAACTATTTTCCCACCGTATACTTTTTTTAGAATACCTTCCAATGAAGGGATGCAACATGCCCAAATACATCAAATTAATGTATAATTTTTAAAATAAAATTGAGGAAAAAAAAGATGAAATTTGTGTCGATTATTATAGGGAGCAAAAGTGACTATGAGGTCATGAAAGCTTGTTCAGACACGCTTGAAGCGTTTGGTATTCAGTATGAAATGATAATTTCTTCTGCACACCGTTCCCCTGAGAGAACGAAAGATTATATCATTCAAGCTGAGGCAAAAGGTGCTCAAGTTTTTATAGCAGCCGCAGGAATGGCAGCGCATTTAGCAGGTGTACTCTCATCTAAAACCATCAAGCCTATCATCGGTGTTCCCATGAGTGCCTCTGCTCTTAACGGAATAGATGCACTCCTCTCAACGGTGCAAATGCCTGCTGGAATGCCAGTTGCTACAGTGGCAATAGGAAAAGCAGGAGCCATCAATGCAGCGTATCTCGCAATGCAAATGTTGGCACTCAATAATGAAGAGTTGGCAGTCAAGCTTAAAGAAGACCGTATCTCAAAAGCGAAGAAAGTTGAGATGGATTCTTTAGAGATTGAGACCATCATTAAATTATAGCCAAAGCCTATTTGAGGAGAAGGAAATGCAGTGGATGCGCGATGAAGAGTATATGAATTTGACAGGTTTAGATTTGTCTTCCGTTGAAAACTTGATACAAAGAGGCAAACTCACCATAAAATTTGAAGAGGGTGTTCGATATATAGACCCCTCGCGCGGCGCTACTGAGGTCGTCCCTGTTCAGCTTAAAGCACTCTCAGAGTATAACATCCAAGCGACGATGGTGCAGCCTGCGTTTATTGAAAAAACGATAGGCACTATCATCAATCTTCATGAAAAAGTACTTGATGCCAAAGACGAGACCCTTACAGCTGTGAAGGTCGAAAATACCTTTTTGCGTGAGGCGTTATCCTCTTTGCAAGAGTTATACGATGAAGATAGAAAAACCATAGCGACGCTCACTGAGCAGCTCAAACTCTCACAACAAGATGTTGAGTTTATGCGAAGAAAATATAAACTTATGTGGAACAAAGCTATCGAAGAACATTCGGTTAGTTAAGTCCGCGGATGAAGATTGATGAAGCCTGTGTTGGATGCATAATCAACCAAAGTAAGAGAGTTGCAGATGCCATAAACGCCTCTGCTTTCCTCTCGCAAGAGCTCACTTCTACGGTTGAGAAGATGAGTAAAGAGTTCTCTTTTTCCAACACTCCCCCTGAAATTGCCGCTGATGTGTATGCAAAAATGGCTTTTGTAGCCAACAAGAGTGATTTGTACGATGAGGTTAAAGCGCTCTCAACGCAAAAAGCGCTCTCTTTTGTTCCGTTTTTAAAAAATAAAATCCTCCTCTCTCAAGAGAAATTACTCACTGCTACAAAAATCGCCGTTGCAGGCAATGTGATAGATTTAGCAGCAGCAGTTGCGTTTGACTTAGAAGAAGAGCTTGAGAAAATCTTTCATACACCTTTTGCGCATGATGACCTAAAAATTTTGCAAAATGAGCTTTGCCATGCTAAAAGTGTTGTGGTTTTGGGTGATAATGTTGGAGAGCATCTTTTTGATTTTATGTTTATAGAAACGCTTCAAGATTTATTTCCACAAGCTACATTTTTCTATATGGTCAGAGGCGCCCCGATTATCAACGATGTAACTATGAAAGAGGCGCTTAGTGCAGGTTTTGACAAGCTTTGTACCCTTGTTGATAGCGGAGTAAATACGCCTGGTTTTACATATAACAGAGCAAATTCTCATGCAAAAGAGCTCTTTGATAATGCCGATTTGGTTATTTCAAAAGGGATGGGAAACTACGAATGTCTTACCCCCTCGCACCGAAAAAATATCTGTTTTTTACTCAAAGTAAAGTGTAGTGTCGTTGCAACTTCTTTAGGTAAAGAAATTGGTGATATCATCTGTAAGATTGTTTAAACATTTTGAGCCATTTGGGAAGAAAATGAAACACATAGTTTGGATTTTTATAGGCGTATATTTTGTCTCATTGAATGCTCATGCTAGCAGTTCAAGCTTTATCACGCGTGCCTCATTTGTAGCAATGGATATGAACTATATGGAGTATTACGAAGGTCTTCCCTTAGACAGCGAAGAGTCTGAGTTGAGTGAAATGATAGGATTTGATGCTGGAATTTCTTATTTGTTTGCAAAAAATAGTTCCTCCTATGCGGCAATCAATGCAAACCTCATGATGCTTAGGGGGAAGACTACTTATCGAGGTTCCCTTATAGGAAGTGGTGATCCAATTGGCACGATTGTCGATAAAAATAAACATTCTATTATGGATGTTGATTTAAATTATGCTCAACACTATAAAATGGACAGAGTCGTTGAGTTTCAATATGGACTTGGAATCGGATACCGTTTGTGGAGACGAGAATTATCGATTTCGCAAATTGAAGAGTATAAATGGTTCTCTTTAAGACCAATGGTTGGGGCAAAATTTGCACTTGATAAGGGAGTGAATATTGGGTTGGGTTTTGAGTACCAATATGGTATTTACCCTCTTATGCAAGAGCCTACACTAGGGGAGTTTAAACTTGGTGCAGCGGACATCATAGAAATCACTCTCCCTGTAGAATACAAATACAACAACAGTTTAAGTTTACTTTTTGAGTATATTTATCAAGAACAGACGATAAAAAAATCCAATATGCTCAACGGATACATCGAACCAGACAGCACCGCTAAGAATCAATATCTCAAGTTAGGGCTTGCATTTAAGTTCTAGGCATCCTCATCTAAGCTATAATTTCGCAATTTATTAATGAGGTAAGACATGATAACCTTTAGCTCCATGCTACTAAAACTACAAGAATTTTGGATGAGGGAGGGGTGCAATATTGTCCAGCCTTACGACATTCCAGCGGGAGCGGGAACTTTTCACCCTGCCACTTTTCTTCGCTCCCTTGACTCAACTCCGTGGTCGGTTGCTTATGTGGCACCCTCACGCCGTCCGACTGATGGGCGCTATGGGGAAAATCCAAATAGACTTGGAAGTTATTATCAGTTTCAAGCGCTCATCAAACCTTCACCAGACAACATTCAAGAACTGTACCTAAAATCCTTAGAGTATTTGGGACTTGATGTCTCACAACATGACATCCGTTTTGTCGAGGACAACTGGGAATCTCCAACTTTGGGCGCATGGGGACTCGGCTGGGAAGTTTGGCTCAACGGAATGGAAGTGACACAATTTACCTACTTTCAACAAGTCGGAGGGATTGAGTGTAACCCTGTTGCCGTTGAGATTACTTACGGAACAGAGCGACTTGCGATGTATTTGCAAGGTGTGAATACAGTTTTTGACATCGTTTGGAATGAAGACAAAAACGGCAATAAAACACTC
The DNA here is from genome assembly GCA_002428085.1 of Sulfurimonas sp. UBA6014. Classification (GTDB taxonomy): domain Bacteria; phylum Campylobacterota; class Campylobacteria; order Campylobacterales; family Sulfurimonadaceae; genus Sulfurimonas. The sequence goes on along the minus strand of DJAA01000066.1, from coordinate 1,008 downwards.
TACCGCGACGTCCACAAAGAGGCTGAAATAGAGTTTTCAAAATACAACTTTGAAGTAGCCGACACAGCGATGCTCTTCGCAGAATTTAACGCAAAAAGCAATGAATGTTTACGCACTATCGAAGCAGGCTTGCCGCTTCCTGCCTACGACTTATGTATGTCTGCAGCCAGTACATTTAATGTCCTAGACGCAAGAAAAGCAATCAGCCAAACAGAGAGACAAAACTACATCCTAAAAATCCGTGAACTCTCAAAAGGGTGTGCAGAGCTTTATAAATCGCAAGAAGCAGATAGGTTAGCGAGAGTAAAAGCGTAAAAAACAAAAAAAGAGAAAAAATGAGAGTCAGCAAGTCAAATATCATTACTTTTTTGCAAGAGATCAAAGCAGAACTTGTGAATGATGGCATTGTAACACTCGCACTCTTTGGGAGTTTCGCAAGGGATGAAGCCGGAGTTTATAGCGATATAGACATAGCAATACAAAAAGAGAAAAACTACCTTGACCACAGAACTGCGTATGACTATTTTGATGAAATTTCAAAAATAAAAACCCTTATAAAGAAAAAATTTCATAGAAATAGTGA
>DJAA01000066.1:0-411 GCA_002428085.1 Sulfurimonas sp. UBA6014 | reverse complement strand
TTGATTTATGTTTAGTTTAAAAGCACTTGAACGAGTAAAGGCGATTGACAAAAAAATAACTTTTATAGAAGCCATCGTCCATGAAAAAGGCTCAGTCGTCGCGGCTTTAGAAGATGAACAAAACTCAAGAGCTGCAATACTAATGCACCTCACATCCATCGCAGAACAGTTTGATAAACTTTTGCATAACGGTGAGCTAGAAATTCTCTCCTACTTTGAAAAGCAAGACATCAAANNGAGTTGAGAAATTTTATAGCACACGACTATGAAGGCGTTGATCTTTACATCATAGAAGATGTTATAAATGAAAGATTGAAGGTTATAAAACAGAGCGTCGATAAGGTTTTGACGCTATCTAAATAAACGTGTTTATATAATGTCACAAATTAGCTAAAATTAAAAAATAAATAA
>DJAA01000026.1:12299-32489 GCA_002428085.1 Sulfurimonas sp. UBA6014 | reverse complement strand
ATAGATAAAACGCTGAGCAATCATCCTGATATCAAAAGCTTTATGCTTGAGCTTTCAAAAAGTGAGCAAGGAGAAAAAAGTGCACGTTCGGCTTATTTGCCGCATGTCAATTTTCAAGCGCAGTACGATGTACTTCACACGTACGCCCTGCCTCAAAACGGCGAATTTAATACGATTGAGCAGCAAGGTTGGCAAGCTGGTATTACTTTGCAACAAAAGATTTGGGATTTTTCACAGACGAGTTCAAAGATAGACGCCGCGCAAGTTGACACGAAAATTGCAAGTTTGTCAGTTGAAGAGGCGAAGGCTTTGATGATTTATAAGGTCGAATCTCTTTATGAGAGCGCTCTTGTTCAAAAAAAAGCTATTGCAGTTTTTCAAAAAGATATGCAGACAAAAAAAGAGCTTCATGCGCAAGCGCATGCACTTGTAGAGCAAGGAATCAAAACGAGCTCTGATGAGACTCGTTTTTTGTCGGCTTATTACGGAGCAAAAGATTCGCTTGGCATAGCTGAAGCTTCCTACGAAAAAGCGCTCTCAAGTCTTTGGCTCATGATGGGTGAAAAAAAGATTGGCGACATACAGCTGCAAACACATCTGCACACCGATACAAGCACAGCAAACCCTACTCCTGAGCAACTCTCAGACGCACTTCTCTCCAACAATACCCAGCTCAAAATTTATGAGCAAAACATCCAAAAAAGCACCTTTTTGCACAACTCGGCTAAAGCGTCACACTACGGCTCACTCGATGCGGTTGCTTCGTACACTTATTTCGACACGCTTAATGCCTACGATGCAAGCGTGATTGGCGTAGTGCTCAATATTCCTCTTTACACGGGCGGAAATTTAAGTGCCACAGAGCAAATGGTAAGCATAGCCACTAGCAGTCTCAAAGAGTTCAAAGGGGCAAAACTTTTAGCACTCCAAGAGGAGTTAGAAGCGCTGCTCATTGATTTAAAACGCTATAAAAATACTATTATCGCTAAAAAATCCCAGCTTGAAGCCTCGGTTGCGACCAAAGAGCTCATAAACGCGCGCTATAAAGAGGGCTTGGCGACCTACCTCGAAGTGCTCGATGCCACAACTCTTGAACTCTCATCAGAACTTGGACTTCTTGAAGCCTATTTCAGCCGCACTATGGCTCAAAATCGTATCAAATATCTCATAGGAAAACAAATATGAAGACCTGGACAAAATATCTTCTCGCTCTTTTAGTTCTCATGCTCGTCGGAGTCGCTTTTTACTTTAAAGTTTATATTCCAAAGTCAACGTACCAAACAGTTTCTCCCCTAAGAACAGCTTTAAAGGTGCAAGTATTTGGTATCGGCAACGTGGATGCAAAAGAGATTTACACCATCAGCGCACAAACGGGAGGACGCTTGACAAACATCTTGAGTGATGAGGGTTTATGGGTCAAAAAAGGGGATTTGCTTGCCACGGTAGATGCAGTAGATTTACCAAATTTACTTCAAGAAGCAAGGGCAACCCTTGAAAAAGCAAAGTATGAAACTTTAGCAGCAAAAAAAGAGGTGCAAAGTCTCATCGCCCAAAAAGAGCTCCTCAAAACGACTTATGAGCGGTATGAAAAACTCTACAAACAAAAGTACGCAGCTAAAGTGGAGTTCGATAAAGCCACTGCAGATTTGCAAATCATAGAGGCGCAAATAGCGGCAAGTCATGAGCACATCAACGCAAGCCAAGCAGAGATTTTAAGAGTACAAAAAAATATAGAAGCACTCCAAGAAAAACTCTCACGTCTGAATATTTACGCGCCCGTCAATGGCTATGTCATCTCCAAAGATGCCCAAATCTCCCAAACAGTTTTGCCCGCGCAGTCCATTTTGAAGCTAGTCGATACAAAAACCGTATGGGTCAAAGCCTACATAGATGAGCAGATAAGCAGCACTTTGAGAGTGGGTCAAAAGGTCGATATCACTTTGCGCTCCAAAAGCGATACGATTTTAAGCGGCACGCTAGAGCGCATTTGGGCTATCAGCGATGCACTAACGCAAGAGAGGCAAGTGAGCATCTCTTTTGATACATTGCCAATCCCTTTTTATATCAACGAACAAGCACAAGTAGCTATTACCACTGAGAGATTTGAAAATATTTTAACCATTCAAGCCGCACATCTCGTTATAAAAGATGAAAAAAACGGCGTTTGGATTGTCCAAAACAGTACTGCACATTTTCAAGAACTTGATATCATTGGACGCTCAGGCGAGCTTGTAGGAGTAAAATCAGGTGTCGATGAGAAGACAAAAATCCTAGTCCCAGATGCAAAGAAAAAACCATTATCCGAGGGGATGAGGATTCATTTATGATAAATCTTGCACAAAAAGATATCTCACACACACTCGGGAAGTTTATCGTCACCGCTATGGGTGTGGGGATGCTCCTTGGGATTGTTCTCATCATGATAGGAGTTTACCGTGGCATGATGGTTGATGCTGAAAAACTTCTCAAAGATATGAACGTCGCTATTTGGGTTGTTCAAGAGGATACATTGGGTCCTTTTGCTGAGTCGTCCCGCATCCATGAAGATTTCAAAGATACCCTCAAAGTCATCGAGGGCATCGACAAATCTCAAGCATTTACCTTCCAAAATCTCCAACTCTACGGACTGCAAAAACCTGTTCGTGTCACCGCCGTGGGATTTAATCCTTTTGAGAGTATAAACCCCATCAATCCTACAAATCTCATAAAAGGACGGATGCTCCAAAAAAGTCACTATGAAGTGGTTGTCTCAACCGAGACGGGTTTTAAACTTCATGACAAAATCAAAATCGCTCGCAACTACTTCACCGTCGTGGGACTCACCAAAGAGACCGTCTCTTCAAGCGGAGAACCACTCATCTACCTTAGCCTCAAAGATGCGCAAGAGCTGCAGTTTAGCTCCTCAAATGCAAGCATCAAAAATGACAGAGAAAGAGGAATGAGTGTCAGCGGCGATGGACACACAGTCAACACTATTGCTGCAACACTCAAAGCTGGATATGACGCAAAAAGTATCGCCAAAAAGATAGCCACTTGGAAACATCTAAGCGTCTACACAAACGAAGAGCAAACAACCATTTTAACCAAAAATCTCGTAGAGCGCTCTGCAAAGCAAATTGGGCTTTTTACTGCTATTTTAGTGGTGGTCTCCACTATCATCATCGGACTTATCATCTACACCATGACGCTTGAAAAAATGAAAGAGATTTCCATTATGAAGCTTATCGGCATTCCCGATAGCATCATTTTGAAAATGATTGTCCAAGAGACGCTCATTCTCGGCTTTTTTGCTTTTATATTTGGAAATATTTTCTCTCATTTAATTTATGATAAATTTCCAAAAAGAGTTGTTTTGGAAGCCCCTGACGCGCTTGGACTTTTTGTTGTCATCATCCTTGCTTCTATTTTGGCATCGTTTGTCGGTGTGGGCAAAGTCATTCACGCAGACCCAACCGTGGCAATAGGAGGCTAGAGATGAAAAAAGAACAAAGCATAAGAATCGAGAATCTCACCAAAAGTTTTGGAAGTGGGGACAGTTTTGTAAGCGTCATAGATGGCGCATCTTTTACCATCAACAAAGGCGAACTCGTTGCGCTTGTAGCCCCTAGCGGTGCGGGAAAAACCACACTGCTTATGATGATAGGCTGCGTTGTTGACCCAACATCGGGGCAATTTTGGCTTGGAGAGGAAAAAGTGTACAACAACCGCTGGCTCACGAACAATTCACGCCAGATAAGACGCGAAAAAATCGGTTTTATTTTTCAAGCGCACTACCTTATCCCATTTTTAAACGTTCTTGAAAACGTAACCTTAGTCCCCCAAACCAACAAAATACCGACGAAAGAAGCCAATGCACATGCCATGGAACTACTCAAATATTTTGACATTGCAGAAAAAGCATACAACAAACCTTCTCAGCTCTCAGGCGGTCAAAACCAAAGAGTAGCCATCGCCAGAGCCCTAGCCAACAACCCCCAAATCATCCTAGCCGACGAACCAACCGCTGCTCTGGACACAGAACGCTCCATCAGCGTAGTAAAAATGCTCAAAAAAATCGCCGCAGAACAAAACGTAGCCATCATCATGGTCACGCACGATGAAAGAATGCTAAAGTACTGCGACCGCGTGATGAAGATAGAGGCGAAAAAGATTGTGTTTGAGTAAGCACTACGAATAAATTGTGAGGGTATAACAATCAAACAAGATAAATTTGAAACTGAGCTGGCAACACTTCAGAAATTTTTTCCGCTTTACTGCAGCGACAAGCATACATTGCAAACAAAAATTCCTTTTTCTTTGCACTACAAAGAACGTGATTATTCTTTTGAGATCCAACTTTGTAACGAATGTGCAAAACTTATGCATTACTCGCTAGAGCGTCTCATGGCATGTCCTCATGATGAAAAACCAAAATGTCGAACTTGTACAAAGCCTTGCTATGCAAAAAAAGAGTGGAAAATGGTCGCAAGTGTCATGCGATACAGCGGTACGAAAACAAAGATTAAGCAACTAAAAGACTTTTTTAAAATTAGCTAGAAGGAGCTTTACTTTTAGAAGGAGAGCCTCATTTGCCCGATTTTCTTCTGTTACATTCTCTGCATAACATTTGGCAATTTAAGGCATCGGTTTTCCCGCCGTCATGCCAAGGCGTTATATGGTCGGCTTCCATTTGACTTAGTTCAAAATGCTCTTTGCATTTGACACAAATTCCTTTTTGCCTCTCATACGATTCTCTTTTTTGTTTGTCGCTAAATGTTCGGATATTGAGGTGTTTTTCCTTGCCTGTGAGCAAATATTCATATATCCCTTTTTTACTTCCCACATCTTCATCTTGCATAAGTGTTGCTATTTTGGCTTCGAGTGTTTTAGGGTCTAAACTTGTATCATTTTTAAACTCATTGTATAAAAGTCCCCATTCTATCCCCTTCATCTCTTTGCGATATTTTGGAAATACGACACCTGTCCAATCTATAACACTTTTAAAATAGAGCCATAGTTCATGGGCATTTGGTTTATGTTGATGAGTTGCCATATAGTTTTCTATAGTTGTTCTGTCTCTTGCGGCAATCCAGTCAATAGCCGTCTCTAAATAATCTTGACGATTGACGGTGCCGCTCATGTAGTGATTTGCCATACTATACGCCACACAACCGTTTTTACTAAAATATTTTTTTGCCTCAGTGACCCAAGAGCCGCTATAGACTGCATTTCGCAACTCTTGCTCACTTAGTTCTTCGCCTGCAATATTGATTGTTTTAAACCACTCCAGTTTTTCGCTATCGGTTCCACTACAAAAATAAATCATCAGTTTATAGTCTAAAATTTGCTCTTGTTCATCATTTTGCAAATTGTGAAAATAGCGCATCATGTAGGCAAAATCACCGTTAATATATTGGCTGATTGATATGGTTCTTTGTTGTCCGTCTATCACTTCATAACTCCCGTCTTCTTTCATCGCCCAGTACATCACATTGAGCGGAAAACCCTTTGTCACGGTATCTATCACCGCTTCTCGTTGTTTATCTTTATAAACAAACTCTCGCTGATACGGCGGTCTTATGTCAAGCTTGCCACCAAACCCGATAACTCCGTTTTCTTCATTATCGCTGTAACCGTTTGTGAGTTCTCGTATGGTTATCTCTTTGAGTTCTATTTGCATATTTTTTTGTTCCTTATGAAAAGTCTTTTGTAAGCGCGCCTATTATTTACTAAAGGCTGAGAAACTTTACTTTTTTCATCCCATAGCCCATTGGAAAAACCTTTTCCTTCGCTTTCGGTTGCACCCAAAATCTCAAACTGCATAGGACTATATTTATCCATAAAAGTTATCGGTACGCCCATAACTCCACTATAGTCTATAGGAATATCTTTTGTTTTTGAAACTTCTATAGCCTCATAATTGTCATACTTTGGATATTCTTCAGGAGTATATTTCTTATAAAGCATTAAGTCTTCATGTCTTTTTGCTATATCTAAGTTTGTGTACCAAACTACGCCTGAAACCCTTATCATTCCCTCTTTTCTATCCGTTGCAGTAGCATAGTCTTCATAATGTGTGTTTATAAAATGACTTGCACCACCTTTAAAACCATAACCCAACCACATTTTATTTTCTTTTATCAGAGGAAAAATTTCTTTATAAGTCAGTGCATTTTGATGTCCGACAATGATAAATTTTTTGTCATACTCTACAAGTTGCGCAACATACTCTCGAAATAGTGAAAATGGGGGATTTGTAACCACAATATCAGCTTGTTTCAAAAGTTCTATGCTCTCTTGGCTTCTAAAATCTCCATCACCTTTTAACGGATGGATTCCGATCTCTTCAGGATTTGGCACTTTATCACAGTTCTTGTCGCCGTTATATTCCAGCCATATCGCTTGCTCAGAATTATTATCGCTGAACAAATCCCTATTTTGATTTTTATAACATGTAGTTACAAGTTTTTTTAATCCTAAATCTTCAAATTTATGAGAAAAATAGTGAAAAAAGTTACTTACACGCGGATCGTCACAGTTGCAAAAAACCACTTTATTTTTAAAGTGCTCTTTATAGTGCTTAATCTCTCGTTCTATATCTTCGAGTTGCGTATAAAACTCATCATTTTTACCTTTTTTTGCACTATGTAAATTTTTGTTTAAAACTTTCTTTTCAATTTCTTGCATTAATATATTTCCACACTTTCGTTATTTTTTATAGAATAATTGCTGATTATATATTCTTTGTATGGAATTATTACTTATATATGTTATTAAATATGGAATATGTACATAGTTGTTTTGTCATTGAGCACTAAGTAGATTACAGCCAAAAAAAGGCTATTGATGAAAATGACAAAACGAGATATTGCGGGATATTTAGGGATAGATTATAAAACTCTTTTTAACTGGGAAAAAGACAGACCAAACCTCTACAAAACAGTAATGCTTGGGCTTATGGTGGATGAGATTATTGAGAAAAATGAGAAGAGTTTACATGAGCTCAAAGAACTCAAAGAGAGTTTTAGTATAAAAAAGCAAACGGCATTTTAAAGATAATGCTTGACCATCTCTCGCCAATATTTTGCTCTGTGTCCGTCGCCTTCCCAGATGAAAAAGTATGTGTTTATCCCTTTTGCGAGGAGTTTGTGATAGAGTTTTTCGTTATTTTCTAAGAGAATATCCTCTTTGCCTGTGACGATAATTATCTCAAGCTTTCGCAATTTCTTTAAAAGAGCCTTATCTTGGATGTTTGGCAGATAAAGGCATGGGTTGTGAAAATAGATATCTTCATCCATGTAGCCATCAAAAAGGTCGCGATAGTGCCCAATCTGCTCACTTATATTGTATCGTCCGCTCAGACTTACGACTTTGTTGAAAACAGTAGGATGGCGAAGAGCGATGTTGAGCGCATGGTAGGCTCCTAAAGAGCAGCCATGTGCTATGAGAAATGGGTTGGCGTTTTTTTTCTTACTAAATGGGACAACCTCGTTTAAGATGTATTTTTCATATCTATTATGAAGCTTTATCCTCTCATGAGGCGTGCACCAGTCACAATAAAAACTCTCAGCATCAATGCTGTCAACACAAAAAAGCTGCAAGTCGCCTCTTTGTATTTTTTCACGTACAGAGGCTACGATACCCCAGTTTTCATAGTCGAAAAATCGTCCGACTCTTGTAGGGAAAACAATAACTCTCGCACCACTATGCCCAAAAACAAGGAGTTCCATAGGACGATCAAGGTGTGTGCTGTGCCAAACTTGGTATTCGCGATGCATGGGTTAGAGAAAAATTTTGTGCGAGTGTGAGAGCAAAAGATTGCGCCAAACATCATAACCGTTTGCATTCATATGAAGCCCATCTACACCAAAAAGTTCTGGATTTGGCATACCATCGGGAGTGTACATAAGAGAGTGGGTGTCAAGATACTGGACATTGTCAAGATCTTCTAAGCGGGATTTTACATAGCTGTTGACCAACCGAATCCTATGAAGGAGATGGTGGCGTGCAGGAGATGGCTTAAGGGAAACAAAGGTAAATTTTATCCCGCTAAGTTTTTGCGCCCGCTTTGCCAAAAGTGCCTCAAAACGTGCCATGACATCCGAGTGATAAACACCGTTTCCTATGTCATTGTCCCCTGCGTAAAAGATGATAGATTTGGGCTCACATGGGAGAACAAGACGATCAAAAAAATGGACGCATGCTTCTATGGTTGAGCCACCAAACGCAACATTTTCAACATTGTGTGGAGCAAGGTCAGATTTTATACTTTTCCAAAGGGTAAAAGAGGAGCTTCCATAAAAAAGATTTGCCCCTTTTTTTATCTCTTCATTTCTAATTTTGGCTTCAAGTTGCGAAACCTCTGCTTCATACCAGTTCATAGTTTTCCTTTAAAAAAGCAAGTGTACATTAATATCTCTTATTTCATCTCTTTTTTGCTCGTACTGTTTGCATCTTCCATGTTTAAAATTGCCATCCCACTCATAATCAAATACGTGGAAAAACCAAAACCTAAAGTTACTAAAATGACTCTTTTTATTTTCTCTTTCGTGTTCATGAAAGAAATTCTACCGACAGTTTTATTTATTAACACTTTTGTAACACTAAACACATACCATTTCGCAATTTAAACCAAGAAGGTAAATCATATGAATAGAATTATCCCTCTCTCATTTATCGCAGTAGCGTCCTTGTACGCAGCGGAGATAAAACTTGCTCCTATTAGCGTGGAGTCAACGCTTATCACAGAGGTTGCTCAAAATGCAAAAATCTCAGCAGATTTAGCCCAAGCTCTCAGTGCAAAAGTCCCAAGTATCGACATGAGCCGTCGTAGCGGTATCGCAAATGATATTTTTATTCGCGGTCAAAAACGAGACAATATTTCGGTTGAAGTTGATGGAACTAAGGTTTGTGGTGCTTGTCCAAATAGAATGGACCCGCCAGTTTCGCATGTTCTTGCTAGCCAAATAGAGGATGTTGAAGTTATCGAAGGTCCTTACGATGTTGAGACTTTTGGAGTCATGAGCGGTGGCGTTAAAATTACAACGAAAAAACCTACAAAAGACCTCCACGGTGAAGTTAACCTTGGTTTTGGAGCATGGGGCTACACTAAAGTCGGTGCTACTGTCAGTGGTGGAAATGATGTTGTAAAAGTTTTAGTGAGTGGCTCAAGTGAAGCTAGCGGACAGTATGAAGATGGTGATGGCAACACGATGTCAGAGCAAACTCTCAAAGGTGCTCCAGTACCAAATCAGTACCTACCAGCGCAAAAAGATATGCTAGCGTATAAAAAGAAAAGTTTAATGGCAAAAGCCTTCGTAACGATAACTGACGACCAAGAGCTTCGTTTGAGTGTTACAAAAAACAAAAGCGATGATGTTTTATATGCTGCAACTCCTATGGATGCTATTTACGACTACTCCAATATTTACAGCGTTGAGTACAACATCCAAAATATAAGCGATATGTATAAAAATATCAATCTTCAGTACTATAGCTCAGATGTTGACCATCCTATGAGTACAGAGTACAGAAATGCAGGTGCTGCCTCGTACATGATCAATCAGCTTCAAACAACAATGGAAGGGCTCAAACTCAAAAATAGTTTTGATTTGGACTCTTATAAACTTGTCGTTGGTCTTGATGGAAGTAAAAGAACTTGGGAAGGTGAGAAGTTTATGACTGCTACTGCGACAGGTATTGAAGGGGTTCATTCTGTGAGCTTAACCCATACGCTCACGCAAAACATGGCTGTGTTTGCAAAACTAGACAAATCTTTTGGCGATTTGGATGTAAGCATCGGCGCAAGATATGACTCCACAAACATCAACCCTGATGATATAACAAAAAAAGAAAATGATTACAGTGCTTTGAATGCTAATATTTTAACGACCTATAACCTAGATAATAAGAGCAAAATATTTTTAGGTTTAGGTCAAGCTTCACGTGTTCCAGATGCAAGAGAGTTATATATCTTGCCAACTGGTACTCAAAATCTCGACCAAACAACCAATCAAGAGATAGATTTAGGCTATGAACTCAACTCTGACATGATGAAGCTCAAAGTCAAAGGTTTCTACTCACAACTCAATGATTATATTTACTACCATAAAGGTCTTGCTGCAAGTGCTTTTGAAAATATCGACGCAACGGTTTACGGTGGAGAATTGAGTGCTTCTATTTACGCAACAAATGAACTCACTGTTGACATGAGTGCATCATATAGAAGAGGTCAAAAAAGTGAAGCACTTACAGGACAAACTGACAAAGATTTAGCAGATATGGCACCGCTTAGAGGAAACTTGGGAGTAAGCTATGAGTATATGAACAACTCTATTGCCACACTTGAGACGCAACTCTCAGACAAATGGAGTGACTACGATAAAGACAATGGCGAGCAAGAGCTTGAAGCTTGGGGCATTGTAAACGCAAAAATCAAACATGCAGTGAGTAAAAACTTCGACTGGACGATAGGTGTGAACAACCTATTTGATGAAACGTACGCACAGTCAAATACGTATGTTGACCTTACACTTGTCGCCATCGTAGGAAGCGATATCATGGTGCTCAACGAACCAGGTCGCTATGTTTATACGAACCTAGACTTTAAATTTTAATCTAAACTTCTAACAGCCTCATGCGCCAAGTGTAGCATGAGGCTTACACTTCACTCACACTCTTTGCATACAATGCGACCTTCAAAATATCAAAGGAGCTCCCATCAAAACAGCAACATTACTACTTTCATCTACTCTCACCCTATTTTTACTAAGCGGTTGTGGAGAGAGCGAAGGGACACAGCAAGGCTTTGACAATACATCGCCCACAACCACAACTCTCCCTCAAACAGTTGAGACGGCTCTCTCTGGGGTAGATTCAAACCTCACGCAAGAACTCAAAAACACTTTAGCTTATATGGGCAATGAAGAGAGATTGGCGTATGATGTCTACAACAAACTTTATGAAACTTCACCCCTTATGCAGTTTAGAAACATCGCTGTGAATGGAGAGTATCAACATATTACAGCCGTACAGCTTCTGATACAAAAGTACATCTCAAGCGATGCAGACTTCACAAATGTTGATATGCCACCACTTCAATACAAAGATACCGCCATCGAAAATATGCAAGCGGGGGTGTACGACATTCAAGCTATTCAAGATTTGTACGATGCACTCATCCTTATCGGGCAAGAGTCTGATCAAAAAGCACTGGAAGTTGGCTGCATGGTTGAAGTAACGGACATCAATGACTTAGATGCAGATATCCTCTTAGCCCAAGCATCCAATGCAGTCGATGTCACTGAAGTTTTTAACTTTTTAAGAGATGGAAGTTATGCACACTATTGGGCGTTTGACAAAGGACTCAAAAACATCGGTGTTACTGAGGGGTGTTGTGTTTTAGGAGCGCTCTATTGCCATCCAGAGTATCCTCAAAATGCAAACGGACAAAATTAACAAAAAGTTCCATAAGGACTCTTTTATACCAAAAAAGCTAAAATCTTTTTTATGATAACAAGAATCCCTACTAAACAAATTTTCGTCGGTCATGTCCCTGTCGGTGGTGATGCACCAATTTCTGTGCAGTCTATGACATTCTCAAATACGCACGATGTCGCTGCTACGGTTGCACAGATAAACAGGCTCCATTTTGCAGGGTGTGACATTGTAAGAGTCGCGGTTCCCGACATGAAAGATGCTCTTGCTCTCAAGTCCATAAAAGAGCAAATCTCGCTTCCGCTTGTTGCAGATATTCACTTCAACCATAAACTGGCTCTTATTGCCGCAGAAGTTGTTGACTGCATACGGATAAATCCAGGAAATATTGGTTCAAAAGAGAAGGTCAGAGAGGTCGTAAAAGCGTGCCAAGAGCGAAATATTCCTATTCGTATCGGTGTCAATTCAGGGAGTTTGGAAAAAGAGTTTGACAACAAATACGGTCCAACCGCAGAAGCGATGGTAGCCTCCGCTGAGTACAACATAAAATTTCTCGAAGACTTGGGATTTAGCGACATCAAAATCTCTCTCAAAGCCAGTGACGTCCAAAGAACCGTTGCAGCCTATAGAATGTTACGTCCAAAAAACAACTACCCGTTTCACCTTGGCGTAACGGAAGCAGGAACTATTTTTCATGCCACCGTCAAAAGTGCCATCGGACTTGGAACGCTTTTACTTGAGGGGATTGGCGACACTATGCGTGTGAGCATCACAGGCGAACTCGAAGAAGAGATAAAAGTAGCCCGTGCCATTTTAAAAGACAGCGGCGCTCTTCCTGATGGCTTAAACATCATCTCTTGCCCGACCTGCGGACGCATCGAAGCAGACTTAGTCTCAGCTGTTGCACAGATAGAAAAACGTACCGCGCACATAAAAACACCGCTCAATGTCTCCGTCATGGGCTGCGTAGTAAACGCCATAGGCGAAGCCGCCCACGCCGATGTCGCCATCGCGTATGGAAAAGGAAAAGGGCTCATCATGGTCAAAGGCGAAGTAGTCGCAAACCTCGATGAGCATGAGCTTGTTGAGAGATTTGTACAAGAAGTAGAAAAAATGGCAGAGGCATCAAAATAGATGCAAGACAACCTCTACAACTTAGCGTTTGAACGCTCTATTTTAAGCTCCATTGTTTTTGAGCCGCAGCAGTTTGATGCGCTGAGTTCTACTTTAAAAAAAGAGGATTTTTACCTTCCTGCGCACCAAGATATTTTTCAAGTCATGACGACGCTTTTACAAAAAGATGAGCCTATTGATGAAGAGTTTATCAAAAAAGAGCTCATGAAGATGAAAAAATTTGACGAGCAGGTTATGCTTGAGATTTTATCTGCAAACCCTATTTCAAACACAAAAGCTTATGTCAATGAAGTCAAAGACAAATCGCTCAAACGCCATCTTTTAACACTGACAACCGAGATAAAAAGAGTCACCGTTGAAGAGCAACTCTCCAGTGCCGAGGTCATAGACATCGTGGAGAGAAAACTTTACGAAATAACGCGCGACAACCAAACAAGCGATTTTAAAGACTCGCCGACTATGACATTTGACACCATGGCGTACATCAAAGAGATGAAAGCTCGTGGAAATACCGTTCTTGTAGGCGTTGACACAGGCTTTCATGATTTAAATAAAATGACTACGGGTTTTGGTAAAGGCGACCTCGTCATCATCGCGGCAAGACCCGCCATGGGCAAAACTAGCTTCATTTTAAACACGGTAAACAACCTGATAGTCCAAGGCAAAGGGGTCGCTTTTTTCTCTCTTGAGATGCCAGCAGAACAACTCATGCTGAGACTTTTGAGTATCCAAACTTCTATCCCGCTTCAGCAACTTCGCTTGGGTGACTTGGGCGATGACCAGTGGAGCAATTTAAACAGTGCGATTAACAAAATGAACAGCGCCAAACTTTTTGTAGACGACCAAGGTAGTATCAACATCAACCAACTTCGCTCAAAACTCAGAAAACTCAAAAATCAACACCCCGAGATAGAGATAGCCGTCATCGACTACTTGCAAATCATGCAAGGTGTGGGGAGCCAAGATAGACACTTACAAGTCTCAGAGATTTCACGTGGGCTTAAGATGCTCGCTCGTGAACTTGAGATGCCCATCGTCGCCCTCTCACAGCTTAACCGCGGGCTAGAGTCCAGAAACGACAAGCGCCCGATGCTCAGTGATATCCGTGAATCGGGCTCTATTGAGCAAGATGCGGATATCATTTTGTTCGTCTACCGTGATGATGTTTACCTCTATAAAGAGGAGAAAGAGCGTGAAAAAGCGGCAAAAACAGAGGGCAAAGAGTTCATCACTTCGTATATAGAAAAAGAAGAAGAAGAGGCTGAAATCATCATAGGCAAGCAGCGCAACGGTCCAACGGGACATGTCAAACTTGTCTTTCAGAAAAAACTCACCCGCTTTGTTGATGCACAAAAATTCTCTGCAGGAGTTGAAACTGTTTATGAAAACATAGACACTCGCTCTGCACACATCGATATGGGCGAATCCTCTTTTTCAATGCCGACTCTGTAAAAAATGTTACAAAAAGTCTCTCTCTTCCCCTTAAAGAGAGACTTTTTTCTCTTCCTTTTAGCTTGTGGATTTATCTTAACCTACGCTCTTCTCATCGAATATCAAAACTACAAAAAACTCACTTACTTCGACTCATGCATAGTGGATGCTACCGTTTTAAAACAGTACACAAAAACTAAAGAGACAAAAAGAGGCAAACTAAAATCCTATCAAGTGCTCAAACTCAAATCTGACAAAGGTTTCTCTTTTTACACAACCGTGAGCAAAAACTTCACACAGGTCAAAGGCAAAAAATTGCAGCTCATCATTTTTGCCGATGCGGTGACGTTTCATGAGTATTTCACAAGCTTTTATGCCCGTAGCATAGTCCTTCAAGTAGATAAATCGCAAAGTCTCAGAAACAAACTAGATGCGCATCTCTCTCAAGCGCATAACAATGCTGCGATTGCAAATATTTACCAAGCCCTCTACACCGCTGCACCGTTAGAGAGAGAGTTGCAAACGCTCTTTTCAAACCTAGGAGTATCGCACCTTTTAGCCATTAGCGGTTTTCATCTAGGAGTATTGAGTGCGCTGCTTTTCTTTTTGCTCAAAACCCCTTACAAATTTTTTCAAGACCGCTATTTCCCCTATAGAAATGCAAAAAGCGACTTATTTGTTTTAGTAGCTTCTACCCTTCTTGTATATGTCCTTTTTTTAGACGCACCCCCTTCGCTTTTACGTGCTTTTGCGATGCTTCTTATAGGTTTTATTCTTTACGACAGAGGGATGAAAATAGTCTCCATGCAGACACTTTTACTCAGCGTCTTATTACTTTTGAGCCTTTTTCCTAGACTCTTTTTTTCACTAGGATTTTGGCTTTCAGTAAGTGGTGTTTTTTACATTTTTTTATTTCTTATCCACTTCAAACAGCTCAATAAATATTGGCAATTTTTCCTTCTCCCTTTTTTTGTTTATCTGCTTATGCTCCCATTTTCTTTGGCAATCTTTGGAACTTTTAGTTTTCTCCATCCCCTCTCTATCCTCTGGACAACACTTTTTACCCCCTTTTATCCCTTAAGTATATTGTTGCACTTCATCGGTTTTGCAGATTTATTTGACACGCTTTTAGAGAGCTTCATGACACTAGGAAAAGTTCAAAATACCATACCAATCCCAATTGAATGGCTCTATTTACACATAATCCTCTCTTTTCTTGGTATGTGGAAAAAGTATTTTATGTGGCTACTTCTTTTTTACAGCTTCTCTATTTTCGTATACGCGATGTATCATGTAACATAGCTTCAAACCGTAGATAAAAATAATCCATGAGACATATATCCATAAAAATAAAAACATGAGAGTGGCAAAAGAGCCATACATCGTTGTGTAGGATTTGTTGAAAAACACATAGTAAATAAACGCATTTTTGGAGATACTAAAAATGATGGATATGACAAAAGAGCTTATAAGTGAGGCTTTTGGATTGACTTTGATATTTGCCCCTATTTGAAATATGAGAAAAAACAAAGCCCAGATGATAACATAAGGGATGTAGGGAAGGATATTGAGCCCTGAAGTGAGCTCATGAGAAGCGACAAGATTTGCTACATAGCCTGTTATATAAAACGAGACTCCAAGTGCGATGGGAGTGAGCGTAAGCAGAGTCCAGTACGTTGTCACCGATTCCCAAAGAGTTCTTTGTTTTGCATGAAAAATTTTGTTTGCGATGAATTCAAAATTTTTGAAAAACAAAAGAGAAGCGACCAAAACCATCCCAAGTCCTATGACGCCCATCTTTGCAGAATTTTCCAAAAAACCATCAATGTGTCCCATAACAGACTCAGAATTTACCGGCATAAGATTTGAGAAAATAAATGCTTTAATAATCTCATAATACTCTGCAAAACTCGGTAATGAAGTTAAAAGTGTGAGCATTATCAGCAAAAGTGGGATAATAGTAAAAATAGTATAAAAACTCAGGCTCGCAGCAAAAAGAGAGAGCTCTTTATCAAAAAAAGTACCCATAAAAAATCGCGCATGTCTGTAAAAATGGTGGAGTTTTTCTTGATTTATTTGCATTTTGCTCACCTCTATCGGATGTGTGACTTTAGTCTCACCAAAAAAGGTTCAGCTAAAGCAGCACATTCAGGATTTAATTTAGCCCCATTTTTGCAGGGTTTAAAATATTGTTCGGGTCAAACGCTTTTTTGATAGACTTGAATAAATTCATCTCCTCATCACTAAAAGCCATATGCATATAGGGTGCTTTTGCAAGCCCTATGCCGTGTTCACCTGAGAGTGTCCCGCCCATATCAATTGTGGCTTGAAAAACCTCTTCTATGGCTTTGTAAGCGATTTTTACCTGCTCGGGGTCTTTCCCATCAACCATGACATTTGTATGAACATTGCCATCGCCTGTGTGCCCAAAACACGGAATTTTTATCTTGTATTTGTCTGCGATGGCGTAAAATCTCTCCAACAACTCAGGGAGTGCCGAGCGCGGAACTGTGACATCTTCATTGAGCTTTTTACTGCCATAAACACTCAGTGATGGGGAAGCGTTGCGGCGGGCAAACCAGATATCTTTTGCCTCGGCATCATTTTTTGCGATTTTAAACTCAGTACATCCATTTTCACGGAAAACTTTTTCTATTTGCGCAAGTTGAAAGTCTAAATCTTCTTCAAGATTTCCATCTACATCTGTCACAAGCAAAGCGCCCGCATCAACTGGTAAACCCTTGTGAAACGTCTGTTCAACCGCACGGATAGTCAAGTTATCCAAAAACTCCATCGCAACAGGAGTGATGCCACTTGCCATCGTTTTATACACTGCTTCCATCGCTTCATGAACACTTGCAAAAATCCCCATAGCCGTCTTCGTCATTTTAGGTTTTGGAATAAGCTTGAGCGTGATTTCGCTCAAAATTGCCAAAGTCCCCTCTGAAGCGATAAGAATACCGCTTATGTTGTAGCCTGCAACGTCTTTAATGGTTCTTTTTCCAGCTCTTATGATGTCACCATTTGGTAAAACTGCGCGCGTTGCCATGACATAATCTTTTGTGATACCGTACTTTGCAGCACGCATACCACCAGCGTTTTCACTGACATTGCCGCCTAAAGTAGAGTATTCTTGACTTGCAGGATCAGGCGGATAAAAAAGACCGACCGCTTCAACTGCACGCTGTAAGTCCATGTTTATGACTCCTGGCTGAACGACGGCTACCATGTTTTTCATATCTATCTCTAAGATTTTATTCATATGTTTTTCAAAACCCAAGATAATACCTCCAGAACTCGGAAGTGCGCCGCCTGTAAAACCGCTTCCCGCACCGCGAGGAACCACGATGATTTGATGCTCGTTACAGTATTTTAAAATCTTACTAATGTCCTCTTCCTCTCTTGGAAAAACAACCGCATCAGGCTCAAAATGCTCACGTGTTGCATCGTAAGAATAAGCAATGAGATGCGCTTTATCGGTGTAAATATTTATATCACCTACTACAGAAGCAAAATATTTTAAGTGTTTATTGTCAATCATGTCTAGCCCTTTATATCAAATTTTTTTAGTAAAAAGTGAAACGTTTCATCGCCATTTTTTACGATGTCAAAAAGTTTTTTGTTCCCTTTATTGTAGTTTACCATCAACTCATAATAGTGTGGCTCATACGCTTCAAGCTCATCACTCCCTTCTCCCCACCAATCGGCTTGTATCTCAGGGACTCTTGTGTAAAAAGGGAGCAGCACACTCTCTTGAGCCAAAGGAGCTTCTGAAATATTTAAAATCTCAAAACTTTGTGCATCAAGGGTAAAAAGTTTTTTATCCAAATAAAAAAATACCAATCCCACCGCAGTTGAGTCACTGAAATCATCGAAGTCCTCTTTAAGCGGTGTTGGGTGCCCATTAAAGGAGAGAATCGTTGCAAAAATATCAGGATGAACCCATTGCAATTGCTCTGTAGCCTTTGTCACTCTATAGTAAATCTCTTCACTTGGAGCGATTAAAAGCCCTCTTGTGTAGCCAAAAGCGAGGATGACTGTGTCTCCAACTGCTACCTTCCATGTCCCTTTTGGCAAAGCATCATTTTCAAGTTTACCAAAATCACTCAGCTCTAAAGTGGCAATTTTTGTATCCGCGTCGAAACTTTTTACAACCGCACTTTTCAAAATACTGCTATGAGTCTCTGCAAGTGCATGAACAACAAAACCGCTCATGCCGATGTCGATTTTTTCTATGTTTATCGTTGCTGTATTTTCGTTGAGTGTTACGATAGGTGATTTAACTGTATCTGCAAAAAGCGCCACAGCGAGCCATAATAATATCAATATATATTTCATTTTTTTTCACTCTTTAGTATTTTATTTCTGCGATTATACCGAACAAACCTCAGACTAAGCAAAGTTTTGTTAGAGTTTTTAAATTTTTTATTTTAGGGTTCAGATTTGATACGAATATTACTCTTTTTACTATTTTCCACACTTCTCTTTAGCTCCGAAGTTAGCAACTTGAAATGGCTTGAAGATGAAACTTACTTAGCTTTTTTAGAAAAACATAACCTTCCTACCNNGAAACATAACCTTCCCACCAAAGAGCTTTATTATAATATTGATGAAGATGACCAAACAATTACCGAAGAGATTCGTTCAGGGGTCAACTACCAAATACTCAAAGACAAAAAAGGTGCTATCGAACAAATATTAATCCCTCTTAATGATGAGTTGCAAATACATATTTACAAAGAAAATAAGACATATGCTTTTGAAACACTTCCTATCATCAGCGAGACTAAAACAGAGGCTTTTGCCCTTGAGATAAACCACTCTCCTTACTACGACATCATTAGAAAAACTGGTTCAAAAAAATTAGCACAGATATTTGTATCGGGCTTCAAACGCTCGCTTAACTTCCAAAAAGACCTCAGAAAAGGGGACACACTTGTTATCATTTATGATCAAAAATACCGTTTAGGACACCCTTTTTCTATGCCAGTTTTGAAAGTTGCAATGATAGAAATGAAGGGTGAAAAACACTCTATTTACCTCTATAATGATGAGCGCTATTATGATGAAGATGGGAATGAAGTAGAAGGTTTTTTACTCTCTCGCCCAGTCAGTCAGGCTAGGATATCCTCCTACTTCTCAAAACGCCGCTTCCATCCTATTTTGAAAAAATACAGAGCGCATGCGGGGGTAGACTATGCAGCTAGACCTGGCACCCCAATACTCTCCGCAGGAGATGGAAAAGTTATCTATATGGGCTTCAACCGAGGATATGGAAAGCTCATCAAAGTTCAACATGCTGAGGGTTACAGTACCTTTTATGCACATCAAAAATCTTTTCACAAAAAGATAAAAAGAGGCTCTCGTGTCAAAAAAGGGCAAGTTATAGGATACATCGGTAGCACTGGACTCTCAACGGGTCCACATTTACATTTTGGACTCTATAGAGACGGCACCGCTGTAGATCCTCTAAGAGTTATCCAAGTTGCCACTAAAAAATTAAGAGGTGGAAAAAAGAAAGCCTTTATCCGACTTCGCAACAATTACAACAAAAGTGTAGCGCTGCATTTTGAAAATAAAACTGCCTTCAAAAAACAAAGAAAATTTGAGCAAGCCTGCTATTTTTACAATGACACAAAAAAGAAAAAGTCGAAAAAAAATGGATAAAATCGACTCTATCGTCAAACTAGAAAACCCAAAATTTATCAAACCTATACTGATAAACTACACCCAAAAAAATACCCAAAAAACTTGGGAAGCTGTTTTGAGTCATGACAGTGTCTCTGTACTTCTTTGGCATGAGCAAAAAAACTCTTTTGTCATCGTCAAGCAGCTAAGAGCGACCGTTTTACACTCTGATAAAATCGATGGCTACACCCATGAGCTTTGCGCTGGAATCGTCGATAAAGAGATGCCTCTTGTGCAAATAGCAAAAGAGGAGATTCTCGAAGAGTGCGGCTATGATGTCCTTGTAGAAAATCTCCAAAAGGTAAACTCCTTCTACACAAGCGTAGGGATTTCAGGAGCCAAACAAACCCTTTATTTTGCAAAAATTACGGATGAGATGAGAGTCAATGAAGGTGGCGGACTCGAAGAAGAAGAGATAGAAGTTCTCTATATTCCCCTTGATGAGGCAAAAAAATTTATGTTTGACGAGCATTACCACAAAACGCCTGGACTCATGATGGCGTTTTACTGGTTTTTTGACAC
>DJAA01000026.1:10496-12170 GCA_002428085.1 Sulfurimonas sp. UBA6014 | reverse complement strand
AGATCGCTTCGTACCTCGCGATGACGGCAGAAGAACTTTTCTTATCCAAACTCTATCGGGTCCATATCTATCTCTGCCAAATCAACCTTACATGCGCTAATCGCTCTTATTATATCCGTGCTTTTATCTGAACGAAGCAGTATCTCAAACCTGTATTTATTTGCTACTCTCTCTATCGCACATTTTCCAAAACCGACTATTTCCACATGAGAAAAACTTTTTAAAGCCTCGTGCATTTTGTCCATTTGCTCTTTTGCTTTTAAGCCGTTGGCATGTGAAAATAAAACACGACAAAGTTTTTTATAAGGCGGATACAACTCTTGGCGGTACATCTTTTCCTCTTCTAAAAATGCCTCATAATCTTCAACAAAAGCACTGAAAAAGGCTTCATTAAAACTTTGCACCAAAACCTTTGCGCTCTTCTTTCTTCCACTTCGCCCTGCGACTTGAATGAGCGTCGAGAGGGCTTTTTCTCTGGCTCTGTAGTCGCTGAAGTTGAGCATATTGTCCATGCCCAAAACGACGGCTAAAGTCACTCCGTGGTAATCATGCCCCTTGCTTAGCATTTGCGTTCCCACGAGAATGTCCGTTTCCTTGTCGTTAAATCTTTTTAGTGCCGCTTTTAGTTTTTTTTGCGTGGTAATGATGTCTCTGTCAAACTGCTCTATCTTGGCAAGAGGAAATGTTTCGCTTATGTTTTTCACCGCTTCTGCCGTTCCCAAACGTGAGCTTGTTAAGTTAAGACTTTCACATGCCGAGCAAACCTGAGGAATCGCCTGCGTGAAGTTACAGTAGTGACACTTCAGCGCGCGTGAATGCTGATGTATACTCATCCCGATAGAGCAAAAAACGCACTCATAGGTATGACCGCAATCTTGACAAATGAGGTATTTAAAATTTGCGCGAGTGGGCAAAAAAACGATGGATTGCTCTTTTGCCGTGAGGGTATTTTTGAGGCTGTTTAAAATCATAGGAGAGAGTGCCTCGGCTGAGCGTTCATATACAAACTCTTTCTTTGTAGTGAAATATCCCCCTTTGAGTCTGGCATGTGCAAACTTCACATAAGAGTTCAGCGAGGGCGTCGCACTTCCTAAAACAACTGGAACATCATAAAGTTTGCCCATATAAATGGCGATATCACGGGCATTGTAGCGAGGTCTTGAAGAAGACTTGTAGCTATCGTCATGTTCCTCGTCTACGACAATGAGTCCTAAGTTTTGTATGGGCAAAAAAAGTGCCGACCTTGGTCCCGCAATGATTGTCGCACTCCCGTCATATATTTTCTCCAATGCCTTTCTTTTTTGCAACGGAGTAAGTTTTGAATGCCACATAACAACCGTATCACCAAAATGCTCTTTAAGTCTCCCCTCCATTTGCGGAGTGAGAGAGATTTCAGGCATGAGAAATATACTGCTCTTTGCACAAGCCGTCATTTGTTCAAAATATTTCATATAAATCTCTGTTTTTCCACTTCCCGTGTCACCGAAAAGAAGAGAGATTTTGTGTTTTTGCAGTGAGGTTAAGGCTTCTTCTTGTTTTATTGAGAGTGTGATGCCACTGCTCTTGGGAAGTACGACTTCAGTCGTACCTACAACGGCATTAAAGCCTAAAGGTGCGACTCGTGTGAAAATACCATCACCAGGTATTTTCAAAGTCGCACTTCCGTAAGAGTCA
>DJAA01000026.1:4124-10460 GCA_002428085.1 Sulfurimonas sp. UBA6014 | reverse complement strand
GAAAGCCATTGTCATTGCGAGGAACGAAGCAATCTCTTGTAATCGGTAGATTGCTTCGTTCCTCGCAATGACGAGAAACGTCCTCGCAATGACGGGAAACGTCCTCGCAATGATGGGAAAATGGCGTTATCAGTGCCAGCGCTTCTCCTAACGAACAAACATAGTACCTCGCTATAAACCGTGCCAACTCTATCTGCTTGGTTTCATAAAAAAACTCTAAAACTTCTAAAATTGCATTTGTTTTAAACTCAGGTTCTTGGGCTTTGGAAATTACAACGGCTTTTGTGGTTTTGTTGCGAAGGGCTACCTCGACAAGGGTTCCTATTTTTATTTCGTTTTGGAAGCTGTAGGTGAGAGGTGCGAGCGGAGAGGCGAGGATGGCAAGACTATAAAAATACACTCCAATCCTCTTGAGTAAAAATTAGTTCGTTAACTCAGCGCATCTTGTTCCGGCTGTACAGTTAAATGTTCCAGTTGCAGGATTATATGTAAATGTATTGTCCGTCCCTTCGAGTTTGTATTTGTAGGTATGTGTTGCACCAGATGCGTCATAACCGTGCCAGTGTCCGTCTTTGTCCTCAGGTGTAACCCCATACATCAGTAAAGCACTCGCTGCCGTACCATTGTTGTCAAAATAGAGTCCAGCTGTTCCATGGAGTTGCGTTATCCAAGCACTATCCCCTTTTATAAGTCTTGCTTGTCTTTCAGTAACGATAGCAGAGCGGATACTTGCCACATCTGAACGACCTTTAGAAATCTGAGCATCCGTCCTCGTTGCTGCAAACCTAGGAACAGCAACCGCCGCCAAAATCCCTAAGATGACGATAACAAATACAAGTTCTATCATGGTAAAAGCATTTTTTTTCATTAACAATTCCTTAAAATTATCATTTTACTAGGTTAGTATAGTAGCATTATTTAGATTATTTTGGTTTTAAGATTTTTGTTTGGAAGAAGAGAGGGAGATTTTTATATGCCTTTTCATGGCGAGAGAAGTTGAGAAAAAAAGTTTATCAATTGCGCTATCTGGCACTTATTTTTTTGAGATATTTTTGACAGATTTGTATTATTGTATTATAATAAATAAAATCAGATAAAGGATGAAATATGATAGCAAGATTTGGAGTAAGAGAAATAACAAGAAATTTTAATATTTTAGAAAACTATGATTATGTAGAAATTGAAGATAAAAAAACACATGATTTAAAAGGACTATTTGTATCTGCCGAATTTTTAGATGAAGTGAAAAATTTTATTGATAAAAAGATAAAAACCAAGAAAAAACAAGAGATTGATGAAATAATGCAGTTTGTTGGCATGGTAAACGGGGAGTTCGGTGAACTAAAAGCACAAGATATAAAATCTATGAAAAAAGAAAAATAGTATGAATAAGAAAATATTTTTAGATATAAATATCGTTATAGACATCATCGACGAAGCAAGATCATCTCACTTAAGTGCAAAAAATATGCTTATAAAAATCATCGAGCAAGACTATGAAATTTATATCAGCGAAGATGTCATTACTACAATTTATTATGTTTTAAAAGGAAATATAAAAGTTTTATATTTTTTCAAAAATATAATTAAGAGATGGCATGTTGTCCCTTTTGGAAAAGATGTGATTGAAGAGTCGATAGATTTTTCAATACAAAACAACAGTGACTTAGAAGATACTTTACAATGCCTGTGTGCTAAAAAACATGGTTGCAAAATATTTATAACAAATGATAAAAAGTTTATCGATTGCGGTATCGAAATTTTGGATTATGAACAATTTTTAAGTAAAAAATAAGAAAAGTTTCAAAAGAGTGTCTGGCACTCGTTTTTTTTGTTTGGAAGAAGAGAGGGAGATTTTTATATGCGTTCCCACGCAAAGCGTGGGAACGAGAGAAACGAGAGAAATCCTCCCTCGTCCCACCTCANNGACGGCATTCCCACGTAGAACGTGGGAACGAGGAGAAAGATATTATTGAACTACAGCAGATCCACCAAAAGTATGAGCTTTAGTTAACCCAATTTGAGCGTCTTGAACTGTTTTACAAACAGAGCCTGCAGTTGTAACTGAGCCAGCTGCAACAGTCAGTGTACTACCATTAATATCAAACGTCATACACTCATCAGCACCATTATATAACTTAGCAGTAGTTGTAATTGCAGTACTTGCTGTACCAGCTCCAGATTCCAAGCTTACATTTGTCATGTCATCCCAGTTAGCGCCCATCGCACCTTTTGCTGTATAATAAGCACCAATATCAGCGACAACACTTGCTGCATTAGTAGACATTTTTGCTATCTTAGCATCATCACGTGTAGCAGAAAGCTTTGGAATAGCCACAGCGGCTAAAATACCTAAAATAACGATAACGAAGATCAATTCGATCATTGTAAAACCAGCTCTTTTCATAAAGAACTCCTTGAATTAAATATACGAGTTACACTAGTAACCTTATTTGTATTATGAAGGAGAGTAGGTTAATGTTACCTTAAACTTAAACTTATTTTATGAAATAGTTGTCAAGGTGATGAAACTGTGGCTTTTATGCGTTTATAGGTACGACTAAAGTCGTACTTCCGAAGAGAAAAATGTATCTTTAACCCCATATTTTGGAAAAATCAAAGTTCACTTTGGTGTTGCACTCTTTTTATGTGTAATGTGGCAAATCTTCTAATTTTAAATCAAGCACATCCTCAAACAATTTTGACAAATTATAGCACACAAGAAAAAGCAAATATGGAACTAAAAATGCTTATATTTGCCAATAGTTCCAAAGGAGTCTTCATGAGCGTTGAAATTTCTCGTACACATGATTTGATAAAAGAGGCGCTTGACTTTCGTGCGGCACGTCAAGACATGATTTCATCGAACATTGCTAATGCTGATACCCCTTTTTATAGACCAAGAGACATAAGTTTTGAAGAGGTTTTGCGCGCTAAAAAAGATGCTATTATGGGTGCGGACAATCTAAAACTTGCACTTGCAAATACAAATGCTTCGCATATACCGCTAAGTGATGAGAAAAATAACTCCAAACCTATGCTCTTTTTTCGAGATGGACATATGGCAAGAAACGATGGAAACAGTGTTGACCTTGATGTGGAGACGACAGAGATGAGTAAAAACTCCATAATGTTCAATGCGCTCATCCAAGCCAACAAAAAAGATAAGTTGATTTTCATGAGCGTCATCGACGCTTCATCGAAATTGCAATAAAAAGGGTAAAAAATGGCTAACTTTTTAAACAGTTTTGACATCAGCGGGTATGGTTTATCGGCGCAAAGAGTGCGTGTTAATATCATATCTAGCAATATCGCAAACGCGCAAACAACAAGAACTAGTGAGGGTGGACCCTACAGACGCCAAGAGGTTATATTTAAAGCAATAGACTTTAATGAGTACTATAATAAGGCGTTAGGGGAGCTAAGCGAGAGTGCAAAGTATGAAGACCCTTTAAATGAGGGTGATTTTGGTAAAAAAGTGAATCCTGCTATAATGAGTGTCATAGTTGATAAGATTTCACGTGATGACAAAGAGCCAAATATGAAGTTTGACCCTCAACATCCCGATGCAGACGCAAATGGGTATGTGGCATATCCAAACATTAACCCTGTTATAGAAATGGCCGATTTGGTTGAAGCAACACGTTCGTATCAGGCAAATGTGGCAGCTTTTGAGAGTACAAAAAGTATGGCAAACAGTGCCATTTCACTGTTGCAATAAATTTTCGCAAGTATGACTTTAGTCGTACCTACAAGGGCATTAAAGCCACAAAGTGAGGCTGAAGCCACACATCCAAAGAAGGAAATGAGTTATGAGTAATATTAGCGGTATTTCAGGCACATCGACTGCCGAGTTAGTAAAACAAAAGGGCTGGATTGAAGAATCTGAGAGTGGTGGAGATGCGTTTGCCGAGCATTTAAAATCTGCGCTCAATGAAGTCAATGAGCTTCAAATAGAGAGTGAAACAGCCATAGGTGATTTGGCGACGGGACAGGTAAAAGACCTCCATCAGGCAGCGTTAGCCATCGGCAAAGCTGAGACGAGTATGAAACTTATGCTTGAGATACGAAACAAAGCTATCAATGCATACAAAGAATTAGGCAGAACACAGCTATAAAACTCCTAGCATGCTAAATCAAAACAAAAGCAAAAAAATCCTTCTCCTCTACGCCCTTCTTGGATTGGGATTTTTTATATTTTTGAGTGCCATGCTTATCACAGTTCTCAAATCTCGTGAACTCCCATCCTTATACACAGAAGAAAACTCCAAAGCCGAAAGAGGAAGCATCATCAGTGCAGATGGCTTTCACATCGCTACAACAAAAAAACTCTACAAAGCTGTTGTAAACACCCATTATATAGACCCGCAAAAAAAAGAGCTTTTTGTAGAACTCTTTAGCATCTATTCAGGAATAAGCCAAAGTGAGATCAAAAAAAGGCTCTCTAAAAGAAGTGGTGTTGTCGTCTTAAGCTACGATATCGCAGAAAAACAAGCGCAGTATCTCAAAAGACTTGCTTTTGAGCTTCGAAGATTGGATGTTTTTATCTCAATTGAGAACAAAAAAACAGGGCAAAGAACACTCCATGGACTCAGTATTTTGGAAAGTGGTGAGAGTAGAGAGTATCCATATGGAAACCTTTTAACACCTATCTTGGGCTACCCACATAAAATAGAAGAGGATGGTTATACCCTTACAAAAGGGGTCAAAGGGCTTGAAAAACGATTTGATATAGAGCTCTCTGCGAGACAAGATGCTAGCAGTAGAGGTCCGCGTGATGTGAACAACTATATCATTTTAAATAAACAAAGCTTTACAAAACCTGCTATAAACGGCTTGGATGTCAAACTCAACATCCCTGTAGCACTGCAAATAAAAATAGAAAACATGTGCGACATCATGAAGATAACCCTCGATGCAAAGGAGATTATGGCAGCAGTCATAAACTCTAGCAATGGGGATGTTTTAACGCTTGCGAGCTCGAACCGATATTTGCCAAAAGAGATTCATGTGCAAGACTATTCCTCTTTAAATTGCGGTATGACTGAGTACAGTTTTGAACCGGGAAGCGTTATCAAAACACTCACCTTTTCACTCCTTTTAGACAAAGGACTCGTCAATCCCTATGACTTAGTCAATGGACATAATGGGCGATTTCAAGTTGGGAGAAAAACCATCACAGATGAGCATAAAATGGACTTGCTGAGCGCGGAAGATGTCATCGTCTACTCTTCAAATATCGGCATCGCACAACTTGCACAAAAATTATCAGGCTATGAATTTAATCAAGGTCTTCAAAATTTTGGTCTCTCACAAAAATCTACCGATGATA
The DNA here is from genome assembly GCA_002428085.1 of Sulfurimonas sp. UBA6014. GTDB lineage: Bacteria > Campylobacterota > Campylobacteria > Campylobacterales > Sulfurimonadaceae > Sulfurimonas. The sequence goes on along the minus strand of DJAA01000026.1, from coordinate 5,128 downwards.
TGATTTATGAAAAAAGGGGTTCTATTCCAAGTGCCGCACGACTCGAAAACGAGATTTATAAAGCAACAGCTTCCTACGGTTATGGGATAAGAGCAAATCTTATGCAAATTATGCGTGCCTACACCACATTTAACAATAATGGCAGAATGGTATCTCCTAAAATAGTTCATAGTTTTATTGACGAACAAAAACATGAGATTTTAACCCCGTACGAGGAACAAATTCAAGTGATAAAAAGCTCTACAGCTGCGAAGATGAAACAAATTCTCATCAAAACCGTCACAGATGGGACAGGGATAAAAGCCAAAACGCAAGGGTTAGAAATCGGTGGCAAAACAGGAACAGCACACATGGTTGAAAATGGCGCGTATGTCAATCGCTACAACACATCTTTTGTAGGCTTTGCCAACGACGCAAAACATCACTACACCATTGGAGTCGTTGTAGTCGAACCTAAAGTGAGTCAATTTGCCGCTCAAACAGCTGTTCCCGTATTTAAAAAAACGCTTGATGTTATGGTTGAAGAGGGATTTTTAAGCCCATCAGAGCCAGAGAAAATAGCGGAGATACCCCAAGAGAAACTACTAGCTCCCTCAGAGCCAAATATTGTCGAGTAATCTCGTCTCTCCTACTTTTGCCTCAACAAGAATCAAGGTGTTGCCTATCTCTACATGCCGTATTATCTCAAAATCACGGTTGAGTATTGCCACATAAGAGACCTCAAGGGGCTCTAGCGTTTCTCTCATTTTCTTGATGATTGTTTTTGTATCTAAAATTCTCAGGCTTACCATCTTTCCCGCTTCATACAAAGAAGCTGGTATCTTCAGTGCTTCTTTTCTCTCATGCGCAGCAAGATAAACATTTCGGCTGCTGAGTGCCAAACCATCGCTTGCTCTGGCTGTCTCAACAGGGACAATGTTTACTCTCATGAACATTTGTTTGACCATGAGCGAGATGAGATGTAGCTGCTGTGCATCTTTTTTTCCAAAATAGGCATTTGTAGG
>DJAA01000026.1:732-4090 GCA_002428085.1 Sulfurimonas sp. UBA6014 | reverse complement strand
GGTCTGCTTGCACCCTCAAGGACATATCCTCTTACCTTTGGGGCGAGAACACTCACTTCATCCTCGGTGTACATATCGCTTACATGAGGGAAAAATAAAACATCAACGCCGCTGAGTTTACATATCTGTTTATCAGCTTCATCTTTTTTAGGATATTTTTCTAAATCTTCCCCTTTTAAAAATTGAGTCGGGTTTACAAAGATGGAGACGACAACAAGTGTATTTTCTTTTTTTGCTTGGCGAATGAGTGAAATATGCCCTTCATGCAAAGCACCCATAGTTGGGACAAAACCGATGGTCCGCATGGTGTTTTGCAAATACTCTTGTAACTCTTTTGGGGACGAAATAATCTTCATTTTAAGCCTCTGTGCAATATAATTGGCAATTATACACTATTGGATTGGCTTTATGGATGATTACGAATATACAGAACTTTTAAAAAACGTAGCGATAAAAATTAAAAATATTGCAGGGGTTGTTGAACCTGAAAAAATCAAAAAAAGAGTGCTTGAAATCAAGGAACTTGAGAACAATCAAGAGTTTTGGAATGATGCTGCAAATGCCGCAGTAGTCCAAAAAGAAAAAACGCAACTCCAAAGAAAACTCGAAAAATTTCTTCTCGCCGAGAATGCAGCAAACGATGCTTGCGAGCTTTACGATATGTCAAAAGATGAAAACGACGAAGAGTCTATCGCAGCTTTGTACAAAGACGCTCCAAAACTAGAGAGTCTTATACGAAATATGGAGATAGAAGTCCTCCTCAGCGGTGAGAATGATGCAAACAATGCCATCCTCTCCATCCACCCTGGAGCTGGCGGAACAGAGAGCCAAGACTGGGCGGAGATACTTCTAAGAATGTACAAACATTGGGCACAAAACCATGGATTTAAAGTCGACGTGCTTGACTACCAAAGCGGTGAAGAAGCGGGGATAAAAGATGTCTCCATCATGGTTTCAGGCGAAAATGTGTATGGCTATCTCAAAGTTGAAAACGGCATCCACCGCCTTGTGAGAATTTCCCCTTTTGACTCCAATGCTAAAAGACACACCTCTTTTTGTTCGGTCATGGTCTCCCCTGAAGTGGATGATGATATCAATATTGTCATAGAAGATAGAGATATTCGCATCGATACTTACCGCTCAAGTGGGGCTGGCGGACAGCATGTCAATAAAACAGAATCTGCCATACGCATAACGCACATTGCCACCAACGTCATAGTCCAGTGTCAAAATGACCGAAGTCAGCACAAAAACAAAGCAACTGCGATGAAAATGCTTAAGTCACGGCTTTATGAACTAGAGTTAGAAGCCCAAAAAGCGGAAAAAAATGGCATTCCAAAAAGTGAAATAGGATGGGGACATCAAATTCGCTCGTATGTTTTACAACCCTACCAACAAATAAAAGACTCAAGAAGCAATCAAGCCTATTCAAACGTATCAGGCATCCTTGATGGAGACATAGACCAAATGATAGAAGATGTTCTAATAGCGCAAAACAAGAGTATCGCTTTTACGGAGTAAAATGTTTCTTTAAATATTATGAGATTTCAGGCTCTTTTTTTTTAAAGCTATACCCTAAAAATCCAACTCCAAGAATTGTAAAAATGATTGTTATGTATCGTGCTTGCATCTCTTGGGCATTTTTTAACTCCTCTACAAATTCAGACATACTAGGTTTAGCTACTACTTTGCCGCCACTTTGACTTGCAACACTTGCTTCTATTCTCGCTACATTTGCAGCTGCTAACTCAATCTCAGAGATTTCTTCTTTGGGTGCTGCCCAAAAATGGACAAAAATACCAACTATAATCATAAGTGCGCCAAGTGTTCTTAAAATAACCGTTTTATGTTTTAAATACAGTTCCAAAATGACCCCCATTTACTAGATATTTAAAAGAAATTATGTCAAACTTTGCTCATGAATTTACTGAAAGAATTTTCCATGCAAGACACATGCTCTTATCTTAAAGATAAAGAGCAAACAACACACTATAAAATTATTGACAACTGTGATGCATCTCATTGCGAAGAGCTTGTAGAGCATGGGTTTCGACGTTTTGGAAAAATGTATTTTCGACCCATTTGCTCATCATGTCAAGAGTGCCAAAGCATAAAAATCGATGTAGAAAACTTTACTTTTTCAAAGTCACAAAGAAGAGTGATGAAGAAAGGAGCGCAGCTCAAGAGTTTTATACAAAAACCAAGCTTGACACAAGCACATTTAGATTTATTTAAAAAATACCATCTCTTTATGAGCGATAAAAAAGGGTGGGATTTTCATGAGAGCACTCCAGAGCACTACTACAACTCGTTTATCAACGGATACAATAATTTTGGGTATGAAGTTTTATATTTTGATGAAAATAAGCTTGTCGGAGTTGATTTAATAGACATCCTTGCATATGGGATTTCTTCTATCTATTTTTATTATGACCCTGACTACACCCAATATTCACTAGGAAAATTCTCCCTCTATAATCAAATTAAATTTGCCAAAAAAACCAAGAAAAAATGGATTTATCTAGGCTACTACGTTGAGGCGTGCCCCTCTTTAGCCTACAAATCTCACTACAAACCTTATTTGACACTCCAAGGACGACCACTAGAGAATGAGGCATCTCACTGGATTGACATGTCAATTAGCTAGCTCTCTTATCTGATTTTCTCTAATTTGTATTTTTTTTCTAGTAGCCTCTTCTTCAAGAGATTTTTGGAGTGCTTCTTGTTTAAGTTTATCATTTTTTCTTATTCTTTGTATTTTTGATTCTTCCTGTTTTTTTGCTGAGCGAGGCACTTTTGAAATTATTTTCTTCTCTTTTGCCTCTTCTTCATCTAAAATAGTTTGAATGACTCCAGTAGTGTTTATCTCCTCACTATGCTGCAGATAATAGTTTCGTATTTTTAACTTATTTTCTTGTACATTTATCAAGCCAGAATGAATCAAACTCTCAAACAATGGACTATCTTCGCTCGATAAAGACTCTTCAAAACTACTATTCGCAACTCTTATAAAATACTCATGGGTTTTTATCAACTCTCTAAGTTGTCCTAAATAGACCTTTTGCGCACCCATATCATGACTTGATTCAATCCGAAAACCCTCTTTTTTGGCTCTCTCGACTTCAACGATATAGTGCTCAATTTTTTCTCTTAATGGTTCAAATTTATTCATATATTTGAGCTGCTCTATAGCGTTCGAATTGTTATATATTACATCTGAGAGGGGTGCGTAAGGCTTTGGATTTTGTGCGAGCAAAAATGATGATAGTAAAAATAAAAGAATAAAATTTTTCATAATAAAGCCTAGTTATTTTTTGTAGTTCTTTACCGATCTTACGCGCTCAAGTATATAAGTATT
>DJAA01000026.1:468-722 GCA_002428085.1 Sulfurimonas sp. UBA6014 | reverse complement strand
GGGAGCTTATTTGTGAAAAATAAACACCTCCAAAAATGGAAGTGTTTTGAGAATTAACCGTTTCGTTTTTTCTGAATTTCTTCAGATACATTTCTTGGAACTTCTTCATAATGGTGAAATTCCATAGAGTATGTAGCACGGCCTTGCGTAGCAGAGCGAAGGTCTGTTGAGTAGCCAAACATCTCTGCAAGAGGAACCGATGCATCAACGATTTTATTGCCTGAACGGTCACTCATGTTGCTGATTTGTCCACG
>DJAA01000026.1:293-445 GCA_002428085.1 Sulfurimonas sp. UBA6014 | reverse complement strand
ACTTCAACTTTCATCATCGGCTCTAATATCGCAGGTCTTGCTTTTCTACAAGCCTCTTTAAATCCCATAGAAGCAGCAAGTTTAAACGCCATCTCATTTGAGTCGACATCATGGTAAGAGCCATCATAAAGTGAAACATCAATATCTTCCAT
>DJAA01000026.1:0-172 GCA_002428085.1 Sulfurimonas sp. UBA6014 | reverse complement strand
ACTGTCAAATAAACGTGTCCAAACGCACCACGACCACCTGATTGTTTTGCATATTTGTACTCTTGGTTGACTGAATCTCTGATAGTTTCACGGTATGAAACTTGTGGAGCACCCACTTCAGCATCAACAGAAAACTCTCTTTTCATCCTATCAACAAGAATTTCAAGGTGTA
>DJAA01000042.1 GCA_002428085.1 Sulfurimonas sp. UBA6014 | reverse complement strand
GCTCATCTTTGTTTATGGTTCTTCTGATTTTGTATCAAATTTTTTTTAATTAAAGATTACTAAAGGTCGTCCAAAAGGTACTTTTGCTTTTCGAGAAAGTGCCCAAAGTACCTCATACGCCGGAGGATATTTAGGAAACCATCCATCCCCGTCCGTAAAATAAAGCAACATCGTATTCATGGGAAGATTCGCGTCTATATAGTCAAAAACCGGGCGGTAATCCGTTCCTCCACCCCCTTTGAGTGCAAAGTTCATCTTCTCTCCCCCTTGAAACGTATAGTGGGCATGTACTTTTGCATCGGCTATTATAAGTTCTATTTTTACAGCAGGAAAATTCTGCATTATATTTTGAAACTCTGTCATAAACGCACCTAAAAGCTCATCGTTAATAGAGCCGGATGTATCAACAGCTACACAAAGACTGAGTGTATCACTCGTTAATGATGGAAGACAAAAACCGCGATAAAGGTGCTTTTTATTTGGTGGCATAAAGGCATAGTTGTTTCTCATATGACGGTTAATTGCGTTGTAAAGCTCAAACCTCCAGTCAACATCGTTGATTTTTATTTTTTTTGCCAATCTCTCAAAGCCTGAGGGTAAAACACTTTTACGCATCGCCAGTTCTTTAGAAACTGAAGCAGCATAATCCCACTCTGACTCTGTAGTCGGGTCAAGTTCATCATCAATATTATCCAGATTTGAAAATGCATCAGAGTCTTGGGTTTTTGCCGAAGAGTTTGATGCATTGTTTTCATTTGGGACATCATTCTCATCAAAAGCATCATCTGCGTCAGCAAAATAGTCAGTTTTTAGCAACTCGTAAATATCTTCAGCAAACATCCCTTTATACTCTTCATTGTAGTTTGCACCTTGAGGAATTGCTACGCCATTTTTATAAAGCAAGTTGTTTATCGCGTAGTCGGTTGCAAGCTGCCACAATGCACCACGACGGTTTAGCTGTCTTTGTTGGTGTGACAAGATATGATGCATAACACAGTTTGTCAAAATAAACATAATTTCTTCAATAGTCCGTCTAGCAATAAAGTCAGGGTTATATAAAAACCTTACACCGTTACTGGCATACCCTGTGGTTTTATCACTGCTTTCATGCTTTAGTCTAGAAGCGAGCATACCGAAGTATGGATGCTTGAGTGTGAGTTGACTTTTAGCCTTGACTAGAAGTTTTTCGTGATTCATTAGTGCAACAGGTTGTTAAATTTACGCATCCAAAGAGTCCAACTCTCAACATGGTCAAGTTCTATATGACGCTCTCTCAGGTCCCCAATTATCATAACGGCAAATTCTCCGGGAAGATTCAGCGTATACTTTACAAGGTTATTGAGCTTTTTTGAGCCTGTAGAGTTCGTTATACGCATTGCTAATGAGGCGCATAAAATATGGAGGGCTGATGCATCCTCTGGAACATCAACGCAGCTTCCGTCTAAAATAGAGTCAATATTCGGTATGTCACCGGCAACAGAGCGAAACCCTAAGTAAGAAGCTGCAAGCTCTTCTCCGATTGCGCCGCTTACCATAGGCATAATCAAATCTTCTTCAGGAGATGATGAGATTATCTCATTTACATAGGACCAAGTACGTGGCGTAGCAAAAGAACGGTTGTCATTTTTTGTATCAAAGGCAAAAAGGGCATCTGGACGATGCGATATAAAAGCAACTATTGAGGGGTCAATCTCTGCACTTATTGCCCAGTTACGCCAATCTTCAACATTCGCTTCCATCTCAAGATGCACAAAACGGTTTGCTAAAGGTGCTGCCATTCGAAATACAACGCCTCTGTCGCTCTCACGGTTTCCGGCAGCTACAATTGACCAGCCATCAGGAAGAGTGTACTCACCAATCTTTCTGTCAAGAATCAGCTGATATGCTGAAGCCTGAACCATTGGGGCTGCTGTGTTGAGCTCGTCAAGAAACAATATACCGTTTTCTTGGCTGCCATCAGGTAAAAAAGATGCAGGTGCCCATAAAGCGGTGTTTTCAGTAGGGTTAAAAAATGGAATACCTCGTAAGTCCGTCGGGTCAAGCAAAGAGAGACGTAAATCAATACAAGCGATACCTTGCTCCGCAGCTATTTGAGCAACGATAGATGATTTGCCGATACCCGGAGGTCCCCATAAAAATACAGGGACTTTTTTTTTACACAGGTGTGCAAGTGAGCGTTTAGCACTTTGAGGGTTCATAGTTTTTCTCTTAGCATTTTTAAAATTTTTGGTGTGACTGCAAGGTCGAGTGCCGTAAAGTCATCCAAATTTTTAATACTCACATCTGCTTTTGCGTCTAAAAGCATTTTGACCATAGACTCTTTTCCACTCGAAGCGGCGTACATTAAAGGCGTGACTCCATTTACATTGAGCGTGTCTATTTCTATTCCTGCATCAATAAGCATTTTTACCACTTCTGGATTTTCACCAAAGCAAGCCAACCAAAGGGCTGTATTTCCATCAACATTTTTAAGTCTTATATCTGCCCCTGATTCTAAAAGTTCACTTACTATTTTTACGTTGCCTTCACGTGATGCTTTCATAAGTGCAGTGTTCCCGTAGTTACCTTGCAGATTGAAGTCGCTTGCATCATATTTATTTTTTTGGAGCCAATTTAATGTTGTATTTGTCATTTAT
>DJAA01000014.1 GCA_002428085.1 Sulfurimonas sp. UBA6014 | reverse complement strand
ATTGCCTCACAATAGCCGTCTTCGCCTCGCAATAGCCGTAATTGCCTTGCAATAGCCGTCATTGCCTCGCAATAGCCGTCATTGCCTCGCTATAGCTGTCATTGCGAACGAAGTGAAGCAATCTAAAAGTAGGTCATGAAAGAAGTCTAATAAAAAACAAGAATACCCTAGCCCTTAAGCAGACTAAATGCAACTAAGTCGCATTTAAGTAGATAAAAAGTATGATTTCATCTTTAAAAATAAGTATTGGATATCGTTTTGAAAAAATTACTTTTTATTTTGTCTGTCGTGTTTGCATCTCAGATGTTTGCAAAGCCTGCTGTAGTGGTGAGTATTGTGCCGCAGAAAACTTTTGTTGAAAAGATTGCAAAAGATTTGGTTGATGTCACGCTGATGGTGACTCCAGGCAGCTCTCCTCATGCGTATGAGCCAAAAGCGTCTCAAATGATTGCACTCTCTAAAGCAGATGTCTATTTTAGCGTGGGAGTAGAGTTTGAAGAGGTTTGGCTTGCAAAGTTCAAGTCGCAAACTCCACGTCTGAAGTTTGTTGACATGAGTCAAGGAATCCAAAAAATAGGGATACGTGCACATCATCACGGTGCGCACAAAGATGAGCATAAGACTGAGGCTTTACATGAAAATTTAGACCCGCATATATGGACGTCTCCAAAAAATGTTGCTGTGATGGCAAAGATTATCTTTGAGACGTTAGTCCAGCTTGACCCCCAAAATAAACCGTTGTATAAGGCAAATTTTGATCTGTTTTTAGAAGAGATTCGTGCTACGGATAAAGAGATACGTGCTATTTTGAAAGAGACACAGCCAAAAGCGAAGTTTATGGTTTTTCACCCTTCATGGGGATATTTTGCAAAAGAGTATAACCTTACGCAGTTTGCCGTGGAAGTTGAGGGGAAAAATCCAAAACCAAAAGAGATGATTATGCTCATCAAAGAGGCAAAAGAGGAGAAGGTCAAAGCGATTTTTACACAACCTGAATTTTCCGATAAAAGTGCCAGCATAATCGCCAAAGAGGCAAATGTGAGAATTGAGAAAATCTCTCCTTTAAGCCCGTTGTGGTCACAAAATCTTATAAATATGGCAAAAGCAATTGCAAACAAATAAAAAATCTCCTGTGATAGAGATAAAAAATCTCTCTTTCGCGTACGATAAAGATTTGGTTTTACAAGATATAAATCTCAGAGTCGATAAGGGAGATTTTTTGGTCCTTATCGGTCCAAACGGTGGCGGAAAAAGCACGTTAGCAAAGCTCATTTTGGGGATAAACAAACTTCAAAAAGGGAGTATAGAAGTCTTGAATCAACCTCTTGAGAAAAGTCTTTTTCATGTCGGTTATGTCCCTCAAAATACCAATGTAAACCTCACTTTTCCCATCAAAGCCATCGAAGTTGTCATGATGGGGCATCACTCGCACAAACCTTCACTTTTTGGATACAAAAAAAGCGAAATCGCCCATGCACTGTATGTCTTAAAACAAGTTGGCATGGAAGATTTTGCGCAAAAAAAGATAGGTTCACTCTCAGGCGGACAGCGTCAGCGTGTCATGATAGCAAGAGCCCTTTGTTCTGACCCTAAAATCCTCATCCTCGATGAACCCACCTCAAACATCGACACCGACGGACAAAAACAGATATATGAACTTTTGCGTGAACTGAACAAACACATCACGATTGTGGTCATCAGTCATGACCTCTCGGTGATTTTAGAGTACGCTGGCAAAGTCGCGCACATCAACAGAAAACTGGCCTTTCATGACTTGAGCTCTATGAAAAAAGAGTTTGACATTCCAACAGAACACATTTGTGAAGTGGAACTTTTACAGATGATGGGGAAAGGTAAATGATAGAAGCGCTCTCATACGAATTTATACAAAATGCCATCATTGCAGGGCTTTTAGTAAGCTTTACTGCGGGAATTATCGGCTCACTCATCGTAGCTAACCGAATGGTTTTTTTAGCAGGAGGCATCGCACATGCCGCTTATGGCGGTATAGGGATTGCGATATTTACAGGGATTCCTATATTTTTGGGCACCTCTGTTTTTGCGGTCATCGTAGCTCTTTTCATGGCATTTGTAACCATCAACCAAAGAGAAAAGATAGATGTTTTCATAGGGCTTATCTGGGCGGTGGGGATGGCGATAGGCATCATCCTTATAGACCTCACTCCAGGCTACAATGTAGACCTCATGAGCTATCTTTTTGGGTCGATTTTAGCGGTGCAAAGAAGTGATTTGTACTTCATGGGCGGTTTGTTTGGAGTCATCATTTTAGTTTTGACATTTTGGTATAGAAGCTTTTTGGCAGTCTCTTATGACAGTGAGTACGCAAGGCTCAGCGGAGTAAATGTTGCATTTTTTTATACGCTTTTACTCATCCTCAGTGCACTCACCGTCGTCATCGCCATCAAAGTGGTGGGGCTGATTTTGGTCATTGCACTTCTCACCATCCCGATATATATCGCACAAAACATCTCCTCATCACTCTCTTCCATGATGATAACATCAGGCTTTATAGCCTCCTTTTTCACCCTTACAGGACTCTGGCTCTCCTACACCTTCAACCTCACGTCGGGTGCATGTATCATCCTCGTCTCTGCCGCTTGGCTGATTCTTTTTATCCTTTTTTGGGGTACGAAAAAGTAACGCTCTCTCCATTTAGAAGCTCTTTTGTTCTTGCGATGGTGCCAAACTAAATTTTCCACATGTTACAAGAAAAACTTACCCGAAAAAAGTTATAATCATCATCGAATTTCAACAAAAGAAAATAAAATGATAAAACCCCTACTACTAGCAACCTTGCTAGCCCTGCATTTAAGTGCGTATGAGATAGTGATAGACAAAACGCTACAAGCTCCAAAAATGGAAAAAGTAGAGAAAAAATCTACACTAACCCGAGACAATTCAAAAGAGATAGTGCATGATAGTGCAACAGGTTTGATGTGGCAAGATGATAGTGCTGCAAAAAGTGTACAAAAAGATTGGGAAGATGCAAAAGCGTACTGTCAAAACTTAACACATGGAGGTTATAACGATTGGTATTTACCAACTATAAGTGAATTGGAGAGTTTAGCTGACTATAGTAAGGTTAATCCAGCCATAAAAGAAGGTTTTAAAAATGTTGCTTCTAGCGTTTATTGGTCGTCATCTCCTTATGTTTCAGATTCTCAGTACGCTTGGTACGTGTACTTTAACTTTGGCAATTCCGGCTACTACGATAAGACAAATGAGTTTTATGTCAGGTGTGCTAGGGCGGGACAATAA
>DJAA01000012.1:47269-61714 GCA_002428085.1 Sulfurimonas sp. UBA6014 | reverse complement strand
TTTTACGCTCTTTTTACAAAAGTGCGTAAGGTCACTTTTTAAGTAAAAATATTCGCTTCGCTAACACTTCGCTAATCCAAATACGAAACAATACTCCTATCAAAACAAAAAAAGGAGTTACAAAATGAAAAATGTAGCACAAAAACAACAAAACCAAAAAAGTGATACTTTACAAAATAGTTGTCAAGTTGACACTTTAGTGGGAGAGCCTTTGGCAGATGTGGATGTTAGTAATTTACTCTTTATGATAGAAGAGGAGAAAATGGCAAGAGATATTTATGATACGCTTTTTGAGCAAACTGGGCTTATCCAGTTTGATAAAATATCGGATTCTGAGCAAAAACATTATGATACGCTCCTAAAAACAGCGGCAACACTCGGTGTTGATACAAGCTTGCTCTCTACAGAAGTAGGTCTATTTTCAAATGTTGAAATTCAAAGTCTCTATGATACACTTTTGGCACAAGGTTCGGTTGGAGTAGATAGTGCAATAGCTGTAGGCATAGCAATCGAAGAGACAGATATCGCTGATTTGTACGCAACTATCGAAGAGACTGAAGTGGCAATGCTTGATAGCGTATACGTGAAACTTTTGGGTGCATCTGAGTCTCATTTAGCCGCTTTTGAGAGCATTGCGTAAATAAAAAATGACAAAAAATTTGGAGAGTGAGTTCTCTCTTAAAAATTAAAAATAAACATGGTTTCTTGAGCAAAATCTTCATTTTTTACACCCAAAGGTGGCTTGGAGTCTAGGTCGTAGGAGGCTGAAACTTTGAGATAAAATTGTTTGTAAATATGGAGTTGCAGCTCAATATCATGAGAAAGAGCATAATCGTTGAAGTCCTCAAATAAGGGTTGATAGTAGAAAATATAAGAAAAAGAGGATTTTTCATTGAAGCGGATTGTGTATGCCAAATAGCTGTTGAGTCTTACATTATTTTCAGTGGAATTATCCAAATAGCTTATATTTTCATACAATCCGCCAATCCCTCCGTAGCCTTTGGCATTTTCTAATACTTCAAAGATTTTAAACCGTCCTCCTGCTCCGCCTAGCGTTCGCTCTTGAAGCAGTTTGTATTTGTCTGTTTGAATTTGCACAAACGCTTCAGCTCTGAGGGTTTGCTTGGTTATTTTATGGATATACCTGACATGGGAGTAGAGTTTATTTGTATCTTCAACTCCGTTAGTTTGTCTGTACTCTCCTGAGAGTTCCATCCATGTTACATAACTTGCATTGCTGTCATAGGTTGCTCTTAGTGAGGTTTTGTAGTTATCTTTTTCGGTGTTGCCCCGTTTCGTCTCAAGAGAAATTCCAAGTTTTCCATGAAGCCCGACGTCATCCCCTATATCGACAGGAATCACAGAGACGAGGGCAAAAAGAGTTTGTGTAAGAAGTAAAAAAAGAAGTATTTTCATAAGCAAAATTATAGCAAAGTAGTTTTAAAAAGTCGAAATATAGGGAAGACTCCCTATATCTTTAATAATCTATAATGAGATTTGCTGTAAATGTTCTATCTGTATAATCTTTGCCAATAGCTGCTTGGTTGATGTAGTCTATTTTGTAGCTTAACCCAGCTGAGAACATATCTGAAAATTTACTTGTAAATCCTGTTTTTGAAAAAATAAAGAAGTTCTCTGCATCTTCAAATGAGACTCTGTAGTTGAGTTCTTGATCAAATTTGAGATTGTCAAATATCTGCCAATTATAAACTGCTTTGGCTCTAAAAGAACCGTATGATTTTACTGTACCACTTGTTGTTGTGACTGTGGAGATGGCTGCAGGATTTGGATAGACTATGATAGCTCCCGTTGGACCATAGTTCGTATCTTCTTTGTCATCTTGGGAATAAAGGATACTTCCATCTAGATTTAGGTTGTGAATTTCTCCTTTTATAGGGGTGTATCTTGCACCTGGACCTGTGTATGCTTGGTAAGCATAGCCAGAAAATTTATCTTGCTTGAAGCCAGCTAAATAACTAAAGGCTAATTGCTGCGTAAAAGAATAATCGTATTCAAGCTCTGTAACAAACTTGTTTTTTGTCTCAATATCTTGGTCTGAAGCATACTGCGCGTCAAAAAGTAAAGACAGAGCGTTGTTCTCCCAGTTCTTTTTTGCTTTTGCATCAAGATTAAAGGTTTGTGTTTTTGTGTTTCCTTGTGTCTCGATATACCCTAGCTCGGTATGAGTGACAAAAACATTTTCATTTGTTTGAGATTCTGCGGCTATCACTGCAGAGGTGGCTACTATAAGGCTTAAAAGTATTTTTTTCAAGTTATTTTCCTTTTTGGTTTTCTGTATTGCTCATGTGAATATCCATTTGAGGGTAAGGAGCAGAAATCCCTTTTTCATCAAATGCTAGTTTAACTTTTTCAAGCATATCAGAGTAAGCATCTAGATAATCGTCGCTTTTTACCCATGCACGAAAGATAAAATCGACAGAATTTTGTGCGAGTTTGCCCACGGCTACCACAGGAGGCGGGTCTTGTAAAGTGCGTGCATCTTCTTTGATGATTTGCATTAATATCTCTTTGGCAAGCTTTAAATCATCCTCATAACCAATGCTAATGATATACTCAACATTGCGAATCTCGCGGTTAGAAAAATTGACAATATTACCACCAATAATGGCTGAATTTGGAACGATAATCATACTTTTATCAGCAGCGATAAGGACGGTAGAGAAAAGATTGATATCCTCAACTGTCCCATTTGCGCCGCCAGCTTGGATGAGGTCGCCAACTTTAAAAGGTCTAAAGAGGATGATGATAACAGCTGCGCCAATGTTTGAGAGAGAGTCTTTCAAAGCCAAACCAACTGCAAGAGAGGCAGCGCCAAAAACAGCTAAAAATGATGTGGTGTTAATCCCAAGAGCATTCAGTGAAGCTAAAATCACCATGATTAAGAGGACGAAATAGATAACACTTTGTGAAAAATCTACCAAAGTTTCATCAACATTTGATTTGAGCATTAGCTTTTTACTTAAGGCAGTAATTTTATGGATTGCCCATTTTCCTATCACGAAAATAAGTACCGCCGAGATTATTTTTAGGCCGTATTCGCTGCCATACATGATTGCCATATCTGTATATGGGGATATTTCCATTGGTTGCTCCTTGATTTTTTTGCGATTATATCAAAAAATATTTTTGATATCGTTTATCGCTTGGATATCTCTGGCAATAGCGTGGTACTTATTTTTATAGGGGGATTCTATTTTATACAAAAGTTGTCTGTATTTAAGGTAATTTTTCCATACTTTTTTCGCAGAGTTTTCTTTGCCTCTTTTGCGAAGCTCAAAGCTCACGGCAGCGTTTATAAACCCTTTTAAGAGCTTTATTTCATCACTCTCTTCAAAACGTCTTGCAAACCAAATGGCTTCAAGACTCTCATGAGCCTCATAAAACTCATGCATGTGAACTTGTTCTAAAAATCGCTCTAAAAATTGGTTGTATTGGAGTGTTGTAAGCATCAACTATATCTCTTCTGGTGGTGTCATGTTTTTTCGCCAGTAGCCTCTTCCACCTTTAAGCGAGATGCAGTGATGGCGTGGAAACTTTGTTTTATACTCTTGAAGTCTCTCTAAGCTCGCTTTTCCACTGTCGCAGTAAAAAACGAAAACGCTTCCATCGGGGAGTTTTTGGAGTTCATGAGGGTTATAAGTTTGGGTTTGTGCTTTGTCTATTGGAGAGAGGATGGTATCGATAAGTACGACTTGCACCCCTTTTTTTTCTAGGACTTTTTTATTTTGCAAGAACTCTTTTTGTGTCCACTCGTTGGGGTAATGCATAAAAACTTCTCCATAATTTAGGATAATTATAGAGAAGTTTTTTTATATAGGGATTAAAATTTGCCTATTATATTTCTGCTAAAGCTTTTTTAATCGCCAAAGGGAGTGGCAATTCTACTTTGCTGCAGTCATCTTCTAAGCAACACTCACAAGCAGTTCCAGCATCACAAGCTTCGATGATAGCCTCAACATTATCTCCATACTTTTGAACAGCTCTTTTGATTGTATCATAATGCACATCGTTACAGTCACAAACTAACATTGTCTCTCCTTATTGGTTGTAGTGCGGGGATTTTACCCCTTGAAAACTTAATAAAAGTTGTTGTTTTTGTTCTAATGCGTTGAGTGTGTTATGGAGTCAAGCCACATTTTTGCTTGATTTTTGTATTTTTCATTTTGAGAGAGTTTTGTAAAAACATTTATGGCTTGAGGGTATTTTTTTTGCTCGCTAAGGCAAATGCCAAGCATAAGCTGCCCCTCCTCATTTTTAACTTTTTTTGCATGTGTTTCGCACTCCGCCCAGTTTGTTCGCTCGGCGTAAATTTGTGCAATAAGAAGCGCTGTTTTTGGTTGGTTGGTGAGTTTATAAATTTCTTGAAGCGTTTTGATGGCACCTTGTGTCTCTTGAGCGAGTAGCTGAAGTCTTGAGAGATACTCAAGGCGTTCAAGCTCTTTTATCTGTTCATGCTTCATAGATTGTAAAACTTTAATAGCCTTAATACTTGCCCCTTGATAGTGTAAAAGCTGTGCTAAAAGCATTAGCTCATCATACTCGTTGAGCAAGCCAATTTGATAAGCAGACTCTAAAATTGCGACACTTTTTTTTTCATCACCCATTTTTTGATACAAATAACTTAGTTGTTTGAAGTAACTTTTATCGACTTTAAACTCGGTAATTATCGTTTGCAATGTCTCTGCAGCGCGGGCGTTAAGCTCTAATTGCAGCTCTAGGGCAAGGCGATTTTGTAAAAGAGATAAATCAACTTTTTTTTCAAGGCTAATCGTCTTGTCAACCCAAAGAAGAGCATTTTTAGGCTCTTCTAAACTAAGATAGTTCACCATCATCAACTTCGCACTTGCGTGCGTTATGTTGTTTTCGCTATGGTAATCTTCAAGGTAGCGTAAGCTTTGTTTGTAGTTTTCTATCTGCAGACTGAGTTGTGCAATCATGTAGAGTGTATTTGTTGCCATAGACTCTGGCAGGGCATTATAAGAGAGCGCTTTTTGGTAGGATTTTATAGCTTCTTTGTAGTTATTTGTCTCGATAAAATAGTAAGCGAGGGCATTATGTAAAAATGCCAAATCATACTCATGACTAGAAGATGTTTTTGCTATTTGTATATCTAGCACCTCTTTGGCTTTTGCATATGCTTTTTGTTCCATAAAAATGGTGCTTTTCTCGATTGTTTTATAGGTTGTTTGACTCATCCCTTTTGCTGCATGCACACTGCTAAAAAGGAGAAAAGTACTCAAGAGTAATCGTATCATTGTTCCATATTTCCTAGGCTAAAAGTGATGGTTTGTTCCCCTTCTTGAATAACCGCGATACCATTTTCAAGCTTTGGTTTAAACTTCCATTTTTGAATCGCGTGTAGAGCTGCATCGTCAAAAAAGTTTCTCGGCTCACTTTGGATAACTTTGGCATCACGTACACTTCCGTCTGTATTGATGATAAAGCTCATCTTGACAAACCCCTCTTTTTGCATACGCAAAGCTTTTTCAGGATAGATGGGCGGGATGCGAACCAAAGGGATGATATCCATATTGCCACCGCCCACACTTGCATTTGCAAGTAAATCCCCTTTGATGTTGGTTGGCAAATTTATTTGAGGCGTGTTGATTTTTACAGCTGTGAGCGTTGGTTTGGATGTAGTATTTTGCGCGATGTTGATTTTAGGGGCTGATGGCAAAACTTTTTGCTCTGGTACAGGTGGTTTTATCCGACTTTTTGGCTCTAATTCACTCTCTTGCTTGTTGCGAATAAAGTCAAAACTTGTAGTTTTACTTTTTTGATTATAGACATCATCATTGTCAACTACCAAAAGAGAGAGAATATAAAAAAAGCTTATTGTAACAATAGCGCCCAAAATAACCGACAAAAATTTGTTAAACATTCAAGTTATTCCTGCGTCCCAGCAACAGATACATTATCGATGCCAGCAAGTTTTATTTGATCTACGAGCTTTATGAGCATACCACTTTTTGCATCAGTGTCTGCTTGGACTATCACGGAGCTTTGTGGCATCTCTGCATGGAGCCTTGAGATGTTCGCACGCACGGCACTGATATCTACCATACGTTTATCGACCCAAATTTCGTTATTTTCACTCAGAGCAACTAGGATGTTGCCATCTTTTACTTGAACAGCACTTTTTGCACTCGGGCGATTTATCTCGATACCGCTTTCTCGTACAAAGCTAGAAGTTACGATAAAAAATATCAGCATAATAAACACGACATCTAACATGGGTGTGAGGTCAATCGGATTTTCTTCCTCAGCAGTATCTAGTGTATCAAAGCGTCGCATTGTAGACTTCCTTTAGGTTTTTTATAGTTTTATTCATCTGTTTGATAGCAAATACTCTTAAAATATACAAAGCAAATATGCTTAGTACGGCTACAGCCATGCCAGTCATGGTAGGAATGATAGCTTTTGCAACCCCTGAGGCCATAAGTCTTGGGTTAGAGTTTCCAAAGAGTGCCATAACTTCAAACACTTCAATCATCCCCGTTACAGTCCCTAACAGTCCCATAAGTGGCATCATGGCGATAGTTATTGTAATCAAATTTTGGCGTTTAAAAAACTGTTTTTTTGCTAAGTATTCTAAACGAACGAGTTCAAAAAAAACACTATGCTGGTGCAGTGCTTCCACAAGTCCAGCTTCATACTCTTTTGCACTAAAAAATAGATAAATCAGTCTCTCAAATATAAGCGCAAAAAGGTAAAAGCTTAGTCCAAGAATCGCCCAAAGAACGACCCCGCCTTTATCTAAAAACTCAAATAGTGCAAACCATAACTCTTCAAGCCACATTATTTTGCCTGATGCTGTGCTAACAATTTGAGAGCGGCGCCATTAAGATTTTCCATAATATCACTCGCTTTTGATGCTAAAAATGTATGGACAAACAAAAGAGGAATCGCAACGATTAACCCCTCAACTGTTGTCACAAGTGCTTGTGAGATACCTCCAGCCATAAGCTTTGGATCTCCTGTGCCAAAGAGTGTAATGGCTGAGAAAGTTTCAATCATACCCGTGACAGTTCCAAGCAGTCCCAAAAGAGGAGCAACAGCTGCCAGGAGTTTTAGAAGTGCTAAACCTGAATGGGTTTTTTGCTTGAAAAAGGCCAAACGCTCTTGCATGGCAAGCTCTATATGGTCGAGACTTTGATGTTGTGTTTTGTCGTAAGTATTTTGAATCTCTGCCATAAAAGAGTCAGCTTTTTCTTGTTTGATAAAGAGCGAAACACGTAAGAGTTTTAGTCCAAGATACAGCGCATACAAAAGTCCAAGTGCTCCCAAGACAAGGATGATATATCCAATGGTAGAACCTTGGTCTATCCGCTCTTCAAAGCTAGGTTCTTCCGTGAAGAGTGCAAGAAGTTGCCCTCGTGTGGGGTCGATAACAGTTTCATAGATTGGAGTTTTGGCGAAAAATCCATCAACTGCAACAGAGGTCAAAGCACTTGAAGGTTGCTTGCTTAAAGTTGCAAACATTTGTGCGCCAGGGATATAGTTAGCAAAACCATCTTTTGTGATAGCACTAAAAACACCTGCGGTTTGCACACTCTCTTGAACAATTTTCCCCTCGGCATCGATAAAATCAAGTGTTCTTGTCCCATTAAAACCTTGCAGGCTGAGCTCTTGGAGCATGATGAACCAAAAATGAGAAAGTTTTTCGGCATTAGGGAGTTTTTTTGTTTGGGAAATCCCTTTGAGAAACTCTAAACGCTCTGTATTTTGCGCTGATGTGGCACTTTGTGTAAGTTGTGCAGCTAAGTCTGCAGAACTTTGTCTGACGATACCATAAAGCTCACCCAGATTTCCGCTACGCATGATGAGTCTTTGTTCCGCTTCACTGAGCACTTTTTCGTTTGCGTCTATGATATTGTTGAGTTCAATGCTTTTGCTTTTAAGCGCTTGCACTTCACTTTTGGCTTTTTTAAGAAGTTCATTTTGTGCTTGAAGCTCTTTCAAAAAGATTTGTTCACGCTCTTGGTTGACTGTTTTTTGCGTAGTAAAACTGTTTTTTGCTTGTTCGAGCATTTGCGCTACGTCACTTTGTGTAGCCCATAAAAAAGGTGAAAATAGAAATAGAAGAAGGAGCTTTTTCATTATTGTTCCTTTGTTGCTACAACAGGTAGCTTTAGAAGTTGTGGAGCAAGTTGTTTGCGAGCTATTTTGATTCCTGTTTTGATAGATTTATTGTATTTTTTATCAAGAGGTTCAAATTTTGAAGTATTTGGATTGTAGATACCAGCACTCTCTTCGTTGTGCGTCAAGTAGTAAAGTCCCGTTCGTCCTATGCGTAAAAAATTAACACTCAGTGCGTTGTCAAGTTTGCCTTCATAGGTTTCGATTGTTCGTCCATAGTCCATCTCGATAGCATACGCTTCGATGATATAACGGTATTTTTGACTGATGGTAAGATTGGATTTGGCTAGGAGCGTATCAAGTTGTTGGCGTTTGGTCTCCCTTAACTCATGAAGAAACGGGATATCTTGTGCGACAAAAGAGCGCAGAGTTTGAATCATTTGACTCATTAAAGGCATGATGCGTTGTTGCGTAATTTCAATCTCTATAATTTGCTCATCAAAGGTTTTGATCTCCTCTTTTTGCGCATCTACTACATTTTGTAGTTGTGCATTGTAGAGTTTGAGCGTCTCAATTTCTCTAAGTTCGTTACGGTACTCTGAAAAAAGTGCTTTTTGTTGCTCGCTGAGTGAATCTATTTTACTCTGAGAGACTTTTGTGTTTATATTGCTAGCCACATTTGTTGCTATGGTAGCATCAACAGAAGCAAAAACTGACATACTGAAAAAGAGCATTAACAGTGTTTTATACATGCAAATCCTTAATGTTTTTAGAGCAAATGGTCGAAATATTTCCAATCATGAGCCTTAATAATTCCAAAATATTACTTGATTTTTTAAAATTCGTGCGTTATCAAATCGTAATACTACCAAGCTAGTATTGCGAAAATTTGTACGATGGAGAATCCAGACATGAAAAAAATCCTCTCTATTTTAATTGCATTTTCAAGTGTGCTTCTGAGCGACTCAGGAAAACAAATAGATTTTGCCCCTCTAGAAATTGCTAAAACAACACAAGAGAAAAAAGCGTTTCGCATCTCTCCTTTTGTCACCGTAACAAGTGAGGATAAAAAACAGGCGAGATATCCACTCTCTTATGAAGTTTTACTTTACAGTGAAGATTTGGTGCCAAATGCCAAATACCCTTTTGGAACGATGTTGGATAACAAAGGAGAGCCTCTAAAAAATAAAGACGGCTCGTTAAAAATCAGTACAGGACAAGATTCGAACTCTGTGCTTCATGAGGGCAAGAACAGCTATTTGGTGACCCATTTTGAAGAGAGCATCGGTGTCATGACCAAATCACAATTGGCTGTGGCGCAAAACAAACTCAAAGTTTTATCAGTTGAGACCATAGATTTTAGCGTCATTGATGGAATTAACAATGTTTGCGCAGGAAGTACAACTTCCTATAACACGCACCTCGGTGGTGAAGAGTCGAGTGCCGAGTCGATATATGAGGATACTAAAAGCCCTTTTTACCTAGACTGCAGCAATCCTGTTTTTGCTAAAGAGAGCTACTGTAAAACAAAAACAAATTTACAAAAATATCTAGGCGATACAAAATTTAATGTTTACAATTATGGCTATATCGTTGAAGCGGGAATCCAAAAAGGTGATATTGCCAAGCACTATGTAACAGGCAAATATGCCCCTGAAATGGCACTTATAGCAAAAGATAACAAAACGATTTATATCAGCGATGATGGGGAAAATTGTGCTTTGTTTAAGCTTGTTCTTGACGAGCCAATCACCACATTTACAAAAAATTGGAAAGGGAGCCTTTATGTTGCTAAGTTGCGCTCAACCAAAGGTGTCCTTGCTTACGATTTAGAGTGGATTTTGCTTGGTTCTGCAAGTGATGAAGAGCTTGCAGGTATCATCGCTTCACGACCAGCAGTCACAGATTTTTTTGACATCAGCACAACGCCAAAACAGGGATATGTAAAAGTTGATGCTTCAGAGATGTATTATATACGTGTAAAAAAGTTTGATGAAACAGGACACTTTAAAGATGAAAAACAATTCAAGCAAGGCTTAGCATTTTTGGAGAGTCGTAAATATGCAACACTCTTGGGTGCGAGTGTAGACATGAAAAAAGAAGAAGGGATTGCGTATGATGCCAAAAATGACAAGCTCTTTTTAGCCCTTAGCCGTATTCCTAAAAATGAGTGTGGGGCTGTTTATGCACTCAACCTTGATGAGAACTCTTCTGCATATACGATGGATGCTATAGTTGTGGGCAAAGAGCTGCATAAAGGGGATAAAGATTATGCGCGCTATAAAGATGAGTATTTTTGTCACCCCGATTATATCGCTAACCCTGATAATATCACTTATTTAGGAGATGATATTTTGCTTATCGGTGAAGATACTGGTTTGCATTTTAACAACATGCTTTTTGCGTATGATGTCAAGCGAAAAAATCTCACACGTATAGCGACACTTCCAACAGGCGGTGAGGTAACAGGGCTTGAGGGCGCACTTGTTCAAGATAAAAAAGTTATTTTTATCAATGCACAGCACCCTTTTGATGATGTATGCAAGGGAGCTGATGCAAAAAGCAACTGCAATAGTGAAATTTTGAAAAACTCTACACATGAAGAAAATCGAGGATTTGTAGGTTATATCCATGGACTCCCGAAAGAAATTTTTTAGTCTCTCTTTTATAGTTTTCGCCGCCACTCTTGGCGCGATTGAAAACTATGGAGCTTACATCCCGCCTATGTGTTACACAAAAACCAAGCAAAACGCTCATATGACAAACCCTTGCTATGTGTGCCATACCAATGGCGAAGAGCCAAATTATTTTAATGAACTCCATTTGCAAAAAGCCTATCTTTTTCCAAAAAAAATGATGCACAATCCATACAAAAATCTTTTTATCGACAGACGTAGCCAAATAGCCTCCTTGAGTACACAAAACATCCTTGCATATATTCGTACAAACAATTATGATGCAGCTTTGCAGAAAAAATTCGGATGCTATTTCAACTTTGATGATGAGGGTTTTGATAGAGACGAAAATGGCACTTTTACCCTTTGGCGTGCTTTTACCTACCGACCGTTCATGGGGACATTTTTCCCCACTAATGGTTCTATGGACGATGTTATCATAAAACTACCTAAGATTTTTGCGCAAGACAAGCAAGGTAATTTTGACTTGCAAATATACAAAAAAAATCTTGATGCTCTCGTGGATGCTCTGCAAGGAGACGCGAAAAAAGTATATGTCGAAAAAGCGGCATCCATTCAAATTAACAAAGGGCTCTTTCCTGTGGGAACAGAGTTTTTGCACACGGTGCGTTATATCGATTTTGTAAACAATAAAGCGAGTGGCTCCAAGCGTCTCAAAGAACTTCGATATGCCAAAAAAGAGGTTGCCATGACCTACGCAGAGTTAGAGCGTTTGGCAAACAAAGAGTTCTTTGAAGAGCTTGATGCAGAGGGATTGCCTGCTATGCAAAGCTACAGAGGAGATGCCAAAGCAGGTTTTGACAATGCTATGGGGTGGCGTTACAAAGGGTACATTGAAGCAAAAAATGGTCAGTTGCGCTTACAAAATGATGAAGAGACACTCAGTTGCATGGGGTGTCACTCTCTTTTGGGCGTTACCACGGATAGCACGTTTGCCATGAAGCGCTATGTCAAGTGGGGGTACCAAAATTTGGAAGGGTTAGGTGATACAAATGGTGAATATGCAAAGTATCTCTTACAAAATCCAACGGGCAACGAATATGGGACAAACGACGAGGTGTATCAAAAATTCTTCGATGCAAAAGGGAATGTAAAACATGAGCCCTTTATGGAACTCTCAAAAGATATAAGGACTTTATTGCTCCCCTCTTATGCGCGGGCGATGGAGTTAAATAAAGCCTATTATTTTCTCGTCCAAGAGCAAAATTTTATCCAAGGCAAAGAGGCAACAAAAGAGCCTATAAAAAACGTACACAAATCCATTGAGTCTATCAACACTTTTATAGAAAATATTATTATAAATAATTATGATAAAGATAATTTGTAACTTTTTTGTTGCCTAAAAGCTATAGGACGGTAATATAGTTCAACTAAAATCCCGAAAATTTTCTAAAAAGGGATAAACATGAAAAGCTATATCAGTGCTGCTTTATTAGCAAGCGTCACAATGTACTCAATCGCTGCTGCGGATGATACGATGACTAAAAATGAGAACGTTGAGGTTTTGAGTAACATCAAGGTTGTCGGTACTTCTACTTATAGAGAGCGTATTAACTCTATCAAGCCAGTTTTAGCATACGATAGTAAATTCTTCGACAAATATGAGCCAAGAACTGTTGGTGAGATGCTCAGATTTTTGCCAGGTGTTGCATTTCAAGGTGACGTTGGAGAGTATGACTTCGTAAAATTACGCGGTTTAAAAAGTGCTTATACACAAATCCTTATCAATGGTAACCGTGTCCCTGGAACAGAAGCAGATGGAAGTGCGAGCTTAGACCTTATCCCTGCTGAGATGGTAGAGCGTATAGAGATTTTAAGAAGTCCAAGTGCTTCAAATGACTCTTCTGGTATCGCTGGAACTATCAATATCATCCTTAAAGAAGCAAGCAGTACTTCAAAGTTTTCATACCGTTTAGGTGCAGCGTATTATAGTAATGGCAAAGCAGGTTCAGAGGCAAAAAATGACCAAATGGACGGCGGTGCAGCTGGTGATCTTTATGGAGATATGCCTGTAACGGAAGATAAATTTAAAGGGCTTGCATACCTCTCATACACAGATATGATTGGGGATACGGCATTTACTTTTTCAGCCAACATTGATGACAAATACACTCCAAAAGACAAAGTGACAATCATTAGAGATGCAGATAAAAATCTTAATGAGTACGAAAATGAGTACGATAACCGTGATACCCTTACAACATCTCTTTATGCTAAAACTGTAACACCTATTTATGAAAATGGTGAACTTATGGTGGCTGCAAGTTATTTCACTATCGACAGAAAAGAAGAACAAAGAGAAATCTCTTATACAGATTATGATGCTGCTACAAACTTATGGGAATTTGATGAAGTACAACATCAAGTGATGGACATCAACAAAGATGCTGTAAATCTTCAGTTAGAGTACACACATAACATTGGAAAGCACAAAGTTAAACTCTATGGTGCTTATGATAAACTAGACTACTCTCTTCATGACTACGAAGCGAAGAAAGGTGACAATGTCCCTGAACTTCAAAACATCAACAGATGGATGACAAGCCGAACTGATGAGACAACTATAACAACAGACTCACAATACAACACAAAACTCACAGACACTTTTCAAGTTGAAGATGATTTAGTGCTTGATTTTGGTGCTGACTACATGAAAAAGTTTAGAACAACTACTTTAACAGCTTTTGGAGTAAAAAATAGTGTGTTTTCAGATGTAGATGTAGTTGATAAAGGTTCTTATAAAATCATGCAAAACCGTTTTGATGTTTTCGCAGAGGCTAACTACCAAATCGACGATGCACAACGTATTGGTGCGGGTGTTCGTATGGAGTATACTGAAAATAAAGCTGCGCCAGTTTCAGGTGATGAGACAACAAAAAGCTACGCAACACTTAACCCATCTGTACATTATTTAGCAAATCTTACTGAGAGTGACCTTATCCGTGCATCGGTTGCACAAACAGTTCGCCGTCCATCTTTAGATGAAATCGTCCCGTTTGAGCAAGAAGATGAGCCAAAAGAGTTTGATATCTTGATTGGTAATCCAGATTTAAAACCTGAAATATCTTTAGGTCTTGATGTTGGGTATGAGCATGCATTTGAAGCAGGGGGTCTTTTTGGAGTGAACACATACTATAGAAGTATCAGCGACCTTATCGAGTCTTCACCTACAGGAAATACAACTGACTTTGGTGATGAGCCAGGAAAAGAGTACGTTGTGAGCAACAATGGTGATGCAATTGTTTATGGTGTAGAACTTGATTTAAGTATGCCACTTGCGTTCATCAACGTACCTGAAGTAAGTATTTTTGCAAACTACTCTTACCTTGACTCAGAAGTTACAGACTTTTTCACAGGTGAGAAAAGACGCTTCAATGACCAACCAGACTATGTTTATAACATTGGTTTAAGTCATGACGTACCAAACACAGGATTTTCATACGGCTTTAACTACCAACAACGTGGGGATTCAACTGCAGAGTCTGGTGATGTATCTGAGGTAACAAGTTATGGTGCAGAGGTTGAGCTTTTTGCACAGTATAAAATCCAAAAAGAGATGATTTTACGTTTCACAGTTGACAATGCTTTAGATGCCTCTGTTGATGAGAGCTTTACAAACTATGACAGTGTTGCCGACAAAATCGCTGGC
>DJAA01000012.1:0-47247 GCA_002428085.1 Sulfurimonas sp. UBA6014 | reverse complement strand
ACATTAAGCGGTAGCTTTTAATGGTGAAATACTTTAGCGCTGCGCTGATACTCGCTACTACATTTAGTGGCTGCAGTCATCATAATTTTGCAGAAGTTTATGCAAAAGCACAGACAGAGTATGTAGCAACAGTGGGAGATGTAGCGGATGATCCAGCTATTTGGGTTGACAAAAATGACTCTCAAAAATCACTCCTTATCGGCACCAACAAAAAGGGTGGCGGTTTGGAGGTTTATACTTTGGACGGTACAAGAGTTCAAAGTCTCAAAGATGGTAACTTCAACAATGTTGACCTTAGATATGGTTTTTTACACAACGATAAACCAACAGATATTGTCATCGCTTCAAATCGCAGCGATGATACTTTAGCTATTTATGGTGTAAATCAAGAGAGTCACACCCTTTTCGCACTTTCGCTCAATTCCCTTCATAGTGTTCATCAGAGTTATGGACTGTGTATGTTTCATGACGGTAAAGATTTTTATGCGATTACAAACAGCCAAACAGGCGAGATAGTGATGCAAAAAATTGAGTCTCAAAATGGGACGGTGAGTGCAAAGATAGTTGGCAAAGCCAAAATTCCTACTCAAACAGAAGGTTGTGTGGTAGATGATGCAACAAAGACTCTTTACGTGGGAGAGGAAGATTTTGGGATTTGGCAGTTTGATTTGAGCGCAGGACTCCAAAATAACGGTCTCATTTTTGATACCGTTGAAAAAAATAGCTTTCTTGAGAGTGACATCGAAGGTTTAGCTATCTATAACGGCTACCTCATCGCTTCATCGCAAGGGAATAACTCTTATGCTGTGTATGAGATGAAGGGTGCAAAATATATAGGAAGTTTTGTCCTCTCATCTGGCGTGATTGATGGGACAAACGACACGGATGGGATTGACGCTTCAAGTGCTTCGCTTGGTACGTACAAAAACGGAATTTTCATCGCCCAAGATGGCTCTACTTCAAAGACACAAAATTTTAAAGTTGTAGATTTTAATGATATTATCAATGGGTTAAAACTCACTCAAGATAAATAACAAGAGGGTTGTGGGGAGTTTCCCTGCAAAACTCAAAACACCTCTAGAGAAATTTCCTAAAAACAAACCATTTCATCGTAATCACCTCGTTATCACTTATAGTATAATCATGCAAAATAAAAAAATGGTTCTTATAAAATATGATAAAAAAACACAAAAAAAACACAAAGATAAATCAAAAAATCAAAAAATTTTTTGATGATGATCCTTTTGATGTGGGTGTAGAGCGCTTAAGCACTGAGACTTTGAGTGAACTTTGTCATACTTTGGGCATTTATGATGTAGAGCACAATAAAAAAGTGCTTGTCAAAACTATACGGATGATTTGGTCTGAGGCTGAGAAAAATTATCGTCAAGAGATACTTAGTTTTTTAGAAGCAGATGGAGAAATTTACCCTTCAAGATCTCCAAAAGAGCAAAACCTTGATAGAAGCCATAAGATAGAGGCACTTATGGAGGAGTTACAGGTAAATGGACAAGAGAAGGGGTTGCTTTTTGATGCTTTTATGGATGTACGCAGTAAAAAAATCACCCTTGAAAAGATGGAATCAAAGCTAAGACATATTCGCTTTGACCTTAAAAAAGAGATGCTGCAAAAAGCTCTTGAGGGACTTTTTGACTTAGATGATGCTTTTGAGTTCAATGCCTCCATCGAGTATGCCATCTTAGAGCAAACGTTTCACAAAATCCTCACACTGCACACAAATTCCTACAGCTACGAGTATCTTCAAGAGACTCCTACAGAGGAGATCATTGCTAAAATCACACAAGATAAAGCCCTTGTTATTGCCGCAAAGCAGGCAGGTGTTAAACACTTTTTAAAGAATCTAAAAATACCTCATAGGTACTTAAGTGATAAAGAGATTCTTCTCTCACTTCGTTCTGCTGCTCCTGAGTCAAAACTCGCTTATCCTTTGTTGAGACCCTTGCTTATTCAAAATATTGTGGGGAGAAAACTTGATTGTTCGGAGGTGCAAATCCATGGAGAGGAGCTTCTCCTTAAAGTGCATGAGGGCTGCAGGCTCCCTCATTCTCAAACGGTTATGCCTTATATTTTGGAGCTTCATCTTGAGCTTGATACTCTTTTAGAGGAGATTTGGCTCTCTAAAGAGCTTGATTTTGAAAAAGCTTTAAAAAATGCCAAAAAAGAGCATGAAGAGACATTTTTAAAAGATTTAAAAGCGCTTGTTGATGAGTGTGGCAATTATGCTGCACTGCTTCATTTTAAAGAAGAAGAGCTCTACAAAAAAGTATATGAATTTTTGTTGGAACTCATGTCGCAATCTTTGGTGATTAGCCCTAAAATCGTGAGAAAAGCGACGCGTATTTTTGTTTACAACATTCATGAGCAACTGATTAAAAAACAACGCCAAGCTCTGTTGGCTCGAACCATAAGGGACTTTAAAAATCTCTTCCCCATAGCGAGGGAGATGCGAAGAAAACTCATCTTACATATTGGTCCAACGAACAGCGGCAAAACCCATGCAGGGATGAAAAAACTCGAAGCTGCAGACACAGGTTACTACTTGGCACCGCTGAGACTTCTTGCTCTTGAAGGGTATGAAACGCTCAAATCCCATGGCATCAATGCCTCTTTGATAACGGGAGAGGAGCAGATTTTGGATGAAGATGCGACGCATATAAGTTCAACGATTGAGATGCTCAATTTTGAAGTGGATGTTGATGTGTGTGTTATCGATGAGGTGCAGATGATTGACGACCGTGACCGCGGCTGGGCATGGGCAAATGCTATCATTGGCGCACCTGCAAAAGAGATTGTAATGACAGGCTCGCCTAATGTTAAAGAGGCGATTATCGCACTTGCTGCGTATCTTGGAGAGGAGCTTGAAATCATTGAGTTTGAGCGGATGAATCCGCTGACACTTTTAGCAGAACCAATAGATATGCATGAGGTGAAAGAGGGGAGCGCGATTATCGCTTTTAGTCGAAAAGAGGTTCTTAGGCTCAAGCAGAGTTTCTCGAGATTTTTCACCGTGAGTGTTGTGTATGGCAATCTCTCCCCCGAGGTCAGACGTGAAGAGGCAAGACGTTTTCGAGAGGGAGAGACGCAGATTTTAATCGCAACTGATGCTATTGCTATGGGGATGAACTTACCGATTAAAACTATTTTATTCTCTAAGGCTGAAAAGTTTGATGGTGTCAATGAGAGAAATTTATCCCCCTCAGAAATACATCAGATTTCTGGTCGTGCAGGGCGTTTTGGGCTTCATGAGGCAGGATTTGTGGGCGCTTTAAGCAAAGAAGTCCTCAATATTTTAAAGAAAAATTTTTACAAAGAGGCAAGAAAAATAACCGTCCCATTTCGTGTGATGGCAAATCTGGAACATATCAAACTTGTAGGGAGCATTTTAGAAGAGAAATCTTTGTATGAAATTTTAAAATTTTTCGTTGACAATATGGAGTTTGATGGACCTTTTCATGCTTCAAATATAGATGACATGCTCGAAGCTGCCATTATTGTAGATAACTTTGACCTCGACATAGCGACTAAATATTACCTTGCATGTGCGCCGCTGACTCTCAAGTCGCCCTATATTGTGGCGGCGTATGAGAGCTATATTTTAGCATTGGAGAAAAAAATGCCAGTGCGATATACGCCTCCTGCCTTAATAGGAAATTTTGCACAAACAGCCGATGAACTTCTCAGAGCGGAGGATATGGTGAAGGAAATTTCACTCTATTTATGGCTGAGTTATAGATTTGAAATCTATTTTGTGGATGGACAAAAAGCGCGTATTTCAAGAGCAATTTTGAATAAATTTATAGAAGAGTCTCTTCAGCAGAGCCAGTTTGTAGCCAAATGCAGAGTCTGCCACACCCCTTTAGTCCTAAACTCAAAATATAATATTTGCCAAGTTTGTTTCAAAAAAAACCATACCTACAAACCTAGCCGCAGACATACAAGAGACGATAAAAAGTCATAAAACGCAAATTTAACTTTTAAACTCTTCTATCGTAGCTTGGAGGGATTGTGCCACTTTAACCAGCCTTTGTATCTCTGCTTCGATGCTTTTTGCACTGGTTCCATTTGCAGTTGAGATGGCTTCGATATTTGTTATTGCTTTGATAATCTCTTCGATATTGGAAGACATTTTCAGGCTGTCTTCTTTTGAGTCTTTTGCAACTTTGTTTGACAAAGCAAGTGCATGAGACGTTGTGCCGATTTTCTCTTCGACCTCATCAGAAATTTGTGTCAATTTTTCTATATTTTTTGCATTGCTGTGCATTTTATCGCTCACATCGTTGATGGACTGAACGATGGTACTGACACTCATGTCAATCTCTACAAGGCTTTTTTGTGTCCTCTCTGCAAGTTTACGCACCTCATCAGCAACAACGGCAAAACCGCGTCCATGTTCGCCTGCGCGGGCTGCTTCAATAGCGGCGTTAAGTGCTAAAAGATTTGTCTGTTCAGCAATATCTTTGATGACACCCAAAACCCCTTTTACTTGGTCTGCATTGTTTTTAAGTCCAGAGAGCTCATTTGAGAGTTCATTTTCAATCGTAACAAAAGCATTCACTTCTTCACTCAGGATGCTTAAAGAATCTTTTGCGCTATCAAGTTCTGCGT
Source organism: Sulfurimonas sp. UBA6014 (assembly GCA_002428085.1). Classification (GTDB taxonomy): domain Bacteria; phylum Campylobacterota; class Campylobacteria; order Campylobacterales; family Sulfurimonadaceae; genus Sulfurimonas. The sequence goes on along the minus strand of DJAA01000012.1, from coordinate 42,621 downwards.
TAGCCCGTTGTACTGTCTCTTGGGTCTGAATCGCTGCATGAATGCTAATCTCAAGGAGCTCTTTAATCGTTTCACTTTTTTGACTTGTATGATGGACAATCTCCTGCTCTTGTTCTGTCCCTTTTCTGATAACTTGAATGGCGAGTTGGATTTCTGAAGAAATTTCTGAATTTTCATGCCCTAAATTTTTAACATTCACAACAGTTCCTTGAATCATTGCGATGAAGTTGTTTACCTCTTTTGCAGCATCTGCAAACTCATTTTCGTTGGTATCGTCAAGTCTTTTTGTGAGGTCTTTGTCGCCGCTTACGAGTTCAGAAATACGATTTTTTAGATTTGTAAGGGGAGTGAAAATCTCTTTGACAAAAAAGAGACTAGCGATGATAGAGAAGATGATGCTCGCAGCCAGAAGTGAGAGAAAAAGGGTGATTTCAGTGGATGTTATATCTGCATCATTTTTATCAAGTGAAATGACCAAATCCATGACACCTAAAACATCCCCCTCCTTCGCGTTATAGTGGCAAGACAAACATTTTGTCTCAGCTATCATGGGGCGCAACATTCGAATGGTGTGGTGAGAATCTTTTGTGGTCTCAATCAAATCAGACTTGAGTGTTTTAAAAATATTTTGTATCAGAACATCATCAGTAAATTTCTCTTTGGGCGCGTACACTTCTATGACAAATTTTGATTTTGCAACATGCAGAGACTCGATACCTTCGATTTTACTTGCTGTTTTGAGTGCTTCTTCGACAACAGCAGAATCCCCTGCGAACATACTCCCTGTAAGAGTTTGAAAGACAGAATCACTAATCATGGAGAGTGATTGTTTTGTTGTTTTTTCGGACAAGCTGTTGAGGGTAAAAGACAAATAGTATGTAATCCCAACCAACCCAATAATGGCGATTGTTATCATAGAAACGATAACTTTTGATTTGACGGTTTTAAACATAAGGGGCCTCATAAATCGAGATAGAAAGTCATTATAACTTAAATAGTCTACTAAATCTCATAATTCTTGATATTTTCTTTAAAATTATAGGATGAGGGATATTATATTGTTGCAAAACGAAATTTAAAGTTTGAAATAAGTATAATTCATCTGATGCCAAACCCCAGAGCCGTGAGAAAATTTAAGAAAGAATCGATACATTTATAGGAAAAAATAATGCAAAAAACGGGCAAAATTTATGTAGCAGGGCACCTTGGACTTGTCGGCTCAGCAATCGTTAAAAATCTCCATGCAAAAGGGTACACAAATTTGCTCTGCAAAACGCATGCGGAGTTAGACCTTATCGACCAGCGCGCAGTAGCTGATTTTTTTAAAAAAGAAAAACCTGAGTATGTGATACTCGCAGCTGCAAAAGTGGGCGGCATTATTGCCAACAACACCTATCGGGCTGATTTTATTTATGAAAATTTACAAGTCCAAAACAATGTCATCCACCAAAGTTTTGTTCATGGCGTGAAAAAATTGCTTTTTTTGGGAAGCACGTGCATTTACCCAAAAAATGCGCCGCAGCCTATGGGTGAAGATTGTCTTATGACGAGTCCGCTGGAGTATACAAATGAGCCTTATGCAGTGGCAAAAATTGCTGGCATCAAGATGTGTGAGAGTTACAACATTCAGTACGGAACAAATTTTATCAGTGTTATGCCGACCAATCTTTATGGCGCAAACGACAACTTTGACCTTGAGAGCTCCCATGTTTTGCCTGCTATGATACGAAAAATACATCTTGCAAAACTCTTGAGTGAGAAAAAATACGACGCAGTGCTCAAAGACTTAAAGAGAGACACCATGGAAGAAGCAAACGCATACCTGCAAAAATTTGGAGTGAGTGCGACGAGAGTGGAAATCTGGGGAACAGGCAACCCAAGACGGGAGTTTTTATACTCTGAAGACATGGCAGATGCCTGCGTGTTTTTGATGCAAAACATCAACGCCACGGACCTTTACCCCGACTCAAACGAGCTGAGAAACACACACATAAACATAGGAAGCGGTAAAGATATAAGCATAAAAGAGCTCGCAGAGCTTACCAAAAAAATTGTAGGATTTGAGGGCGAACTTTACTTCAACACACAAAAACCAGACGGCACCATGCTCAAACTAACCGACCCCACAAAACTCCACAACCTCGGCTGGAAGCATAAAGTAGAGCTTGAAGATGGGCTTAAAATCATGTATGCGTGGTATTTAAATCAGTAAAAAACGTCTTTTTATATCTCGTGTTTGAGTATTTTTTTTGTAAATTCCGTTGAACAAAAAAACATAGCAATAAAGACGGGATTGATGTGTACGGTTTCATCATCAATGATATCAAAAATTTTGAAGCTAAATCCTAACCCGTCATGATGGTTTTGTGGTGTGACTTGAAATTCTACGGGAGAGAGCGCTTTTATGACGTTTAAAAGCACTTTTTTCTTTTTCTCATTTTTCTCATTTAAGATGTTCATGTTTGGATTTTCTGAGGTTTTATGTATGGCAAGAATGTTTTCTATAACGGTGAGTTTGTCTTTAAAAATAACTTTATTCCATTTGATAATAGCATTGTTGGAGGCTATTTGCGATCCTTTTTGTAAAAGCGGGGCAGGCTTTTTAGCTTTAATGGCTTCGATAAGAGCAAGTAAATAATTTATCCCTCCTACTGCCGCTGCACCCTTTGTCAAAAAAAGGTGAAGGAACCCTTTTGTATCTTCGTCTAGTTTCGTATAATTACACATGATTGGACCTTTTTGGTTCGTTTAACTCGATTTTGTCTCGCATTTTATCGACTTTTTACTGAAAGAAAAAGCGATGCAACTGAAATAACGATTAACCCAATGTGAACCTTAAAATTTCTTAAGCTTACTCAAATAACAAAGCTATTACCATATCAATACTCAAATAGGACAAAAATTGTCTTATTTAAAATACGGGTGCAAGACGCCCAAGAATAAGAGGTAAAAATGCAGGTATATTTAGATAATAACGCCACCACGATGTGTGACCCACTCGTAGTAGAAGCAATGCAGCCATTTTTTAGTCAAATGTATGGCAATCCAAACTCACTTCATAAATTTGGAACATCAGCCCATCCCGCACTTAAAAATGCTATCAATCAGGTTTACGTTGCCCTTAACGCTGATGATAAAGATGATGTTGTTTTTACTTCATGTGCAACAGAGTCCAACAACTGGGTTTTAAAATCAGTTTGGATAGACCACATACTCAATGGTGATAAAAATCATATCGTAACAACTGAAGTGGAGCACCCTTCAGTTTTGTCGACATGTAAATTTTTAGAAGAACAAGGGGTAAAAGTGACCTATCTTCCCGTCAATGATCAAGGAGTTGTTGAAGCACATACGGTGAAGAGTTTTATCACTGAAAAAACTGCTTTAGTCTCTGTCATGTGGGCTTCAAATGAAACGGGCATGATAAACCCAATCGATGAAATCGGTGAAATATGTAAGAAAAAAGGGGTGTTATTTCACTCTGATGGAGTCCAAGCGGTGGGGAAAATACCCGTAGATTTACAAGCTACGCATGTTGATTTCGTCTCTTTTTCGGCACATAAATTTCATGGTCCAAAGGGTATCGGCGGTTTGTATATTAAAAATTCGCAAGAACTTTCTCCCCTTTTACATGGAGGCGAACAAATGGGTGGACGCCGCTCTGGGACACTCAATGTTCCTTTTATCGTCGGGATGGGAAAAGCTATAGAACTTGCTACAACCAATATAAAAGAAAAAATGGCAACTATCAGAGCCAAGCGTGACCGTTTAGAAGATGCGCTGATTGAGCTGAGTGACACTTTTGTTGTAGGGGAAAGAGCAAACCGTACACCCAATACTATTTTGATTTCTATCAAAGGTGTTGAGGGCGAGGGGATGCTTTGGGATTTAAATAATGGGCAAATTGGAGCATCAACAGGCTCAGCATGTGCGAGTGCAGACCTTGAAGCAAATACCGTCATGCTCGCTATCGGTGCAGACAATGAGCTCGCTCACACTGGTATTCGTTTAAGTTTAAGCCGTTTTACTACGGACGCTGAAATAGACTACACCATCAGTCACTTTAAAGCAGCAGTTGCAAGACTTAGAGCAATCTCGAGTTCGTTTGCAATCCAAAAACCAACCAAGGGTGGCGAAGTTCGAGACTGTGAACTACATCACCACTAAACAATTTGAAAAATTTTGCTAGCAAAATGGGCTCTCTGCCGAAGAGAACCAAGCGTTAGCGTAGATGGCGGAATGACTTCTGACATCGTGATAAAAGGGAATAAAAGATTCCCTTCATTGTATAAAATAAAATTAAGGAATAAAAATTATGGCAAAAGCAGATATGTTAGGCGAATCCCTTTGGGATGCTTACTCTAATAAAGTAACAACACTTATGAATAATCCTCAGCATCAAGGAGAGCTTTTTGAAGCTGATGTTACGGGGCGAGGACATCAGCTCATCGTTGCAGATTTTGGCGCGGAGAGTTGTGGAGATGCAGTGCGTTTGTACTGGGAGATAGACCCAGCAAATGACATGATTGTGAACTCAAAATTTAAAAGTTTCGGCTGTGGAACGGCTATCGCATCCTCGGATGTCATGACAGAACTTTGTATCGGCAAAACAGTCAAAGAGGCGGTCAAAATCACCAATATTGACGTTGAGAAAGCACTTCGTGATACTCCAGATGTTCCAGCTGTTCCACCTCAAAAAATGCACTGCTCAGTTATGGCATACGATGTTATCAAAAAAGCGGCAGGGCTTTACATGGGCGTGGATGCTGGAAGTTTTGAGAGTGAAATCATCGTTTGTGAGTGTGCCCGTGTGAGTTTGGGAACACTTCAAGAGGTGATAAAACTTAACGACCTTAAAACCGTTGAGCAAATCACCGACTATACAAAAGCGGGTGGTTTTTGCAAGTCATGTATCAAACCAGGCGGTCATGAGGCAAGAGAGTGGTACTTAGTGGATATTTTGGCAAACACGCGTAAAGAGATGGACGAAGCAAAAATGAAAGCAGCGGCTGATGCAGGCTCAAGTGGCAATTTTGAGACGATGACTTTAGTGCAACAAATCAAAGCGGTCGATGCAGTCGTAGATGAAAATGTACGCCAGTTTCTTGTTATGGATGGCGGCAATATGGAAGTAATCGACATCAAAAAAGGGGATGATTATATAGATATTTACATCCGCTATTTGGGTGCTTGTAATGGTTGTGCTTCTTCGGCAACGGGGACACTTTATGCTATAGAAGCAACACTTAAAGAGAAACTCTCTTCTAAAATCCGCGTTCTTCCTATCTAAAGAGCTTTTGCTCCATTGCTCCATTGGTTCTCATTGTAACCAATGGATGTCAAATTTGGGTTCACAAAAGGGTTGGTCTCAAACCCTAAGAGTGTGCTGCGATAGCGTTTGTAATTCTAAGAATAGTCTCATTTTTACCTAAAATCGCCATGACGCTATCAAGTCCTGGACCACTCATTTTTCCTAGAAGTGCAACTCTTAGCGGGTTGGCAATTTTTCCAAAACCAATCTGCATCTCCTCTGCTGTTGCTTGCATAAGGTGATGATAATCACTTGGAAGATGCATCTCACTTGAAGTGGAGACTTTTTCTTTAAATGCATTTAAAACCTCTACGGAATCTGCTTTAAAAGCTTTTTTAATGGCTGTTTCATCATAGATTGTTGGGGTTGTTAAAATCTCTTTTATAAGCTCTGAGAGCTCTTTTAGTGTTTTTGCTCGCTCTTTAAGTGCATCGAGTAAAATCTCCCTTTTGTCATGGGATGTGAGGAACAAATCATACCCAATAAGCAACTCTGCAAGGGTAGAATTTGAAGCATTTTTTATATAGTGAGCACTGAGCCAGTCGAGTTTTTCCGTATTGTAAATCGAGGCTGAACGGTTGATATCTTTAGGATTGAAAAGTTCTTGCATCTCTTGCATAGAAAATATTTCCTGATCCCCATAACTCCAACCCAATCGGACTAAGAAGTTGAGCAAAGCCTCGGGCGTGTAGCCCATATCTTTATACGCCATGACATCCGTCGCACCATCACGCTTGCTGAGTTTTTTCCCCTCTGAGTTGTGAATCATAGGGACGTGGTAAAAAGAGGGAACATCAAAGCCCAGAGCCTCATAAACTACTATTTGTTTTGGTGTATTTGAGAGGTGATCATCCCCGCGGATAACCTCAGTGACTCCCATTAAATGGTCATCTACGGCAACAACAAAGTTATAAGTTGGGCTCCCATCTGCTCTTGCTATGACAAAGTCGTCTAAAATATCTTCTGCTTGAAAAACAACATTTCCTTTGACCCCATCTTTGACAATAATCGCTCCTGAGAGTGGCGATTTGATTCGAATAACAGATTCTAAACCTTCAGGAGGTGTCCCCTTGAAGTCTCTGTATTTGCCATCGTATTTGGTTCGCTCATTTTTTGCCATTTGCGCCTCTCGAAGCGAGCTAAGATCCTCTTTGCTCATGTAACATCTGTACGCTTTGCCCTCATCGAGAAGCTGCTTGATGTATGAAGCGTAAATCTCATCTCTTTGCGATTGATAGACTATCTCTCCATGGTGCTCAAGTCCGAGCCATTTAAAAGCTTTAAGTATCGCATCTGCGGCTTCTTGTGAGTTTCTAGCTTTATCAGTGTCTTCTATACGAAGAAGAAATAAGCCATTGTTTTTCTTTGCCCAAAGGTAAGAAAATAGAGCAGTTCGAAGACCACCGATATGAAGATAGCCTGTAGGACTCGGAGCGAAACGGGTGACAACCATGAAAAGCCTTTTGTTTTAATAATGAAATTTTAGGCAACTGTTGGTTAAAACGGGGTAAAATGGACGTTTAATTTTTCACAATAGGATTTGTATGGTTAAGATATTCTTGATTTTAGTTTGCATTGTCTCTTTAGATGCAAAAATGGTAGATGGCATAGCTATGGTTGTCAAAGGGAGTGCCATTACGCTTCATGAGATGAGAGATTTGATGAGAGATTCTAACCTTGATGCTGCAAAAGTTGCTGATATTTTAGTGAGAAAAAAGCTTGAAGAGTCTGAGATTCTTGAGCGTAAGATAGAAGTCTCAAGTAGTGAAGTGTATGACGACATCGAGCAAACTGCTGCAAGAAACAACATGAGTACAAGCGATTTTTATACGGCAATGAGAGAATCAAATGGGATAACCTCGACGGAGCTTAAAGAAAAAATCAAAGAAAAACTCCTTAGTCAAAAACTTTATGCTGCTATCGCGTACGCAACCATAACTGAACCTAGCCAGAGTGAGGTGAGTGAATATTTTGAACTCCATAAAGAGAAGTTTGTCCATCCAAGTGCTTTTAGTGTTGTGATTTATGTTGCGAAAGACAAAACTAGACTGCAGGAAAAAATCAATAATCCTATGTTGGATGCGCCCGATATTCAAACCAATGAGCAAGATTTGCCTTATGACAAAATCTCTCCCGAACTTGCTTCCCTGCTAGAAAAAACACCGCTCAATACTTTTACACCAATTGTTCCAGATGGCAAGGGCGCGCATATGAGTTTTTATATCAAAGCTGTAGAATCACCTAAAGAGACAAATGTAGAGAGTGTAAAAGAGCAAATAATCAATCTGATTATGGCTCAAAAAAGAGAACAAGTTTTGGGAGATTATTTTGCGAGATTACGACAAAATGCGGATATTAAAACGCTAAGAATGCCATAGTAAAAGTTATGAGTGAAGTGTTTGCACATCTCATGTGCAAACACCTTTAGAGATTAACCGTTGTATTTTTCTAAATATTTTGTATTAAATTTGTTATTGATAAAGTCAGGATTTTCCATCATCTTTTTATGAAAAGGAATCGTTGTTTTGATTCCTGTAACCCTAAACTCGCTGAGCGCTCTATGCATTCTAGCAATAGCTTCTTGTCTTGTTTTTCCATAAACAATCAATTTGCCAATCATAGAATCGTAAATCATTGGGACGATATAGCCCGCATGAGCGTGGGTATCCATACGAACATCTTTCCCCCCTGGAGCTATCCAAGAGGTAATTTTGCCTGGACATGGTAAAAATTTGATAGGGTCTTCAGCAGTAATACGGCACTCAATCGAGTGGCCTTTAAGAACAATAGTATCTTGAGCAGGGAGAACTTTTCCTTCTGCGACTTCTATCATCATTTTTACAAGGTCTAAGTCACTTACCATCTCAGAGACAGTGTGCTCAACTTGAAGACGCGTATTCATCTCCATAAAGTAAAAATCAAGGTTTGCATCAAGTAAAAATTCAAAAGTACCTGCGCCCTCGTACTTGATAAATTTAGCTGCACGAACAGCAGCATCCAAGAGTCTCTCTCTCACTTCTGGAGTCAGAATATTCGCTGGAGACTCTTCAATGAGTTTTTGATGGCGTCTTTGCATAGAACAATCACGCTCACCGATGTGTAAAACATTTCCATGCGAGTCTGCCATAATTTGCACTTCAATATGACGTGGGTCTTTGATGAATTTTTCCATGTAAATCGTCCCATCACCAAAGGCAGTGATAGCTTCACTCTCGGCGGCTAAAAAAGCATTTTCTAAATAACTCTCTTCTTCGACGACGCGCATACCACGTCCACCTCCCCCTTGAGCGGCTTTGAGGATTACTGGATAGCCAACGATTTTAGCTCTCTCTTTTGCGTTGTTGATGTCACTAATAGCACCATCACTTCCAGGGACAACGGGAACGTTTGCGGCAACCATAACATCTTTTGCTTTTGATTTATCACTCATAAGAACCATAACTTCAGGAGTTGGCCCGATAAATTTAATGTTGTGGTGTGTACAAATCTCTACGAAATGCTGATTTTCACTTAAAAAACCATATCCTGGAAAAATCGCATCACAGCTGCTAATCTCAGCCGCAGATATAATCGCAGGGATATTTAAATAGCTTTTGCTGCTTGGACCATCGCCAATACAAATGGCAGCATCAGCGAGTTTGAGGTACTCACTTCCCTTGTCGGCAGTAGAATAGACTGCAACAGCTTCTTTGCCCATCTCTTTGATAGTTCTAATCGCACGAAGAGCAATTTCTCCGCGATTGGCAACTAAAATTCTTTTGATTTCAGCCATATTACTATATCTTTTCTACTAAAAACAGAGGCATATCGTACTCAACTGCTTGACCGTTTGTGGCTAAGACTTCAAGAATTTTACAGTCAAAATCAGCTTCAAGCTCATTCATGATTTTCATCGCTTCTAAGATAGCAACGACTTGCCCTTTTCTAATAACATCCCCTTTTTTTGCAAATTCAGGAGAGTCTGGAGATGGAGCCGAATAATACGTCCCAACCATTGGTGAGAGAATCATGTCTCCACTCATTTCATGTGCTAAAGGAGCTGCTATCGGTGCACTAGGAGTTCCAACTTGGAGTGGCGCTGCTACAGGAGCAGGCATTGCTATGGCTGGTGTCATGGCGACAGCCGCGTATGTTTTTTCCATTTCAATAGAAAAATCATCTTTCGTTATTTTTACACGAGAAAGACCACTTTCGTCAAAGTCATGCATTAAGGCTTTTATCTGTTTTGTATCCATGGGTGAGACTCCAAAATATGTATAATTTTGCGGTATAATACCATAATAATAATTAAACATTTAAAAAAAAGAGGGTGCTTTGATATTAAAAATAGGTTTTTTTTGTGTTAAATGATGAAAATTTTATCAAAATTGCCGCAGAACTTGCTACTGCTTCAAAGTGTGTCTCCAAACAAGTGGGTGCTGTTATTGTTAAAAATGGAAGAATTCTCAGTACGGGTTACAACGGTACGCCTGCTGGCTTTATAAACTGTTGCGATTATTGGGAGGGCGCTTACACAAAAGAGCATCATGAGTGGTCAAAAACCTATGAAATCCATGCAGAGATGAATGCCATTATTTGGGCGGCTCGGGAGGGTATCTCCATAGATGGCGCGACGATTTATGTCACACTTGAACCTTGTAATGAATGTAGCAAAAATCTCATCGCAAGTGGGATAAAAAGAATAGTGTATGCAAAATCTTACGAACACACTCACTCAGACACCATCTCAAAATTTCTCAAAGATAACGGCGTTACAATAGAACAACTCACTCTTTAGCTTTTTTTTATTTGTATTTTAGACTATAATTGAGTCCAAAGGATTTCATAAAAAAAGGAGCACAGCAGATGAGAGACGCACAAACATACGCTAGGTTAGCAGAATTTGGTAGAGATTTGTTGAACAAAACATCACTAGAAGAGGGTTTGCCTCATATATCTAAGTATGCTAAAGAGGTTATTGGGGCACAAAGATGCTCTATCTTTATGTACGATGAGACCAAACATGCACTTTGGACAACCATAGCTGATGGGATTGAGAGAATTGTCGTCCCTTCAGATAAAGGGATAGTTGGACATACGCTTAAAGTAAAAAAACCTGTAATTGCCAATGATGCCTACACAAATGAGCATTTTTTAGCAGACATTGACAAAGAGTCAGGCTATGTGACAAAAAATATCATCAGTGCTCCGATTTTTGACTCCCAAAGAAACATTATTGGGATTTTACAACTCCTCAACAAAGCAACCGATTTTGATAGCGATGATGCAAGGTTTATGATATTTTTTGCACACTATATCAGCGGATTTTTAGAGTTAGTGAACCTCTACGCACACCAAGATGAAAAAAATCAAATGAGCATGTTATGAAAAAAGTGCAGCAAATAGCAGAATTTGGTCAAAAACTTATGGCTCTTGGCGATGTTGAGAATATCCTTGAACTGATCTCATCAGAAGCAAAACGGCTTATTAACGCGCAAAGATGCTCTATTTTTATCGTTGATAAAGAGGATCAGCTTCTTTGGACAAAGTTGAGCGATGGCGTGGGTCGTATCGTTGTTTCACTCGATGCGGGAATAGTCGGCGATACCTATAAGAAGGCAAAGCCCCAACTTGTCAATGCTCCCTATGATGATGCGAGATTTTTGCCACACATTGACCAAAAAAGCGGGTATGTGACCAAAAATATCATCACCGTCCCTGTGTTTAATTCAAAAAGAGAGGTCATGGGTATTATTGAGCTGCTGAATAAACTTAAATATGATTTTGACGCAGATGATTTAGAGACATTAACTTTTTTTGCAAACTATGTTAGCGGTAGTTTGGAACTTGTTTTGATGAGTGAAAAGTAAAGGTACTCTTTGGATTTTAGAGAAAAAACCGTTTTGCAGATACTCCAATACTTTGAAAATACTCACTTCAAAGAGGGTGCGATAGTTACGCTTGAAGTTTTCAACTCTGACCTAGAACGAATAGGATATAAATCTTTTATAGATTTGGCGCAGCTTTTTTTTCTCAAAATGCTTACTCCTACTTCTTATAAAGATGAGACTACTTTGCGTTTTGTAAAACTTAGCCAAGAGGCTTCTTTTCACAAGTCGCAAAAAAATACTGAAACATATGGCGTTCAAAGCGAGTTTTTTGCGATTGACAAAATGGTGCAGTTTAGTTTTTTATACCACTACCAAAAAGCACTGCAATTTATAGACCTTAAAAATCGCAAAACTATTTTAAATCTCGGCATCAACAAGGGCGATGAGTTTAGAGTCATAAAAGATATGCTCAGCGAAGAAGAGTTTAGCGCAAAAGAATTACTTGGCATAGATTATTCGGCATCCGCCATAGCCTATGCCGAGCAAACATTTTCACATCGCAATACACGTTTTGTCTGTCATGACATTAACACGCTTCATGAGCTGTCACTCGGGAGGTTTGAGCTTTTTATCTCCATAGGAACGCTTCAAAGTTCCAACATAAATTTTAATGAGACTTTTATGTCTTTGTACCAAAATCATCTTGAAAAAGAGGGTGCCATTATCCTTGGTTTTCCAAACTGCAGATGGGTGGATGGTGAGATGATTTACGGCGCAAAAGCTCCAAACTATAACTTTTCCGAGATGAGCTTGGTTTTAAAAGATATACACTTTTGTAAAAAATATTTGCAGCAAAAAAAGTACAGAGTCGTTATTACGGGTAAAGATTATTTATTTTTAAGTGCAAGAAAAATAATGCAATAGTTAAAATGGGGATGGATTTATCATTAACTTGAAACATTTTTTTGCTAGAATGTTTACAAATACTATCGAATAGGATGATACAGAATGTTTTTTTCAAAAAATAGAGACGACAAACAGATACAAGCTCTTGAGGAGAAAATTGCCTCACTTGAAAAAGAGGTCTCTTTTTACAAAGAAGCGGCAAATTTTTCACAAGAGGAGATGCTGGTCGCTCTTGATGTAAAAGGAGCTGTTTTTTACCAAAATGAAAAAGCACTCTCAAACGTCAAAGAGGTAAATTTACTTGCCCGTGAACTCCAAAAAGGCTCAAGTGTGATAGAACTTAACAACTGCACCGGTCGGGTTGTCTCCCATAAAATGGATGATAGCGTAACACTTTACAGCATCATAAAAACAGACATGAGAGATACCCGCGATAGTAATGTTTTGAGTCTACACCAAGAAGCCATAACAATAGCTCTAAATGACACACAAAATACTTTTGCAAAAATGCTTGAAGAGCTTAAAGTCATGAAAGGCGAGTCTATAGTGACGGCAAAAGATTCGAGTGAAGGTTTGATTCTCGTGCAACAATCTGAACTTGCGATGGATTTGTTAAGTCAACATATGCAAGAGAGCATGCACGGTATGCGCTCACTCAATCAAAGAAGCAGCGAAATCTCTTCCGTTATCACTCTTATCCAAAGTATCGCGGATCAGACAAATCTTTTAGCCCTTAATGCCGCTATAGAAGCCGCACGCGCTGGTGAACATGGCCGCGGATTTGCTGTTGTTGCCGATGAAGTACGTAAACTTGCCGAAAAAACAGGGATGGCGACAAAGGATATCTCTCTTGTGGTCAAAGCGATGCAGCAAGAGACAAACCAAGCCGAGACAAGTACGGCGGAGGTTAACAAAATTGTGATGGACACCAAGGGTAAAATTGAAGATTTAAATATCAAAATCCACTCATTTGAGGAAAACGCTTCAAGAAGTCAGTATGAAGTGGAACATATCAGTGATAAAATCTTCACCTCTTTGGCAAAAATTGATCATGTTATCTATAAACATAATATTTACGCGCTGATCTTTGGAGAGCCAAACAGCTTTAAATCAACTGCGCATACCGATTGTCGCTTAGGACAGTGGTATTTTAATGGTATAGGAAAAGAAAATTTTTCTAAAATGCCTTCATTTGCTAAACTTGATAAACCGCATGCTATAGTTCATGAGCAAGCAAATCTACTCGCGAATGAGTGCGGTCAAGATAAAATAATTTGCTCAAAAGAGATTATTGAAAAGCGTATTCATGCCATAGAGCATGCCAGTGAGGATGTTTTTAAATATCTTGACGAATTGGTAGAACAAAGGGCAAATGAGACTATGCATAAAGCTGTAAAACATCTATTTAATAAGGGGAGCAGAGGATGAATGAGAAACAAATAAACATCGTAATTATAGACGATGAGAGCGATATCTTACAGATGCTAGAGAAGTATCTTTCGCGTGAAGGTGGATATAAAGTAAGAACTTTTACAAATCCTATAGTTGCAATCTCCTCTTTACCTCAAGAGACCGATTTGATTCTCCTTGATATCATGATGCCCCAGATGAGTGGGTTAGAGGCTCTACCGCAACTTTTAGAGAAAAATCCTGAAGTAAAAGTGCTCATGATGACGGCATACTCAACTCTTGATAAAGTGCTCAATGCCCACAGATATGGTGCTCATGATTATGTGATGAAGCCATTTTCTTCTTTGGATGCGTTAGGGAGAAAAATTCAAGAGGTTTTGAAAAAATAAACAATGGGGCCAAGCGAACTCTCCCTTCTTTTTGTAGAAGATGATGAAAAAGTACGCGCTCTGATAGCAGAGTTTTTAAAAAGTTTTTCTTTTAAAAACGTTTATCTTGCAAAAGATGGCAAAGAGGGCTTGCAATTATACAAACAGTATAAACCTCATCTTATCCTCACCGATTTGACTATGCCTGTTATGAACGGCTTGGAGATGTCGCGAGAGATAAAATCGATAGACGCCACCATCCCTATTCTTCTCATCACTTCACATTTTGAAAAAGAGGTGACGGAAGCTGCTGTGGACATTGGGATAGATAGCTATCTTTTTAAGCCAATCTCTTTGGAACGACTTGAGATGATTTTGCAAAAATACATTAACAGCATTGTTTCACAAAGAAAATCTTTTAATCAGCATAAATTTTTAGAAGAGTACAAAAAAGCAATCGATATAAGCACTTGCGTGACTAAAATGGATACAAACAGAGTTATCACCTATGCGAATGATTTGTTTTGTAAAATGTCAGGGTACTCAAAAAGTGAACTCATCGGACAACATTGCAGTATCATGAAACATCCAAGTACAGCCAATAGTACGTACCTTGAGATGTGGAGAATCATCACAAATAAACAAGTGTGGCAGGGAAGGATGCAAAATCTTAAAAAAAACGGTGAAACATATTATGAGTATACTGTCATCGTCCCTATTATCAATGGACGTGATGAGATAGAAGAGTATATAGCACTGCGTCAAGATATTACAGACCTTTTTCATCAAGAGCAGCACCTCAAAAAGCGCGTAGAGTATGAAGTGGGTAAAAACCTTAAGTTTCATAAAGAGCTCGAACAAGAGAGACTTTTGGAGGAGAGGTTTTCTGTTATTGGAAAAATGGCGGCGGGTATTACGCATGAGATCAATACCCCTCTGACATATATCAAAGGTAACTTAGAACTCATGATGCGAGATATTAGCTCTTTAGATAAGAATTTAAAGCAAAGAGCCTATCTTTTAGAAGATAGTAAAAGTGTCTTTGAGGGGATAAATAGAATCGCTTCTATCGTAGAATCTATGCGGGAGATGGCATCGCAAAGTAAAGAGATGCCCCAAGAGAACAATCTTTATGCTTGTCTTATAACAGCCCTTACACTTGCCTACTCCAAGGCAAAACAGATATCACAAATACGTGTTCAAAATCAAATCTTTAAGATAGGGATGCATAAAGAGAGATTTCATTTTGGTGCCATTTTTCAAAAACAAAGAATCGAACAGGTCTTAATCATCATTATAAATAACGCCCTTGATGCTTTGGTGCATAAAGAGGATTTCAACTCAAGACTCCTTGATATCAATATTGAAAAGGAGCGTGAATTTATTGTGATACGAATAAAAGATAATGGCGGTGGAATAGCCGAAGATATTTTGCCTCGTATTTTTGACCCCTTCCAAAGCAATAAAGAAGAGGGAGGGATGGGGATTGGTCTGAATGTTGCTAAGCGCATCATGGACGACCACGGCGGAAAAATCATCCCTTCAAACTGTGACGAAGGCGCACTTTTTGAAGTCTACATCCCAAAAAAAATATTTTCACCCATCAATACTCAACCCATAGATAAACCGTATAGTGAGTGGAATGTTTAGTGAAGTATATAGGCTAGCGTGATTTTAAACTCTTTTGGAAAATCAAATAAAGTACTTTCTACATGCACAGGAAAGCTTTTAGAAATAGCTTCAAATGCAGATTGTTCAAAAATCTTTTTCCCTTGAATAAGTGTTATGTTATGGACGCTTCCGTCTGAAAATATCTCAAATGAAAGTTCCACATTCCCTTCTATGGCCCTGCGTCTTGCCATATTTGGGTAAGATTTATTATGGTTTATTTTTTCTATCAAATGTGCGAGAAACAAGGCTTGTTTTTCTTTTAGCAAATCGTTTTTTGGCTCTTCCTTTATAGGTGTAACTGGTGTTTTTTCTCCATGCGGATTTGCACTTTCTAAAGGTTTGAGCGGCTCTGCGGTTTGAGTTTGTGGCTCTTCTTGTGCAACTTCCAGCGGTTTTTCAAAAGTTTTTTTAGGAAGGGTTATAAACTCTTTTTTTACGATAGGATGGATTTTCTCGGTTTCTTTTTTTACCTGCTCTTTTTCAACTTTTTTTTCAACTTTTTTAGGTTTTTCTTCTAAAATTTCTTCCGGTTTCGTTAGGATGGAGATGCAAACGCTCTTGTAGTTTTGCTTTTCTTTCTTGGGAAGAAGCATCTCTTTTGCTTGATAAATGAAAAACCCTAAGAGCGATATATACAGCACGGATGTGATTAAAAATGAATGTAAATACGTCTTCATTTAAACTCTCTTTTGTAAAAATGCATTAAAAAACTTTAATACTTTATCAAACATTAAAGTGCTTGTCCCTCTTTTTTGGTGAGTATGCCGATGTTTTGAAAGTTTTTTTGCTTCAATATATCAAGCAAAGCAACAAACGAATCAAATTTTGCTTCTTTATCACAGTTTATATGGATGGGAGTTTTGGCTTCATAGTGTGCCATGTGCGAGGCTACGTCTTTTAAGAGTATTGGAGTCGCATCAAAAAAAATATCTCCATTTTGTTTTATGGTTATCATGACACTTTTTACGTCTTCTTGTTTTGCGGCACTTTTTGCGTTTGGCAACTCAACGGGAATAATTCCTTTTGCAACAAAGGTGGCGGTTGTGAGGACTATGACAAGAAGCACGAGCATAATGTCAATGAAGGGAACAACGTTGATGGACTCAAATTTTTTAATATTCACATTTTTCCTTTTGAATAATCTCCCATTTTGCGATTAAAACTTCCATTTTTCTCACTATATGCGTATGAAAGAAAATTGCAGGAATGGCTACTGCCAAACCCATAGCCGTAGCTTTGAGTGCAAGAGCGAGTGAGGTCATGATGCTTTTTGCATCTAAATCGCCGCTTTGTCCCATGGCATAAAAAGTGATAATAATTCCAAAAACTGTTCCAAGCAGTCCTATATAAGGCGCATTTGAAGCAAAGGAAGCAATAACGCTTATGTTGTTTGTAAGGTCAATCTCCAGCGACTCTTTTACTTTATAAGAGCCTAAATCAAGAGAGCGGTAAAATAAAATTCTCTCAATCCAAAACCATAAAGTCATGAAACTCATAAAACCCAACACCCCGATAACCCCATAGTCAAGACTATTTTGTAATAACTCTATATTCATATTCTATTTTCCTTTTTTTACTAATGATTTCTTTCCAATTCTAAAACACGCTCACTAAGGCTTCACAATCTCCATCTTTCATAATCTAATCCATCCTTGAAAAACAGAGATGCCGATACATAGAAGAAATATTTGTGAAAATATTTCAATCGCTTTTTTATGTTTCATGAACTCAGTTAAAAACGTGGATGTGATTTTATAAATAAAAAAATATAACAGTAAAAATGGAATCAGAACCACGCCAAAACCAAAAGATAAACCGTAAAAAAGAGAGTTTAGAAGCACATCTGTCGAGCCGCTGATGGTTACAAGTGAAGTCACTGGAAAACAAAAGCTAAAGGAGCTGAAAAACCCTATGCCAAAGTAACCAAATTTTGAGGAACTGCCACATTCTGAGGTGCAGCTTTTTTTCGTAAAAAGTGATTTATAAAGCAGAGTAAACCCTAGTATAACAATAAAAACTCCGGCAATTTTTACAAAAATCTGATGATCATTTATAACAGTTTTGAGTGCAGAAGCGCTCAAAAATGAGAGCAAAGCTATAAATGTATACGCAACTATTTTAGCACCGAAATACTCCACTAACAAGGCAAGCGTTTGTGTTTTGTCTCTTGAGCTTGAGAGTAAAATCGGGGTCATGACAGGCATACAACTCACAGCACATGCCGTTGCTCCAAGCTGCAGACCCAATGAAAAAACTCCTAAATACGGCAGCATTATTTATGTTCGTAATTATAGGAGTCAACACCCATAATTGCAGCCCCGTAAGATGTGGTAACTTGAGGAAACTCTGGTATAAATATTTTTTGACCTATCTCATTTTCAATGGCTTTTACAAGACCTGCATTTAAAGCCGGACCGCCGTCAAAGTAAATGCCCTCTTTGACGCCGACACGTTTGACAAGTTTGACGATTCTTTTTGCAATAGAGTAATGGACACCGCAAACGATGTCGGCGACACTATGGTTATTGCCTAAGAGTCCTATGATTTCCGACTCTGCAAATACCGCACAGGTACTGCTCACAGAGAGCGGAGTTCCCTCTGCTTGAAAATGGTACCGACCCAACTCTTCGACATCAATCTCAAGCTTCAAGGCTACGACATCTAAAAACTTTCCCGTTCCTGCTGCACATCTGTCATTCATGGCAAAATTTGTAACATTGCCCTCGCTGTCAAGTGAAATGGCTTTGCTGTCTTGCCCGCCGATATTTATAATGGTTTTAATCTCACCGAATACTGTTGCAGCAGCTCTTGCACCGATGGCGTTTGCGGTAATTTCACTGATGTTTTCATCCGCTTCTTTATAAAGTTTTCGCCCATACCCTGTCGCTACCGTATAAACAACATCACAAAGAGCAATATTCAATTCTTTTAGAAGCAACTCAAGCGTTTCTTGTGCGTACTTGTAAAACATACTTCCGCTTGCACTTATTTTGTATCCTAATAAAATTTTATGTTCATCTATAACCGATACTTTTATAGCCGTTGAGCCAATGTCAATACCTACGAAATATTTCATTTTTTATTTCTCCGTCTTGTTTTGAGCGACTCCATAAATGCCTCGATTCTCGTACTGAGTTGCCCGCCTTGGCTTGGGCTGTAGTCACTCTCCAGGTAAAGAATAGGAATGCCTTCTTTTTCCATTGCTTCAAGAACACTTCGTTGTTCCATCTCATAAACCGTGCATCCTGCAAATGCTTGGTACACGACTCCATCGGCTTTATAGGCTTTGACAAGTTGGATAACTCTTCTGATTCTATCCTCGTTTTTTGTAAAAATTGGGCAAGTGCACGCTTTGAGATATTTGTCGCTGATGGAGTCCATCATGTCGTACAAGTTCCACTCGTCCACCGCAACCATATCGTTAAACATCCGATTGGAACTGCAAGTTTCATCGGCTACTATAATCGCATCGGACTCTTCTATAAGTTGAGGAATTTTAAAATTTGGAAATATCGGCGGTGAACCCGTATAGACGATTCTAGGGCTTATTTTTCCTGCGACGTTTATTTTATTTTGTACTCTTTGTTCTAGTTCTTTGAGAAGATTTTGCATTGCTTCTATCCAGTTATCTATCTTGTCAAAGAAAAAAGCATTGGTTACTAAAAAAACATCAATGCCTAAAATAGGGACAACATCAAGTTTTCTAAAATCGCTTAGTTTGTGATAGAGCGATTGTGCATAACCTATTTTTTTTATAGAATTTTCAAGGTTGGAGCGAGTGAGTTTTTTGCCCTGAAATTTTGAAAGTTCAACGGCAAATTGTTTGACGCTTCTTCTCCAGTACTCACGACTCGCTTCACTCTCTTTGGTTCGTGGAAAATCAACATCGAAAATTTTATACCCAAAACTCTCAATCACCGCTCCCGCCTTTGTTTTTTGGTCGCAGGTCGTAGGAGAAAATACAATATCGGGCATATCGCTAAAATTTCCGCTTGCAAAATGTCCAACGGTAGCTTTGACCAGAGGACAAGCTTTTTGAGGCAGTAAATCACCGCCAATCTCATCATCCGTATAAAAGCCGTTGCAAAGTCGTATGGGAACACCATCGAGGGCATAGATAATTTCGCTGGGTATTTGAATACACATCGTGCCTATTTTTGTTTTGTCCTCATGAAGCGCCTTTTGATGACAATGGACATCTTCAAAAAGTTTGTAAAAATACTCCATAGAACGCAAAGGCGACTTAAAATCTTCTCTAAGCGTATTTAAAAGTTTAATAGCTTCCATCGCTTTGTGTCTATTTTGTTTTTCTTTTGGGGTTTCGATAGCATTAGTCATCTGAGTGTCCTTTTTGAGAAAACTTCACCTCGGCTTGTTTTGGTTTTTCTATATTCATTCTTTTTTCAAAGCCCTCTTTGGTAGAGCTAAATGCTCTAAATTTAAATATATCAAAGTGCAAAGCATCCTCCTCAGGGCAGGCAGCTATACATTTTAGACACATAATGCAATCGTCTCTTAAAATGTTTATACTTGTAACGTCATCCGCAATATCTTTTATTTGCATATCACAAACTGCGTAGCAATCTCCGCATTTTGTACATTTACTCCCATCTTTTTTAAGCTGAACCATCGATAAGTTTGAAAAAATAAAATGCAAGGCACTCATAGGGCAAAAGAAACAAAAAAACCTTTTTTTAACAAAACTGCCGAGCAAAAAAAGACCGGCAAATATCATCCCAAGAGCGGTCAGTATCATCGCTGTTATAGATGAAAAGTCTATAATCCACTGGCTAAAATCTCCACTAAACATGGGGCTAACAACTCTGGCTGGGCACATTTGGCAAAAACTAGCCGACCACTCACTCCCAAGGACTCCAATTCCCATCAACAGTGGTATAAATAAAACAATTATCAAAAAAAGATATTTTATTTTTGACAAGTCTTCAAATTGATTTTGGGTGTAAATTGAAAATCGTACCCTCATCTTTTTTCTAAGCATTGTCAACCAGTCTTGAAAAGTACCAAAAGGGCATACGTAGCCACACCAAGCCTTGTTTAAAAATATAAACCAAAATAAAAATCCTAAAAATCCAACAATGACGCCAATACCTGCTCCGCCGAGTAAAACTTGTGCCGGCATAGAAAGTTGATGTTGCAAGGGTATTAAATAGCATGCCCCAACTGCTTCTTTGTTATACGGACAAGCAAATATTGGAAGTTTTGAGCCAAAATCAATGGCAAAATAGCCACCATATACAAAAAGTACAAAACTTAAAAGTTGTACAGTAAATCTTACTTTTTGAAGATTCATATTATTGAGTATAGTATGTATTTTTTTAAGCATAACTTTCTTCTTTAAAGGGTTTTAGTCTGTTCTTTCTATATCTATAAACAACTATTCCTGCGACTACAAGAGTAAGAGTCATGAGCATTAAAGCATAGCCGTATGACTCATAGTCGTTATTGTTTGGGTAGTAGGTGGCTGGAT
Source organism: Sulfurimonas sp. UBA6014 (assembly GCA_002428085.1). Classification (GTDB taxonomy): domain Bacteria; phylum Campylobacterota; class Campylobacteria; order Campylobacterales; family Sulfurimonadaceae; genus Sulfurimonas. Next base: position 21,657 of record DJAA01000012.1, on the reverse strand, counting down.
ATGTGAGGATGTAGTTTGTTGTATCGTCACTATATTTTAAAGTTAAGAGCATGTTTTGTTTGTATCTTTTATCGAACTCATTCCATGAGGGAAAATAATCTCTAACGATTGTAAATGCAACCGTTCCATTTTCGTCTGTTTGTAACTTTTTAATCCAAGCTGATTGAAGTTCTATATTTACTGTTGCATTTTGTAAGGGTTTATTGTCTAGGAATGCTTGAAATGTGAGTGTATTGCCCATTTGATTCGTATAAAAAAAACTATCTTCATCTTTTGATTTTATTCTAATCAAATCAATTTTCGTTTTATTTTGAGAGAGCTGTTTTTTTATATCCTCAGTATATATATCTTTACTGCCATGATTTCCATGCAGGTATTCTAATTTTGCTACCTTATAGAAATTATTGCCATCTTTTGAGTTTTGAGAAACAGCAAAAAGAGTATAGTAACCATTTTTAGGTATTTCAAAAGTGTAGGCATTATTTTGCGATTTTAAATCTATCAAAGTATGCATTGTATCAAAAGCGTACGTAGTTAAATTTTCATCATGTGGGCTGTTTTTCGTATCTGCCAAAAGCCATACTTTTTTTGTTGGGATTGTCCCCTTTGCCTCCGGTCTTCCTCCGTGAGAGTGCATCTTGAGTGATGTATTTGTCAGTGAAAAATAAATCTGTTCCTCGTCTATGATTGGTTTTTTGGCTTCATATGTAGAATTTTTTTTAACTCTTTTGGAGTCTTGCAGAGCACTCTCTGACACAGGGCTATGAGATACATCTCTGCTACTTCCATGCTCGCCTCTCTCTTTTGCTCCATATTTTGAAAAAACATAACCAGTGTATATGTTGAGTGCTATATAAAATAAAATAACCGATGAAGCGAAAAAATATCCAAAGACTTTTCGTAATTTCGTAGCTTCTATGAGTTGCATCCTTTTATATAAAAGCATAAATGCCCAAACAATTCCTATCCATTTAAAAAGTTCAAAATAGACAAGCCAGCCATCTCCTCTTTGAGCTATATTTTCAACATGTACTAAAAAGCCAAGTCCTTGTGCAAAGCCTTCAATAATCATTTTGTATTCTTTGGTAAAAAATGTCTCAAGAGTGTGTCCCAAAGAGGCAAATATAAAAAGTGGAACGAGAGCAACGCCTAAATTTGTAAAGGTTGAGTCATAGTCTTTCTTGAGTATTTTAGAAGCGAGGTATATGCCAAATGTAGCAAAAAAAACACTAAAAATGATGGCGTATAAAAAGGCAAATCCTCCAGCATAATGACCGAGGTCGAAAAACTCCGCGGTTTTATTCCATATAAATTCATCTGCAATTTTACTTCTATTTAACCCATGAGCAAAGCCCATAGACACTGGAATAGACGCAAATATAAGGATGTATGTCCATACCTCTGCATTTAAAATTTTAAGTTTAGAGCTGAGTTGTTGGGCAGGTTTTGTAAATTTAAAAGCGACAGCCTCACAAGAAGAAGCACAGTCCATACAAAGTGTGCAGTCATCGGTCTGATTTTTTTTTGCAAAGGTAAAGGGTTTGAGGTTGTACTGACAGGCAGAGGCACATTCAAAAGTTCGGCACTCCTTACAACTCTGCGAATATGTTTCTAGTTTTGTAAAAGAAAGCTTGTCATACGCCCTCGTAAGTGTCCCAATAGGACAAATAAATTTGCAATAACTCATATCTTTGTAAAAATAGTAAACTATAAAAGCTAATATAGTCAGTCCAGAGAACATGGCTGCCGTGTTGAGAGGGGATTTAAAAAAACCATCAAAAGTGTAGTAAACTCCCCACCAACCAACTACAAGTATGCCAATACCAATATACCTATTTTGTAAATACTTGGGCATGGTTTTTTTCAAACCAAATCGTGTGATATATTTTCCTAAAAATCCATGAGGGCATATACTACAAAAAATTCTTCCAAATGTAGGAAGAGTAACTACCATAAATAAAGCCCAAAAGACTCCCCAAAAGACTGCCGTTGTAAAAATGTTTTCTCTAGTCGGATGCGCAAATCCAAAATACAGAGCATAGAAAAACAGTATTGCTACTGTTACTCTAAGCAGTAGCAAGAATCTGCTGTTTTTAAATAAAAACCCTAAAACAGGTTTGCTAAAAATATCATTTTTATCGCGTTTGACAAAATGAACCATGAAATTTCCTCGTCATGAAATTTATAAAAATGAAATAATTATTTAGAATTTAACCGATAATCCAGCGACATACGTTCTCCCTTGATTTACGGTAATCGATATATCTTCTGCATCAAATATTAGATTTGCATCTCTATCACTGCTTGCTCTGGCTGAGTTGTAGTATTGATTGTCTAAAAGATTATCTACTCTAGCAAATAAAGAATATTCAAAACTATCATTTTTTGCATCGTATTGAGCCAATAAATTGATAGCTTCTTGCCCTTTTATTTTCAGTGTATTTAAGTCATCTGCATAGTAATCAGATTTTTTAGTATATTCTGTTGAGAGTTTCATATTTGAATTATATTGATAATTCAAAATGAAATTGACCGTATGTTGCGAGGTTCTTGGTATATAATTTCCGCTAACATCGGTATATTCAACTTCGCCCGTATCTATTCTGCCATCGCCATCTGCATCAAAGTGTATTCCAAAATTTTCATAATCTGTATATTTTGCATTGAGATATGTATAAGCTAGATTGTATGAAAAACTCTCGTTCATCTTAGAGTTTACTGCAAGTTCAAAACCTTCATGTTTTGCACCCCCAATATTGTCCCATATATCGGTAAGTGTACTGTCAACTTCCCCATAATTTCCAGCTGTTTTCATAATAAAATTGTCTCTGTCCATTTTAAAAATAGAGGCTTCATAATTTATATTGCCTAATGTTCCTCTGCTTCCTATCTCATAGTTTTTTGCATGTTCAGGCTTTAGGTTTGGATTGTTAAGAGTAGTTCCATATGTGCTTACATCACCTGCAAAAAGTTGGGAAATTGTTGGTGCTCTAAAACCTGTAGAATAATTTATAAACAAACTATGAGATTCATTCAAATTATAATTGGCACCGATTCTATAAGAATAAACGTTAAAACTTTTACTTAAAGAGTTGTCGCTTGAATCTGTATAATCAAGGTCTATTTTGTCATATCTTAGATTGGCGGTCGCACTAAGGTCATCACTTATGCCTTGTTTGTATTCTCCATAAAGTGCATATACTTTTTCATCTGTTTCATTATTGCTATTTTCATCTCCAGCCAAAACATATGTATAGGATGGAAAATATCCAACCCTTTGATCTACTTTATATAAAACTTCATTTTTGTAGTTATTATCTCTTAAATCTACTCCTAAAAGCGTTGCAAACAAATCAGAAGATGTTCTAAATTCACTTTTAACACCTTTTTGAATTTGCTTATAATAATTGTCATAAATATAATCATTATCTGTGTATGTCGCTAGTTTTCCATTTGCATCTTTTGTTTGCGGAGATGACCAGTAGTAAGTATCATCGGTGTACATATAAGCATTTACTAAAAGATTTGAGTTCGATGAAAAATCTTTTGAATATGTTAAAAAAAGCTTCAATANNTAAATCTACGTCAAATTTTCTTGTATAATCTCTGCTTTCCATATCTCCGGTAAAAATACTTTCAGGATTAGTCTCAGCTTCACTCACTCCTCCCACCGTTCCGTGAGAATCTTTTTTCCTTTGTGAATATTCAGTTCCAAAAGTCAAATCAGAAGTATCATCAATATAATATTGCAACTTTCCATTCAAATATTTTGTATCGTATTCACCGTCTTCATGGTATCCGTCGGATTTTTTTTGACTTGCTTGGATATGAAAACTCAAATTTTCATTTGCATAACCACTTCTAGCTAACAATTTTAAGTAGCCATAACTTCCTACTTCTACGGCTGCAAAATTGTTGTTGTATTGAGCACCTTTTTTTGTGGTGATAATTACAGCTCCGCTTAGGGCATCATCTCCAAAAAGATAACTCGCCCCACCTTTTATAACTTTAATAGATTCTATATTGTCGAGGTCAATATTTACGGCTCCAGTGCGCTCAAAAACAGGCACGCCGTCAATAACAATAGCAACTCCGGGTTTTTCACCCATGTACATTTGATTTTCAAGCCCTCGAATATGTATTTTTAAACTGTCGCCTGTTTTTGTTTCAGTTGTAATACCGGGGATGCTTTGGAGTATTTGCTGGATGTTTTCGGTATGAGCTTCATCTACAGTTTTACCGCTTATGGTTGAAGTACTTGAAATTTCCGTCTTTTTAGATTCAAATTTAGTATCAATAGTTGAGGACTCAACTTGGATGGTGCCTAAGTCTGATGCTATGGCATTTATTGAGAATGCGCATAGTATTGACAAACATATTTTTTTATTCATTTTTTCCCCCTGATGTATGTTTTATAAAATTACACCAAGGAAAAAAATCACTATTTATTTAATTAAAAAATGATAAAATTTGCTCGGTGCTAGTCGCCATTCCTTGCCTTGTAGTCGCCAAACTAAAATGGGGCAGGGAATTTGGAACTTTGATTTTAGTAAAGAAGTGTTAATTTTGTGTTACGCTTTATAATTTTTTTACTAAAATTAATTAAGTTTTCTTTATATTGCTTATTTTGGTCGCCTTTGAGTGCTATACAAATCTTCAAGCTTTCCAGCATCAGATTTATTTATCTGTAGATATGTGCGAAAATTGCCATATTTATCTAAAGTGTCTTCATAAAAACGATGATTTTCATAAAAACCGTTTTGAATCCCTTCGCTTGCTTCATACTCTGTATAAAAAGGGTCGTACTCTTGGCTTTTAAGCTTGAGATGTGCTTCGCTGCTTAATGGATGTGACCCATTGTATGTATCTACTAAATCACTGCGAGGTAAAGTCCCCCGCCTTGAGAAACAATTTTTAGTTTATTGCCTACAAGATCTTAAACTTTTTTACTCAATGCCGCAACATGGTTCGTGTCGCCGAGGACAACGAGGACATCCCCTTTTTCAAGAATATCGTCTTTTTCAAAAGAGGTATGCCACGCACCTTGATGTTTATAAGCGATGGGTTTTACTTCGTAATCTTTTTCAAAACTTGTCGATAAAATGGACGTTCCAATCCAAAATGAGGGAAGTTTCATTTTTGCAATTTTCATGGTGTTTGAGAGGTCTATCGTCTCGTAACTCATATTGGTCACCATTTTTTTTACTAACTTTTTAGCAGATTCCATCTCAGGATAAATGACTTTTGCTGCACCGAGTTTTGTGAGAATTTCACCATGAACCTGCGTAATCGCCTTGGCGATAATGGTTCCAATGCCAACTTCTTTGAGCGCCATAACTGTTAAAATACTTGATTCAAGATGCTCGCCAATACTGACTATCGCTACTTCCGCATCGGCTATTCCAGCTTCTCGCAAGGCTCTGGCATCAGTTGAATCAAGCATGATTGCATCTTGAACATACTCATTAATATCACGAATTTTTTCTTCATCGTTATCTATAGCGATAACAGTTTCTCCCTGCAAGGCAAGCCCTTGCGCTACATGAAATCCAAATTTTCCTAATCCTATTACTACATATGTCATAATATTACCTTCGCTTGAGCATATTTAATGCGGGTTTGCACCGCTTTTCCTACGATAACCACTGTAAAAGCAAAAACACCAATCCGCCCCATGAGCATTAAAAATATAATATTGAATTTTCCTACATCACTAAAAAGTGCACTGTAACTGAGCACGCCGCCGTTGCCTGTAGAGATGCCCACTGTGGCAAAAGCAGAGCAGGTTTCAAAAAGAGTGCGGACAAAATGGAGTTTTTCACTTTCATTTAAAATAACGGTTGAGATTAAAACATAAAACGATGCGATAAAAATAATTGCATACGCTTTATTTATCTGATACGGAGCAAGACTGCGACGAAAAATGTGTGGATTGTTTTGTCCCCGCAGCGTAAACCAGACACCGATGAGCGCGAGTGCAATCACTGTGGTTTTGATGCCTCCTGCCGTGCCTCCGGGACTTCCGCCACTCATCATAAAAATTGTTCCAAAAAAGAGACTTGAGTCGTTGAGTGTAGAAAAATCGAGCGTATTAAAGCCTGCTGTGCGGTAATTGACCGAGACAAACCATGCTGATGCGATTTTTTCAATAACTCCTTTATCGCCCAAAGAGGCAGGATTATTCCACTCAAGTGAGAGAACAATCGCCATCCCTGCGAGTATCATGACGGCCGATGTCCAGAGGACGATTTTTGTGTGCGTTGAGAGGCGTGTGAGCGATTTTCTTTTGTAGTTATAGAGCTCCAAGACAACAATATACCCAAGCCCTCCGATGATAATGAGCAGAGGAATCGTTACATTGATAACAAAATCATTATGATATTCCATGAGATTTGTACTAAAGAGAGAAAATCCTGCATTGTTAAAAGCGGAGATAGCATGAAAAAAACCATACCATAATGCCTCTAAAAACGGCATATCGACCCAAAATCTTAGCGTTAAAATAAGAGTTCCAATACTTTCTATGATGATGATGCTGGCAAAAACAATTTTCAAAAAACGAAAAATTCCGCTTACACCAGGGTAATTGAGCGACTCTTTGAGGATAAGACGGTCGCGATAGCTAAGCCTTTTGCCACGCATAACCGCTATAAATGTAACCGCACTCATATAACCGATGCCGCCTATTTGTATAAGAGTGAGAATAACCGCTTGCCCAAAAAGGGTAAAGTCTGAAGCAGTATCTTTGACAATAAGCCCCGTGACACAAACAGCCGAGGTAGCGGTAAAGATGGCATCAACGACCCCTAAATCGGTGGTATGCGAAAAGGGTAGCAGTAAAAGTGACGTACCGATAAAAATCAAAATTACAAAGCTGAAAAAAATTATCTTAATATCTTGAGTTTGCACACTTTTCTCCTTTTTATTCGTTATTGCAGTTAAATCTGTAGCCTATACCTGATTCTGTTTTTATATAGGTTGGTCTTGTGCTGTTTTGCTCTATTTTTTTTCTCAGCGCATTGACATAAGTTCTGAGATACTGCATTTCATTTTGATACCCAACACCCCAAACTTCTTTAAGTATTTGTTTGTGTGTGAGTGTTTTGTTTGTGTTGAGAATAAAATATTTGAGCAACTCGTACTCGATAGGCGTGAGTTTGAGCGGCTCTTTTTTAAAGAATATATCTCTTGAAGCGATGTTCATCTCCAGTGCTCCGCAGGTGATGGTGTCAGAGATGTTTTCTTCGTTTATTTTTCGTCTGAGATTGGCCCGAATGCGGGCAAGAAGTTCGTTGACGGAAAATGGTTTTGTGATGTAATCATCCGCACCCGCGTCAAGTGCAGCGACTATTTCTCGCTCGTCATGTCTGGCTGAGAGGACAATGATGGGGAGTTTTGATATTTCACGAATCTGTTTTATAAACTCTTTTCCGTCGCCATCAGGCAAACCCAAATCAACGATAAGTAAGTCGGGATTATGCCCTAGAAACATCCCAAAGGCACTTTTTTTACTCTCGCAGGAGACAGATTTAAATTGGTACTCTTTAAAAGTGATTTCTAGCAATTTTTTTACAGAGGGGTCATCCTCTACGATTTGAATCAGATAATTATTCATAGTAATTTTGCCTTTTTAAGGATAGGTAAACGAACCTCTATAAGCATGCCCTCATCCTCAGAGAGAGCTTTTATAGTCCCTCCATGAAGGGTAACGATGCTTTTACAAATGGCTAAACCTATCCCACTTCCTGATATATCGTTTGTATCTTCAAAGCGGTAAAACTTGTCAAAAATATTTTTCAATTTCACTTTATTGATATAGTCACTCTTGTTAAAAATTTTGATTTTTACAAAAGTTTTGTCATGTATGATAAGGAGTTTTATCTTTGTGTTTTCTTTGGAATATTTAAAAGCGTTGTCAAACAGATTGATGATGAGCTGAGTTAGAAGAGTATTGTCGCCCCAAAATAGCCCCATTTCATCTATTTTTATCTCCAAAAGCTCATCTTTTTGTATTTGCGAAAACTCCTCCAACGCGACACCGACGATGTCCTCAAAATCGCACCACTCCAGTTTGAGATTTATATCACCGCTTGAGAGTCTTGTGCTATCAAGAAGATTTGCAATCAATCTTTTCATTCTCAAAGAGGCGTAGTTTATGTCTTCAAGAAGGTTTTTTATGCTGTTTTTTTCCATGTCGCTGTTGGACAAAATAAGGTTGATTGTTCCGTGAATGGTCGAGAGTGGTGTGCGTAAATCATGAGAAATGATGTGAAGCAGACTCTCCCGAAGTTCGTTTTGTTTGGTTTGCTTCATCAAGTTTTTAGCCTGAACAGTGACAATCCACCCCACAGCAGCAAAGATGCCAAAGCTCCATAAATAAAGCTCATCATGAACATTAAAGCTGTAAAGCGGAGGAATGTAGAGGAAATTAAAAAAAACCACACTCAAAAGAGTGATGAAAATAGTCGCTTTCATATTTCCGTGAATTGCCACGACCACCACGGGAATGATGTGAATCAAACCAATGTTGATGATGTCTAAGTAAGCACCAAAAACGTGGCTGATAAGCGTTATGACAGCTAAAATAGTTAAAGCTTTTAAAATAAAAGAGTATGTTCCATACTTCAGCGTAGAGTTTTTCATTAGGCTCTTGGCAGTGCGATAAGAAGTGCAATTGTTAAAATGGCGATTATGACGAGCATGACAATATCTAATGTTCCCATAAAGATATCCTTGTTCTAAATTTATGTTTTATTATAGTTCATTCAATATCAATAATTTATCAATAAAAGTTTCAAGACATCAAGATTTTATAAAGAGCGCCAAGCAGAATACTGTATCCTCTACAGCATCCATTTTTTCAGCCAAACGCTTAGGACATAGAGTCCCCAGACATGTTGTTTGAAGCCTCCGTTTGAGGCGGTGGCGATATAGCTCTCAAGCTCTTTGGTTTTGAACATTCTGGTTTGTTTGTTTACCTCTTGGATGAGCTCGATTTGTTTGGAGTTGATGAGGTACTCCATGTAAGGGTTTGAGAAACCTTTTTTCTTGCGTTTGAGTATTGTTTGGCTTAGTTTATCGTTCATGATTGTTTTTAAAAGCGACTTGGTGACACCCTCTTCATAGCGAAGTTTTGGTGCGATGCTAAAGATTGCGCTTGCGAGTTTATGGTCTAAAAAAGGGGTTCGAGATTCGACGCCATGTGCCATACTGACACGGTCAAGTTTTGTTAAAAAGTGCTCGGCTTGAAAGAGGTTTAGGTCTATGTAGCTGTACCAAATGCTCTCATCTTTATGTCCTGACGCCTCGTAAATATCGCGGTAGGGTTGGAGGTATTTGAGTGATGCGTTATCTTTGACATGGCGGTGCATAAGGCTGTTTTTTTGCCTATCGGTAAACTTGTCACCTGAGGTGCGAAACAAAAGAGTCTCATCAAAAATCCGTTTGTACCACTCCCACTCACGGTTCATGGAGAAGTTGGCATGGAAGTACTTTTTGAGCCAGTTTTTGTGCGCAAGGCTCGAAGCTTTTTCTATTCCAAGGTACTCAAAATATTGTCGATACCCCAAAAACAGTTCATCGCTTCCCTCTCCGCTAAAAACCACTTTGTAGCCATCTTTTTTGATACGCTCAAAAAGGAGATAAAGCGGCACTGCAGCGGGGTCATTAAGCGGTTCATCAAGGATGTCTAAAACGCTTGTGCATGCAGACATAAAGTCATCTTGGTTGATTGCTATTTGTGTGTTTTGAAGTCCCAAAAACTCCGCACTTTGTCTTGCGTTTTCGCGTTCATCGTACTTTGCAAACTCTTTGTACCCAAGCGTGTACGTGTGAAGATTTACCCCCTTTTTGCGTGCGTAGTAGTTAATCGTGGCACTGTCTATACCGCCTGAGAGGAGTGAAGCCATAGGGACATCTGCCTCAAGGCGCATATGTATAGACTCCTCAAGCAAACCCTCCAGCAAGAGAGCAGCCTCATGTTTGTCGGTGATGATATTTGGTTTTGTAGCAAGCAAATCAAAATATTTTTGTATCTGCAAAGCCCCATTTTTGTATATCAGATACTCGCCAGCGGCTAATTTTTGTATCCCCTTAAAAAAAGTATGCGGTGGAGTCGGGGCTAAATAGGAGAGATAACTCATGAGTGCATCGTCGTTGAGCTCATGTTTATTTAAAAAAGGAGTAAGCCCTTTTATCTCTGAACTAAAGTAAAAAGTGGCGTTTTGGTCCATATAAAAAAGCGGTTTTTTCCCCAATCTGTCACGAAAAAGGTAGAGTGTTTGCGCATCAAGCAGGGCGATGGCGAACATACCGCGTAAATGGTGGACAAAATTTACGCCCCATTTGAGATATGCGGCGATGATGACCTCGCTGTCACTTTGGGTTAGAAACTCAAACTCGTAAGAGAGCTCATTTTTTAACTCTTTAAAGTTGTAAATCTCTCCGTTAAATGAGAGGAGAATTTTTTCATACTGCATCGGTTGGTGTGCGCGAACGTTTACATCTTGTATGCTGAGTCTTTGGTGTGCAAAAAAGAGGTTTTGACTCTCTACAATGCCGCAGTAGTCTGGTCCTCTATGGGAGAGTTTAGAGAGAGCCAGCCTCGCTTTTGCTTCGTCATAATTGCCGAGTATCCCAAAAATGCCGCACATTACTTGAAAAATCCCACGGTGATATCGTTTGCTAAATAGTCCATTCTCATCTTCACCTCTCTTACTTGGAGCTCTTTTGCTATGGTTTGTATCTGGCTTGTGGAGAAGTAATTGTACGTTTTGCTTTGTTTGTCTCCATGAAGCACATTGAAGAGAAAACCGCTTTGACATGCCAAGAAGCAGTTACGAATAAACTGATAGGTTTCAAACACATCCAAAATGTTCATCGCTCCGCTGCAGAGGTAATAATCAGCGTGCGGAAGAGCATCTTTGCAAACATCGGCAGTGATGATTTGCGCGCCTGTTTTTTTAGCCGCGATGGCACACATGCAAGAGAGCGAGTCTATGCCGATATATTTTTTTGGTTTTTGCTTCATGTACAGATACAAATCTCCAAAACCACAGCCAGCATCTGCCAGACTAAGCGTACTTACATCATGCGGCAACATTTGCAAAAGAACCTCAAATCGTATGTTTTGCGTTTGTGATGACGTCCAATTGACACCCTGCGCCGTTTCACCATAAAGAGCTAAAGCGGAGGTGTAAAACTTTTCACTGTCAATACGCGGCATAAGGCTCCTTTATTCGTAGGGTGTATTATATAACTGATGTTGCGCACTTTTCATAAAAGTGGAAGTTTTATTCATAATTGGTTATGATTGGTATTGTTTAAGTTTTATACACAATAAGGGGAAAGTTATGAATTATATACTCTTATTAACTCTTTTGTTCTCTGTATCCTTGTTTGCTGTAACGAATGAAATGGGGAGTGTCGGTTATGTTAGGGTACAAACTTCACTCGATGATGAGAAAGAAAATGTTTGTTTTAAGGCACCCAAAGCAGGTTCAAAATACCGTTTGGGTAACGAGTGTGAGACATGGCTTGAGCTTGGAGTTTTCCAAAATGTCACATTTGAAAATGGGATTGTACTGCACAATCAGATACGCCCCTCTTTTATGGGTGCCAATGAAGAGAGTGTCGAATTTTTACGCTTTGAAGAGCTCTACAGCGAAGTGTCCAATATTTTTGACAACAGTGTCTCTTTTTGGATTGGTCGGCGTTATTATAAACGGTATGATTCTCATATGTCTGATTTTTTCTTCTTAAATATGGGTGGAGACGGTTTAGGGATAAACAATCTCGATTTAGGGGAGGTAAAGCTCTCGTATAGTTTTATTTACGACAAGATAAACCCGCAAACGATTGCAGGCGATGAAGAGATATTTTTTCAGAGTCATGATGTGCGATTTGCAAAAGAGTTGGAGCATGGGGAGTTAACACTTTTTTTAAACTATATGCACCTAGAAGGAAAAACTTTCATTACGGCACAACATATAGGAGAGGTTGATGGGTATGCCCTTGGACTTATCTATAAAGAGACGAAAATTTTTGAAGAACTTTTTGGCATGAAGGGTGAAAATATCGCCGCTGTATTTTACGGTGAGGGAGTTGCAAAAGGTGCGGGAGCTTACTCTCCTTTCCTTCAAGAACCCTTGATTGATGCCATGCTTATAAGTGCTAAGAGCATACAAGATTCAAAAACTTTTCGTTTTATCAATTACAACGCCTTTGAACATGAGAGCTTTGGGGTGATGAGCAATCTTGTGTATGAATACAGTGACGAAAAAGAGTTTTTAAACTTAGAAAAAGAGTGGTTTTCAGCAGGAGTGCGACCCTATTGGTTTGCTTCTAAAAACACGCGTTTGCTTGGAGAAGTGGGTTATGACCTTGTACATGATAAAACAAACGATGAGTCCTATGCCCTTCTTAAAGCGACGGCTGCACTCGAATTTGCTTTTAAAAAAGGTATTTGGGAGAGACCAGTTTTACGTTTGTATTACACGCAGGCAAACTGGACCCAGAGTGCTAAAGGGTTAGCGGGAACAAGTTTTTATGAGGACAAAACAGCTGGTGATAACATTGGGGTACAGTTAGAATATTGGTGGTAAAAGGAGATGAGGATGAATGTTTTTAAAAAAAGTTTTTTTGTTATGTTGCTCGGTGTTTGTTCGCTTGCCTCGGAGATACAAAGCGATGTGAAAGTGATTGCTTTTGCTCAAGATACGATGGCAAACGATTTTAGAAAAGCGCAGGTGCATGAAGTTCGCGATGAGGTTGCCAAACACGCAAATCTAAAGTTTGTGTATTCTGATGCAAAGGGGCAAACATCGCTGTTGATTGCACAAATCGAAAAATTTATAGTGATGAAAGTAGATTTAATTATTTTAGGCACCAATGATGAAGAAACTGTTGTTCCTGTGGTGGCTAAAGCTTATAAAAGCGGCATACCCGTTATCGTTCTTGACCGTGGAATCAACGGAGACAATTTTACAACCTTTATCAACTCCGACAATATAAAAATAGGCTCTATCGGTGCACAATATATCGCTCAAAGACTCGCTGGCAAGGGGAAAGTGCTTCTCTTCGAGGGCTTACAAAAAGCAGATGTAACAAAGCTTAGAACCAAAGGTTTTATGGATGAAATAGCAAAATATAAAAATATAAAAGTGACAAAAAGAACTGGAAATTATCTTCGCAGAGATACGATTATTGAGATGGAAAAACTTATCAAGGAGGGTGTCTCTTTTGATGCTATTTTTGCTGAGAGTGATAGCATGATTAGCGGAGTCCGCTCAGCTCTAGAGCGTCATAAAATCGACCCCGCTTCTCTCATAACAGTTGGATGTGACTATACAAGTGAAGCCAAAGAGGCTATAATAAGCGCCAAACAAACAGGCTCGGTGCTTTTTCCTCTTGGTGGGACAAAATCCGTTGAGGTTGCGCGCAAAATATTTGCCAAACAAGATGTGCCTAAGCACATTTTTATACCCGTAAAGCTTGTTACAAAAGAAAATGCAGAGGATATAAAACCAATTTTTTAATATGAATGAATTTTATAAAAGAATCAAGTTAAGTAATAAATTAGCTTTCATTGTCCTTATTGTTATTTTGACCTCATTTGGTGTACTTGGGTTTTATTTTGATTCTTTTTTAAAAGAGAATGATTTTCAAAATACTAAAAAAAGGATGCTCTATGTCTATAGCCGAATAGCGCAAGACCTTATCCATAAGCAAAATGACCTAGAACAGGGAATTGCTTTAATTCAAGAAGATGAAAAACTTCTTGCTTCGGCAAATTTAATCAACAATTATCAAGATAAGCAAAATTACAATGCTGTTTTGTTGGATGAAGAGAAAAAAAGTATTGCCGAACTCCTTTTGGATAGAGTTAAAATATCTCTTAACAATGATATCGTCCTTTATGATAAAAACCAGGAGCTTGTTGTTTATGTTACGAAAGAAAATAACGCCAAGTACCGCCAAAGTTTTATATCTTATGAGAATTCTCAAGAGATTTCTAACTGTAAATATGAAGATGAAGAGTTATATTCAAATGAAAATTGTCAATATGCTCCGCTCATAGATTATAAGCATAAACCTTTTTATAGTGAATCTCAAGCGATAACTCAACTGCTTCAAACGTTTCATATATATGACGATGCGCTTTACATTAAAGTACATCATACCATCGTCTCCGACATAGATGAAAGTGTTATCATGCATTTAGAGCTTTCAAATACACAAGCCCAGAGCTATTTTGATACGCTTTCAAAAAGTTTGAATGCAAAAATAACATTGAGTACACATGATAAATACCTTGGCCACTCGAATCAACTGTTTGATAAAAATGGATACAAAAATTTTGAACTCAAGCAAACAGATAAAGAATATTGCGGTGCCATGAGTCTTGAAACACTCAACGGCACTCTTTTTTTTGTTATAACATTTGACAAAAAACCCCTCTTGGCCAACTTAACAGAAAATAGAAGCAGACTCTTTCTCATACTGTTTTTTGTGAGTCTATTCTTTTTAACACTGCTTCGCTTTATTATCAACAAAGGTTTGGCTCGACCTTTAGAGACACTGATGCAGCAAATCGATAAAATAGAGCGTGGAGATTATTCTCAGACGCAACAGTTAAATAGTGGTGATGAGCTTGAAGCCATTTCAAAAAATATCAATTCTTTAGCCGCTACTATCAGAAGACGTGAAGCGGCTTTGCAACAAGCACAAGACAATTCGGAATATATCTCTAACCACGACGCTCTTACAAACTTGCCAAACCGCCGTTTTTTTACGCAAAGGCTTGAGCATGCTATAGCGATGGCTAGTCGAAATAAAACAAAATTAGCGCTTATATTTTTTGACTTAGATGATTTTAAAGAGGTGAATGACTCACTAGGGCATGATATAGGCGATGTACTTTTACAAAATGTCTCCAAACGTTTAAGCTCAGGCTTGCGAAGTGTAGATACCTTTGCTAGAATCGGTGGCGATGAGTTTTATATCTTAGTGGAAAACATGAAGAAGATATCTGAAGTTGAAAATATTGTCCAAAAAATATTAAACGATTTCGTCGAACCATTTGTATGTGATGCGCATACAATCCATACGAGCGCTAGTATTGGTATTTCTATCTATCCCGATAATGCGCAAGAGAGTCTAAATCTAATCAAAAATGCAGATTTAGCCATGTACCAAGCAAAAAAAGGGGGACGAAACAATTTTAGTTTTTTCTCTCAAGAGCTCTCCACAGCACTCAAAGAGCGGATGTTATGGATTGAAGCTTTGAAAAAAGCGGTAAAAACATGTGAAGAATTCACCCTGTTTTATCAGCCAAAAATCTCATCTTTGGGTGAAAAAATCGTTGCAGTAGAAGCTTTAATTCGCTGGAACAGCCCAACTTTGGGTTTTGTAAACCCTAATGATTTTATCAAATTAGCTGAAGAGACAAATCTTATAGTCCCTTTAGGTGAGTGGGTGCTCAACCAAGCTTGTAGCGATTTCATGGTGCTACAAAAAGAGGGGTATATCCTCGAGCATATCTCCATTAATGTCTCAAGTGTGCAGTTATTGCACAGTGATATGGTACAAACAGTACAAAAAGCATTAACAAACCATTTGATTATGCCAAAGCAGTTAGAGCTAGAGATCACTGAGAGTTACATCGCAACTGATGCAAAAAAAGCCCTGCAGACACTTCAGAGCTTCAGAAATATGGAGATACAACTCGCAATTGATGATTTTGGAACAGGGTATTCTTCTTTGAGCTACCTCCAAAAGTTGCCCGTCACACGACTCAAGATTGACAAATCCTTTGTAGACACGCTTCCTTATTCGCAAGAGAGTGTCTCAGTTGTGAAGGCTATTATATTGCTTGCTAAAACATTTCATCTCAATCTCACTGCAGAGGGTGTTGAGACAAAAGAGCAGCTAGAGTTTTTACAAAAAGAAGCGTGTGATGAGATTCAAGGGTATTACTACTCCAAGCCTCTCTCTTTGGAAGATTTGAAATCTTTTTATAAAAAGCGATTGGTTAGCGGTATATAAGCGTGAGTGACTGGGATAATTGGGCATCGGCATTTCCCCCCAAAAAGATGTCCCATGTGTGAGTATCCTGCCTATGAATGAGTGTCACATTGACATCATTGTAAAGCGGGCTGTTTTTTAATGTAAAGTTTGTGTCACTAAAATCGAGATTGGCTTTGCTGGGTCCATAGAGATTGGCGGTATCATAACGATAAGGCGTTGCATAAGGGACATAGGAGTAGGGTGTTCCAAGGTGATTAAAAAGTGGTTGTGTAGTAGTTTGTGGCATGATGATTGATGCTAAGGGTCTTGAGTTTTCAACATCTACAGTAAAGCACTCTCCTAAAGGAGAGCAAGGAACAATGTTAATTCTATCGTACAACGTGGCCATTGTGTAATTGTTCTTGCTGGTGCTCTCTTGCAGTCCTTGTGCCAATGCATAGTTATAACGCAAATAAGAGAGTGAGCCTAGTGTTCCTAGTTCATGATGTGTCAGCGGAAGGAGGGTTGCATAGTCATCTGCGTCTGCTTCACAATAGACATAAAATGGTTTTGAAAGATTGCGCTCTGCGTAGAGTGTGTGGAGATTATTCCCAAGAGAAGGGGAGTCCAAAAAAAGCTCATTGCATGTCAAGAAAGGCAAGAAGGTTGTTTGCGGTATGTGGTAATTGGCTGTAATCGCTTCTGTCGTGTTAAGGTCGCTCAGATTTGCAATAGGCTCACACAAACTTGTATTGTCTTCGCATTTACTCGCATATCTACTTAAAATCGTTTTATTGACTATAATTTCGCCTCTTGCTTTGGTTGCATTGCTTTTGGTGTAGTTCGGGTAAAGTGCACTGTGTGTCTCAATAAATTGTAAATTTTGATCTAATATATCGTAATTTTCTGCCAATGTGTTATAGTCCTCTAAAATAGCCGTTGCATCATCTATTCGGGCAGCATAGGATGAACCAAGAGAGCCATAGTCATAAAAATAAGCGAGGTATTTACACTTCTCTAGTCCATTGTCTTGATTGCAGTCACTCGAGTTGAGCTTCGCATCATATTTTTCAAAATAAGCATAAAAATCTTGACTATTGGTGTCGTAATCACTCTTGGCTGTAAAAAAATTAGAATGCACAACATAACGCGCTTTCATCTCACTAAATAATGTATCAACGCTATTTTTCCATGTATGATGATAAACCGTAACACCAAGCACCTTTGCTTTGAGTGATTCGGTGAGTTCCTTTTTGTGTTGGTCATTTTCATAGTCTAGTTGAAAAAGTCCAACAATAAACCCACCGCTTTGGATAGAGGCTAGATACGCATCGCCACATGCCGTTCTAAAGGCATTGTAATCACTTGCAAAGAGTGCTTTTTTATCCTGGCGTAACGTAAATGATTCTCTTTCGTAGGTGCAGAGTGCATTGTTTTTTGTTGTCATAACATAGAGCTTATTGCGTTGCTTCATAGAAGATGTGAGAGAGTCGATGGACCCAGAAGCGGTAGCTACTACAACATCAAGAGAAATACGGGCTCCAAGGTGGAATGCTTTGTAAAGCTCCGATTCACTTTCGATGAGGGTGAAAGTATATGATTGGTCTTGTGAGCATTGTGTGGTCGGCATCATAGACGCATTAAAGTCTACACATGTAGAGCCATTGATGGCTTGCTCTTTGAGGGAATCGTAACCACGTCCATATCCCATACCCTCTTGCCAATTAGCACTTATAAGCCTATTCGTAGTACTGGTGGCACTATAATTTGACGTCTCTAGAATAGGCGCTGCCGCATGGAGTGTAATACGCTTTGCATGATCAATAATCATGGCATTTGCATAACCAGAAATTTTTTCGGCACTTAAATGGGCGCTCATGGATTTTGTGTAAAAGAGTTGGGCGTACCGTAGCATTTTAGAAAGTTCGATGGCATTGGTATTGCGAGCTTGAACATAATCAGATAAAAGCAAAGAGGACTCAATGCTAAAGAGTTCTGTAAGTGTTTGCTCTGCTGTAAAAGTTTCGTAGTCTGGTTCTTGCGTCCTAAGATAAGCCAAAAGAGAAGAAAAAGGAGAAATCAAAAGCATTTGGTCAAATTCTTTTACAAGATAATGCATTTTATAGTCAATATTATTTTTTTGATAACCCTCTGGATAGGGTATTTCTGCTAAAAGATATTCTCCTGCATGAACCTTTATTTGAAATTCTCCCTCTGAATTGCTTTGTGTTTGAAGTTCATTTTCATCGCATTGAAAATTCTTGTTGGTGTCTACGCAAATCCGTGCATTTGGCTCATAACGTTCCGTGAGAATACGTCCATTTTTGACACTATTATCGTTGCTGCAACCAAAAAGCCCTATCATGATAAAAAAAGATAGGGCAAGTTTGCATAATAATTGCACGAGTGTGCCTATGGTTGATAGATTAGTTCGAGATCGCCAGCTTGAATACTCCATGCTCTGTTGTCGTTCATATACGGATTATTAAAGTTTATTGTTTTGTTGTCACTACCAATTATCACACTTGATGTTGGCACTGTGTCGGTCGATGGGTAAAAATAGAGATTATTGTCATCAACTGCAAAAGGCAAGCCTGTTAAGTCAAGGTCCCCCATTTTCGTAAAACCATCACATACAATGTTGTTAGCAATCTCTTGTGTGTGGGTCTGTTTAACATTTAATTTCATCACAGATGGTTTTTTTGCACCATCAGCATATGTACAATCCCATTGAAAATTTTTACTCGGGTCTGCAAAGCAGTAGCTTGTAAGTTTTCCACGAGGATCAAAAAAGTTTCTAGGGTAATGTGAAGCAAAGTTAGAGTACCCATCATACGCTGAATAGCCATTATGCCATTGAAATGGGTGGGCATGAGGAGCTACTTTTTCTTCTTTGAGCCCAATCCAAAATGCGCCACTCGCATTGGCATCATTGTAAGCAGCAACAACCCCAAGATGATCTGCAGAAGAGAGCGTCATAGCAAGTTCCCCACCGTTAGCTCTAGCATGATTATAAGCTTCTTGCCAAGTCATAAGTTGAGGGACATACACGTACTGCGTTTCATAGGTGTAGGTTGTAACTGTCGTGGTTTGGGAAGGACATTGATTGTTGAAAACTGAGCCAAACGGAACGAAACTCACCAATTGGTTGCCACTTTGAGAATCTTTAAAAAGAAGGGTGGAGAGATTGGTATCACTTACATGGAGCATTTGTGTGTTTGCATAGGTATTGTTTGTGCTATCTACCAATAAATTTTCTCCTTGGACATCAATTTTTATCTTGTCGTACATGGTGACTATGGAGTGTTGTTTGTTGTCACTACCATCAAGATTTTGCGCTCTAAAGTAGTTGTAGCGTAAGAATTGTGTATTTGTTCCCGCATGCCTTTGCAGACTGATATAGGTATCATTGCCATCACAAAAAGCTGTGAATTGTTTTGAGAGGTCACGATTGATGTAAAGAGGAACATTGGCTTGAGAAATGGTTTGGTGGTTAAATAGCGCGTATTCTGCACAGTTCTCAACAGCTAGAAATTGAAGTGAAGGAAGTGTTTCTTGAATATTTGAGGGAAGATTCCCGCTCATAAATGTCTCAAGAGCAGGACAATCGCCAGTTGACTCACATTTGCTTGCTTGCGTTTCTACATGCGTTTGTCCTAGATGAATATTGTCTGAGGTCTTTTGTAAGTAGGTAATGCCTCGGTATTGTGCAGGGAAAAGCATGCCATTGTTGTGTATAAAATCAAATTGTGGTTTGAGCGCTTCGTAATCTGCGACAGCTTTATCGTAAAGAGGAAGCATTTGCTTTTGTAGCATAACTGTTGCATTTACCTCTTGCCCATTTTGGGCAATAACACCATAATCTGCAAAACTTGCAAGATAGAAGCAGTCCGTACTCTCCTTTTTACACGCATCTTGAGTTTTAGTGATAAAGCTTGCAGCTTGTGTTTTGAGTGTTTCTAGGTCGGTTACTTCAATTTGCTGAGAGTCGCCTCCTCTTGAGCCAATATGAACAGAGACATTGTACTGTTTAGTAATGGAGTCAAGTGCATCGTTAAAATCACCTGAGACATTAACTTTTGTCCCTCCTCCACTATAGGACCCTTTGAGGCTGGCTTGAATATTTTGTTTTTCAGTCGTGGAGCTTGTTTTAATTTCAAGTAGTCCTAAAAATGAGCCACCAAAGGTAGCTGAGGCAAGAAATTGATCGCCACACAACTTACGAAATTCTGATCGATTTTTTTTAAAGAGATCAAGCATTAAAGGTTTTATCGTAGCGTTATCAACGTTCCATGTACCACTTTGATAAGAATAGGAAATAAGTAAGAAAACGCTACTTTCATTGGATTGAAAGGTATGCATAAACGCACCATCAAGTGTTCCATTGACGAGATTATAATTAAGCGAGAGTCGACCTGAAATCCCAAGATTTTTACTTAAATCGCTCTCGCTTTCAACCAATACAAACTCATAAGATTCCTGTTGGCTTCCATACCACGAAGGGATATAGTTTGCATTAATACACTGCGTTCCTTGTATGATAGTGTTCGTAACATCGCTAAAGCCGCGTCCGTATTCCATCCCAGGGCTCCATGCGTAGAGCTGATTGTTACTGTTTTGCGCATCACCAAGAAGGCTAGCTTGAGGTGGGGGATTGGCGATTAGGGATAAATCTTCTTTAATATCATTGGTCTGTCGTTTCAATGCAGAGNNGTTCTGGTGCATCAAGGTATCCATAGCGAAGCCATTCAAGTTTAATGCCATGCCAGCGCATAAGATAAGTAGCACTATCGATAAGCTGTTGCGTGTTTGATTGCGTATAGTTTTTCAAAATATCCATATCGCTGTTAAAGAGAATTTGACTCAGAGATGCGGCACTTTGTTGGATATTGCTTATCCCTTGGTCTTGCATGTGCAAATAAGAAAGCGTTGAGTATATTGAGATAATAGGTGCATCCAACGTACTGATAAAAATCTTATGATATTTCAGTTGGCGTTGACTACCATGGTCAAAACTCTCTTTGTTTGGCAGAGCTAAAAGTGCACTTGATGTATTGTTTGGAACAATAAGAGAGTAGGCACCACTNNCTGTCTGTGATTGTCGAAGGTTCATGGGTATCGCAAGCAAAGTTTCCGTTCGTGTCTAAGCAAACAGGAACATTTTCAATAGGTCCATCACCAAGTACTACGCCTTCTAAAATTCGGGTGTTATTAGAACTGCATCCCAAAAAAATAACGAGCACAAAGGAATAAAGGAATAACTTTAACATTTTATCATCCTTTTAATTTTCAAATTAACATACTCTATCCCTAGTGAGCTTAAGCAATCTTTAATAAATAGCTTAGTAAGGGTATTTTTACAAAAGAGGAGTTAGACTGTTTATGAAAGAATAATGGCGAGAAAATTAGGTTCTTTGGAGAGATAAAAGAAACTTTTGCATCTCATGTGCAGGGATNNGGTTTAGAGTAGAAATATCCTTGAATACAATTGCACCCATGGAGGATAAGAAAATCTTTTTGCTCTTTTGTCTCAACACCTTCTGCAATTATTTTGAGATTTAAGCTGTGTGCGAGGGCGATGATAGCCTTGGTGATGGCAGCATCTTCTTCATCATCAGGCAAATCGCGTACAAAAGATTGGTCGATTTTGAG
>DJAA01000025.1:37387-60586 GCA_002428085.1 Sulfurimonas sp. UBA6014 | reverse complement strand
ATGATAAGCGATATTAAACAATTTCTACATCTCGTGCAAAATTCATAGTCACACAGTGGAGTGAGCCGTGTTGGCGAACGAGGACGGAGCAATCAACTCCTATAACGTCTAAATGCGGCAGGCTTTTTCTAAAAATATTGAGTGCTTCTTCGTCTTGTGCGACATTGTACGTCGGGACGATGACCGCGCCGTTGATGAACAAAAAGTTTGCATAGGTTGCGGGGATGCGTTCATCATCAAAATACACCGCGTCTGTCATGGGCAGGGCAATAAGTTTAAAACCGTGTGATTTACTGAGTGCTAAAAGCTCCTCCTCCATCCGTTTTAACTCTTTAAAATGCTCGTCTTTTTCATCTTTACATGCCACGTACATAATGGTATCTTTGGAGATAAACCGAGCTAATGTGTCAACATGAGAGTCTGTGTCATCACCCGCCAAATAGCCGTGGTTGAGGATTAAAATCTCAGTCGCACCCAGAGTTTCTTTGAGCTTTTGAATGATTTGCTCATGTGTGAGTGTATGGTTTCTGTTTTTGTTGAGCACACATTCAGCAGTGGTCAAGACAATCCCTTCGCCGTTGCTCTCAACTGCGCCGCCCTCGAGGATGAAGTTGTAACTCACAAGAGGTTTTGAGTAGTGTGCGGCGATGGCTTTGCTCATGGCATTGTCTTTGGAGGCATCAAATTTTCCGCCCCAACCAGTGAAGATAAAATCTGCAAGTTCTACGTCCGTGCTATTTTGCACCGACAAAACTGAGCAATCTCTCGCCCAAGTATCGTTTGTCTCAAACGCTATAAAGTGCAGATTTTCATGTGCTTCAAAGTGTTTTTTTACAGCTTGTATATCGTAACAAACGACCAAACATTTTTGATACTGGATGATAATGTTGATGATATTGATGAATGTTTGTGATGCTTCATCGAGATAATCAACCCAATCGCTTTTGGGGTGTGGAAATATGATTTGTGTAAAACTTTGTTCTTCAAACTCTGCAATAAATCGTCTCATTTTGCTATAATTCTCCTATGGCTTACATAACTTTAAATAAAAATAACTTCTTTCATAATCTCGACATTATCGCCAAACATAGCAAAGCAAAAGATAAAATCGCCCTTGTTCTAAAAGACAACGCGTATGGGCATGGTTTGGAACTTATGGCATCTTTGGCAAAAGAATACGGTATCACAAAGGCTGTTGTGCGTTCTCACAAGGAGGCGCTTACTGTTGAGAGATTTTTTGATTATATCCTTGTTCTGGCGGATTTTGCAGACTCACCATGTGATAAGGCACGCTATACCATCAATGACTTGCGGGCGATACATAAATTTGCTCATGGGACAAAAGTGGAACTCAAAGTCGACACGGGGATGCATAGAAACGGTATTGCCATGGGTGAACTGCGCGAGGCATTTGGTGCCATAAAAGAGCAAGGGCTTGTTTTGGAGGGTGTTTTTACCCACCATAGAAGTGCAGATGAGCTTACAGGTGAGTGGTTTTGGCAAAATGAGAATTTTAAAAACGTTCACCTCCAAGCAGTGATTTTGGCTCAAGAGTTTGGTTTTGACCCACTTCGATTTCACTCATGTAACTCTGCCGCTCTTTTTCGAGCGAGCGATTTTAGTGAAGATATGGCAAGAGTCGGTATCGCTGCGTATGGATGTATGGAACTTCCTCAGGCGATAAACGTAGAAGGTTTTAAGCCTGTTTTGTCCGTTTATGCAAATAAAATCTCCTCAAGAGAACTCCTAAAAGGTCAATGTGTCGGGTATGGCGCAACCCATGAGCTTGAGCAAGATTGCACGGTGAGCAATTACAATTTTGGCTACGGTGAGGGGTTTTTAAGAGTCTGCTCTAACAACTTTGTCACACCCCATGCAAAGCAACTTGTAGGGAGAATCTCTATGGATAACAGCTCTTTTCTAGCACAAGAGGATGAAATTTTGATTTTTGATGATGCAACTCAAGCAGCAAAGTTTGCCAAAACTATAGCGTATGAAGTATTGACATCTTTAAAAGCAGATATGGTGAGAAAAATAGTTTAAAAATATTTCCTATTCTGGCAAAACCCGTCTACTTTGCCAGTAGGTATTTTTCCAGTAAGGGTTACTCAGTTGAGAAATTATAACACCGTATTTTTGTGAAGAGTGGATAAATTTCCCCTCTTCAATGACGATGCCAGCATGGCGCTCGTTAGCTCCTGTTTTAAAAAAAATCAAATCACCCGCTTTTATCGATTCTTTGCTAACTTGGCGCCCTTTTTCTGCCTGACTTTGTGCAGTTCTTGGCAGAACAATTCCAAAAGCATCTTTATAAATTTGTTGTATCAAAGAAGAGCAGTCGATTCCATTCTCACCTAGCCCTCCGAGTCTGTAGGGAGTTGCGTGCCATTTTTTATACTCTTGAAGTAACGCCATGGTTATCCACTCATCATCTTTGGATGAAGGGATGTTCTCAGGCTCTACTTGAGAGGATTCTATTTGGGGGATATCTTTCTCTACAGAGGGAATTATTTTCGTCGAGCACCCTGTAAAAAAAACCAACAGAGCAAAAAAGAAAATTCGCCACAACATCTTAGGAATTTATCTTTATAATGGCGTTTGAAAAAATTACCCCGTCGATTCCTAAAAGAGCAAACTCTTCTATCTCCTCTTCATCTGTAATTTTTACGAGTATTTTGGCATCAAAAAGGTAGGTCTCAGCGATGCCTTGCGCACTTTTTGCAAGATCTGGAGAGACGACTATAAATGAGGCACCAAGAGCTGAAGCATAGATAAGTTGTTCTATATTCGCAGCATAAAGGACAAAGCGAATTTGATTGGTTTGAAGATGGCTGATGATATCGAGGTTCTCTTCGCTAAATTCGAGATAAATTGTAGAAGAAGGGGGGGTGTTTTGAACCGACTCTTTGTCTAAGACGTGGTAAAACTCCTCATTTTGTATAAATCTGTGTCCAAAAAGAAGCATTATTTTTTCTCCATACATTCAGGGGAACAGTAGTATTTTCCTTGGCTTAAAAGAGACTCGCTGATTTCGCAGTAAATCTCACAACTTGAACATTTAACCATATCACTGCTTTGAGGCTTGGAGGATTTTGAATGGTTCTCTTCATGAGGCAAGGGCTTTTTTTTGAAATAGTAAAAATAGATAAAAGTGATAAGTCCCAAAATAACTAAATATTGCATAAGGTTTCTCCTAAAAGTAAGTAGTGTCTATTTTTTGTTTTGATAATTTTGTGAGGCATCGTCTCATCTATTTCCTCAAAAACTCTCTCCCCTTTGTAAAAGAGAAGTTTTGAGTTGGCATCACGAAAATTTTCACTCAAATGTAAGAGCATTTTTGTGTCGCTAAGCGCTCTTGAAGTGATGATATCAAATATTTTAGGCGTCATATCTTGGACCTTTTGTTTTACCACTGTGACATTATGAAGTCCCAAGTCGGCTTTTATGAACTGTAAAAAACCAGCTTTTTTTGTAAGAGGCTCTACTAGCGTGACATGGGTATCTGGAAGTGCAAAAGCCAAAATCATTCCAGGAAATCCTGCACCAGAGCCAATATCTAAAAGAGTCTTCGCAGGGGGCAAAAAACTGATGGGGAAAACTGCATCATAAATGAATGCATCCATTGTTTTTTCATCCTTAGCTCCTGTGAGATTGTGAACTTTGTTCCACTTAAATAGGTGTTCTTTATACTTTTGAATATGGTGAAAAAAATTCTCTGGTAACGTTATGTTATCAGATTTAAGTATGGCATGTAAATCCAAAAAAATATCCTTTTTTTTGAGTAAATTTTCAACAAATAAGATTTAAAATAAATGTCCCATATGTTCTTTTTTGGTGGCAATGTACCCTTCATTGTATTTGTTTGACTCCATAACAATGGGCAATCTTTCTACTATTTCTATGTCGTTGATAGATTTGACTTTATCGGGATTATTTGTCAAAAGCCTGATTTTGCGAATGTTAAAGTGCTGTAAAATAGTTGTCACTATTTCATAGGTTCTCTCATCTGTACGAAAGCCAAGTTGGTGGTTGGCTTCGATAGTGTCGAGCCCTTTATCTTGGAGTGCATAAGCGTTTATTTTGTTAAAAAGACCTATGTCACGCCCCTCTTGTCTGAGGTAAATTACCATGCCTCTCGTTTGTGAAGCCAATGTGAGTGCATACGCAAGTTGCTCGCCACAATCGCACTTCAAGCTCCCAAGCGCATCACCTGTCAAGCATTCCGAGTGAACGCGAACAATGGGGATTTCGTCTAAGTCATCAGTATAAATAACAAGATGCTCTTTATGACCTTGTTTAAAGGCTTTTACTTTAAAGTCGCCAAATCTTGTTGGCAAGTTTGCGACCTGTGAAATTTCTATATTCATTCATTTAATCTTTAAAAAGGTAAAATATTTTTCTAAAATTCATTATAGCAAAAAAAGGTTTCTTATGTTTCAAAGATTTCGCAGAACCCGTTTAAATAAACATCTTCGCTCATTAGTGCGAGAGACGCATGTCCGTATTGATGATTTTATTTACCCACTTTTTATCCGATCAGGTGAGGGGATTAAAACAGAAGTGGCTTCCATGCCAGGTGTTTTTCAGATGAGTATTGATGAGGTTTTAAAAGAGTGCGCGCAACTTAAAGAGCTTGGCATTTATTCGGTTTTACTCTTTGGTATTCCTGATGTGAAGGATTCTGTCGGCTCAGATGCTTTGTGTGACCATGGGATTATTGCCTCGTCGGTACGAGCTATCAAAAAAGCCCATCCTGATATGTTTGTCGTAACCGATTTGTGTTTTTGCGAATACACAGATCACGGGCATTGCGGTATCATTGACCTAGAACATGAGAGCGTTCATAACGATGCGACCTTAGAACTCTCAGCACTTCAAGCTCTCGTTCATGCAAGATCTGGAGCCGACATGATAGCTCCTTCTGGCATGATGGATGGCATTATCAAAACGCTTAGAGAAGCGCTTGATGGCGCAGGGTTTGAAAATCTTCCCATCATGAGTTACTCAACAAAATTTGCTTCAGGCTATTATGGACCGTTTCGCGATGTAGCAGAATCAGCCCCTAGTTTTGGCGACCGCGCTTCGTACCAAATGGATCCAGCAAACCGCCGTGAAGCCATAAATGAGAGTCTCTCTGATGCCTTGCAAGGGGCAGATATCCTTATGGTAAAGCCAGCACTGGCGTATCTTGATATCGTAAGAGAAATCAAAGACAACACCTCTTTACCACTCGCTGTATACAATGTAAGTGGAGAGTATGCAATGCTTAAACTTGCGCAAAAACACAATCTCATCGATTATGAGAGAGTCATGATGGAGACGATGACGAGTTTTAAACGAGCTGGTGCAGATATTATCATC
The DNA here is from genome assembly GCA_002428085.1 of Sulfurimonas sp. UBA6014. Lineage (GTDB taxonomy): Bacteria > Campylobacterota > Campylobacteria > Campylobacterales > Sulfurimonadaceae > Sulfurimonas. The sequence continues at coordinate 55,225 of DJAA01000025.1, read as the reverse complement.
TCTTACCATGCAAAAGAAGTGGCAAAACTGCTAAAAAACTAATTTTAAGAAAAATATATTAGAATTGTATAAGTCAATAAAATAGGAAAAAAGTTGAGACATTTTTTAACACTTAAAGATTTTACGAAAGAAGAAATTTTAGAGATTATAGACCTTGCATTGCAAATAAAAAAGGATTTACGAGAGGGTATTTATAATCAAGCTTTAAAAAATCAGACGCTTGCGATGATTTTTGAAAAAAGCTCGACACGAACTCGGGTAAGTTTTGAGACGGGAGTGTTTCAGCTTGGCGGTCATGCCCTATTTTTGTCAAACCGTGATATTCATTTAGGTCGCGGCGAACCTATCAAAGATACGGCAAGAGTTATCTCGAGCATGTGCGATATGGTCATGATACGAACCTTCGATCATGCGATGGTTGAGGAGTTTGCTTCTTATTCAAAAGTTCCAGTCATCAACGGTTTAACAGACTCTTTCCATCCCGTACAGCTTTTAGCAGATTATATGACGATGATGGAGTATGGCATCCATGAAAAAGCGGTTGTAGCATATGTGGGCGATGGGAACAACATGACCCATTCGTGGATGATATTAGCGGCAAAGATGGGATTTACGTTGAGAATTGCTACGCCAAAAGGGTATGAAGTTGATAGCAAAATCTTAGAAACAGCTTTAAAGATGGCAAAAATCAGCGGTGCAGAGATAACCGTGATGAATGACCCAAAAGAGGCGGTGCATGGAGCAACGATTGTGACAACCGACACTTGGGCTTCTATGGGGCAAGAAGATGAAAAGTACCAAAGAATCAAGGATTTTCAAGGCTTCATGGTAGATGATTTGATGATGTGTCTTGCAAAAAAAGGGGCTAGATTTTTACATTGTCTCCCCGCATACAGAGGGCAAGAAGTGAGCGAATCTGTTTTAGAAGGGCATGCAAATATCGTTTTTGATGAAGCAGAAAATAGGCTTCATGCACAAAAAGGGCTTATGGTCTGGCTCAACAAAAAAAGGTAGCTTAGATGATAAAAATATTCTTATTGATATTGATAGTTTTCAACTTTGTATATGGTGCAAAAGTTGTGCCAGTAGGGGAAAAATACCAGTCTTCACGAAGTTGTAAATCGTGTCATATGCATATAGTAAAAGAGTGGGAAAGTTCGTGGCATTCCAAATCTCATTATGAAAATGATGAATATTTTCGAGCAAGTATAGACTATGTAAGTAGAAAAACCAGAAAAAGCATCAATAGCGTAAAAGTGCAGTGTGCCACCTGTCACAACCCTAGAATATCCGTGACAAATACAGATATGGATTATGAAATTATGAGTGTCATGAATCTAGACAAGGGCTCTCAAGTCAATAAAGCTTTAGAAAGCGCGTCCATCGGTGAGGGAGTTAACTGTGTTGTGTGTCACAATATTGATGTGATTCATGCAGACAAAGATGAGTCGTTTAGGGGTATGAACCGTGTAAGCTGGACAAAATCTGGCACGATGACGGGTCCTTATCATGACGCCACTTCCCCTTATCATCAAGCAGAGCATCGCGATTTTATGGATAAAAATTCAGAGCAACTTTGTTTTGTGTGTCATGCCAACGATACATCCACTGAAGGTTTCACTTTTATCAATATGCAAAATGAATACAAAAAAAGCGATGCAAGTTGTGTGGAGTGTCACATGGGGCAAAAAAAATCATTGTATGCAGCAACTTTGCCTATGAAAGATGGAAAACCTCGAAAAAGAGAGATAAGAGCACATGGGTTTGTTGGCGCTCATACTTCTGGCATGTGGAAGAATGTACTCAATCTTGAGTTATCACAAAAAGGTCAAAATATCCTTATCAATATCGCAAATCCTCAACCGCATAATATTCCAAGCGGATTTGGCGCAAGAGAACTTCTTGTTGAGATAGTCTATAAAAATGGTGACAAAAATATAGTGACTAAAACGTTATCACTCACCAATCAATATCTCAGCAAAAAAGGCAAGCCCACAATTCCTCACATGGCAGCCTCTCTTGTAAAAGAGATGAGTATTCCGGCTAGGGGAGAAAAAACACTAGAAGTACCAAAAGAAAAAGGTGCTACAAGTGCTGAAGTGAAGGTTTACTATAGACTTGTCAATGATGAAGTGCGCTCAATGCTTGATCTAAAAGAAGCTATCTGGCGTGAAAAAAGTTTCATCACCTCTAAAAGCTTACAGTTAAAATAATAAAATAAGCTAGGATAAACTTTTAGTAGTTTATCCCCGTTGCGCTTCTGATTTTGTCTATCATAGGGAGTGCGATTGCCCTTGCGGTGTCGGCACCTTGCTTTAAAATCTCTTTTACTTTTTCTTGATTTGCTTCATAGTAGGCTCTTTTTTCTCTAAATTCTCTAAAATATTCCCACATGACCTCTGCTAGATAAAGCTTGAAGTGACCATGCCCTTCGCCCCCTTTTTTATATCTATGTTGTAGCTCAATTAACGCGGTTTCATCTAAAAATAATTTTGCCATATTGTAAACATTGCATCCCTCAAACTCTTTTGGGTCTTCTAAGGCAGCATTTTGGGTTACAATTTTTTTGACAGTTTTAAGTTGCTCTTTTTCATCTCCAAAAATATTGACCGTATTGCCGTAACTTTTGGACATTTTTTGCCCATCTGTTCCTAAGACTGTAGCAACGTGTTCTTCGACTTTAAAGTTAGGAATTTTTAAAATATCACCATATTGATTATTGAATTTTATAGCAATATCTCTTGCAATCTCAACGTGCTGAATCTGGTCTTTTCCAACAGGGACAATGTCGGGCGAAAAAAGTAAAATATCTGCCGCCATTAAAACAGGATAGGAAAAAAGAGAGTGCGTTGTTGCCGCACCGCGAGCTGTTTTGTCTTTATAGCTGTGTGCTCGCTCAAGTAAGCCCGTGGGGGTAAAAGATGAAAGTATCCAGTAGAGCTCTAAAACTTCTTTGACGTCTGACTGTACCCAAAAAGTTGACTTTTGCGGGTTGATTCCAAGTGCCAAAAAATCTGTGGCAGACTGCATTGTAAGACTCGCCAATCTTTTGCCATCAGTGACGCTTGTCATAGCATGGTAGTTAGCGATAAAAATAAAAGTTTCACTATTTTGTTGCGCCTCAACCATCTGTTTTATGGAACCAAAATAATTTCCAATATGTAAGTCTCCCGAAGACTGAATCCCTGTTAAAACCCTCATGGTGCAATATCCTATTTTTTTATTATTATAACAAACGGCGCTTAATACCAAATACAACGAACCATACATACGATAAATAAAAAAGAACTCCAATACCTTGTGTTCGTTTAGCGTATGCATGGTTCGTTGCATTTGGTATAAGATAAATGACATTTTCAGTTTCGTTTTGCTACCATAGTCTATGTAAATAGTAGGCGATTGCCTCACATAAAGGATTTATGATGAATGTAAAAATTCGTGCAAAAGATATAACGCTCAATGATCATTTAAGATCTCATATAGAAACAGCTGTAGAGGAGTTTACAAAATATCAGCTTGACATTACAACGGTTAATGTAGCTTTGGCTGCACAAAAAAAAGGGGCTTCGGTAGAGTTTGATGTTCATATCGCGCATGCGCAACCTGTTGTGATTAACCAAACAGATGATTCTTTGGATGCTGCGATTGACTTAGGACTTGAGCGAGTTTTAAAAGCCCTTCGCCGTCTTCATGACAAAGTTATTGAAAAAAATGCAAGTTCAGTTAAAGACTTAGAGCCTTTAGCTGAGTAATTCATAAGTGCCCTTCTCGGGCACTTTTATCACCTTTTTTTATTTGAGGAGCGTTGTTTGAAAATTTTTATTTTGCTTTGCATGTTTTTGCAATTAATGGCGCAAGATGATTATTCATTGAGAGTTGCACACGGCAAAGCAACTATGAGTGACTTTAGTGAAATCATAGTTGGCAATTGGAAATCGCACCAAAATGACCTCCGTGTCACAGCGTTGGATGTTGGATATTTGCTAAGTGAAAAAGGGACGGATTCTATTTTTGATATTTATCTCAAAGGTGGAATGAGTTACTTTGATGAGGAAAATCTTCAAGATGATGTTTATGAAGCTGTTGTATATGTGAAGTTTTTTTGGAATGCAGATTTTTGGGCAAATAGAGTGAGAGTAGGGTTCGGCGAGGGTATTTCATACACAAGTGATGTGGTTTATACAGAGAGACTAGAAGCTGCACAAGAGCATGACTTTAACTCTAAATTTTTGAATTATTTAGATGTGAGTTTGGATTTGAGTGTTGGGAGATTGATACAGTATAAGGCGTTTGATGAAGTGTATCTAGGTTGGGGATTGAAACACCGTTCAGGGATATTTGGACTCATCAACAACGTTAGACGTGGTGGCTCTAACTACAATACTGTTTATATCGAAACAAAATTTTAAGAGGGTTTTTTATGTATGATTGGGTTCTTTGGTTTCACATCTTGTCTCTTATCTCATGGTTTGCAGTCTTGTTTTATATGCCAAGGCTCTTTGTCTACCATGCAGAAAACAGTCATAATATGGGCTTTGTCGAAGTTGTAAAAATTATGGAGTTCAAAATCTACCAATATATCGGTCTCCCTGCGATGTGGGCCACACTCATAAGTGGTGGATATTTAAGTTATGTCTTTGGATTTGACGGAGGATGGCTCCATGCTAAAATATTTTTTGTCCTTATTTTAGTAGGATACTTTCTCTCTCTAGGGGTGATTAGAAAAAAAATGCTTGCAAACACATGCCATAGAAGCGGAAGGTTTTTTCGCTTCTATAATGAAGTTCCAACCTTGCTCCTTTTAGTCATTGTCGCATTGGTAATTTTTAAACCATTTTAAAAATAAGCGATTATTTATCGCCTCTCGTTTTTGCTTTGAAAAGGACAGGGGTTCCCGTGAAATTGAACGCTTCTCTGAGTTTATTTGTAAGGTATCGTCTGTAGGAGAAGTGAAGTCCTTTTGGTTTGTTCATGACAATTGCGATTTTTGGTGGTCTTGTTTCATACTGCGTTGTGTAATAAATCCTGATAACTTGACCATTCATGCTAGGCAACTGGTGGCGACGAAGAGCTTTTTCCATAACGGCATTGAGCTGAGATGTGGTGATACGCTGCGAGTAATTTTCATTGATCTCTAAAATCATGTCATGAAGCTTATCGACTCTTTGGTGTGATTTTGCAGAGAGCGTTATGATGGGAGCATACGCCAAAAATTTAAATCTGTCTCTTATTTCTAGGATAATTTTATCATACTCGTCTCTTTGAGAGATGTCCCATTTGTTCAAGACAATAATACAGGCAAGTCTGTTGCTGTCTACAAGTCCTGATATCTTCTCATCCAAATCCAAAAATGGCTCACTTGCATCCAAAACTAAAAGAGCCATATTTGAGTTTTCCAACATCTCTTTTGTTCTCATGAGGGCGAATTTTTCAATCCCTTGGATTTTACCGCGGCGACGTAAACCGGCCGTGTCAACAAAAGTGAGCTGTTTTCCTTTATAGTCGATTGTCTCATCTATGGGGTCGATTGTAGTCCCTGCGACACTACTTACAACCGAGCGTTCTTCACCAAGCAGAGCATTTAAAAGAGAGCTTTTTCCAACATTTGTGCGACCGATAATGGCGATTTTGATATGGTTGACATCATTTTCATCAAACTCTTTAATCATATCATTTTGGGCAAATATGGAGTCGTCTTCTATCTCTTCTTCTTGTTCATCATCAGGATAGAAAAATCCATCTTCATCCTCATCATGTTCATATTGTGAAAAAAATGTATCATCATCGTCAAACTCAGATTCCACAACTGCTACTTCTGCCTCTTGTGGCTCTTCTTCTTTGACAATATCAGAATCAGGAATTTTTGATGCAATCCACTCGAAAAGCTCGACGGTGTTTCTGTTGTGGGCAACTGAGATGCCAAATATCGCATCTGTTCCAAACTCATAGTATTCCCAAAGTTTCTCTTTCATTTTGTCATTGTCGATTTTATTGACAACAAGAGCTACCTCTTTGCCCATATTTTGAAGTTCATAAAAGAGTTTTTTGTCTTCCTCTTCAGGTAAACCTTTTCCATCAACCATGAACAAAATAATATCGGCGTTATAAGCAGCTTTGAGAGACATCTCTTTTATTTTATCAAATAATTCACACCCTTTATCAAGCCCGCCAGTATCGAGAATTTCTGCGTGTTTGTTGAGAATAATGACATTTTTTCTTTTGACATCTCTTGTCGTTCCGGCTTGCTCAGATGTAATCGCATCTCTTTTTTTTACTAAACGGTTAAAAAGAGAACTCTTTCCAACATTTGGACGACCAATAATGGCGATTTTTTTCATAGCTTTGCCTTGTGATGTAGATGAATGGAGTTTTTATGAAGATTCTTATAAGAATCAGCTTTCATTAAAAAATCAAATTTTGTGCGGAATTATAGCGAAATTAGGAAGCATTATAAAAATCGTTTGAAAAATCCCCTCTTAAAAAAGAGAGAATTTAGTCTAAAACCATCCAAATATATACATCTCCCGATAGTGGGCTCGTCCAAGCTTCTTGAATATGTGCAGTGACAGTTGCCGTTGCATCATAATTGCTTTTTTGCTCAAAATGGGTGTTTGCTCTATCGTTTTGGACAACTTCTTCTTTTGTCATCGCCATCTGAACTTTGACACCTTGTTGCATAGTAAGCTCATCAAGTGCTCTTGTGATAGCGAGTTTTCTTTGAGAAGAGGGCTTTTGGTCGTAGGTTCTGCCAGCAATCCCTACAGCACCATTTTTTCCATCTTGGTTTGGATTGTCAACCCAAGATGGCTGCGCATCACTACTTTTAGTTGTTAGTTCAGGCTGTAAGTTACAGCCTGTTAAGAGTAGCAAAAGAGAGAAGAGGATAGGGAGAAAGATTTTCATTATTCAGTAGGAAATTCTTTGTCTAAGCCCTCAAGCGCATTTTTAGCTTGAAATTGTTGCCAAAGAGCCTCATCGTTTTTAAAGCTAGTTTTTACGGCAGCTTTTACTTCACCGTTTACTGCAGCTTCTGGAACTGTTACTAAAAGATACAAAGCACCTGATGGAGAAGTCCAAGAATCTACCGCTTTTGAACCTTGTAAATCAACTTTTGCCACTTGTTTTGATACAGCAGTATTTACGCTATCAACTGTTTCAGCATCGCCAAGACCTGTAGTACGTGTAAAAGTTTCTATTTTGTCTTTTACTTGAGATTTGATTTGTTGTGCTAAGTCAGAACGTCCGTTTGCAAGAGCAACTTTTCTCATGTGACCAACACCTGCAGCGCTTTTTGGAGTGACTCCAACACCTGCATACGCACCCTCAACCATAGGAATACAAGTCCATTTAGGAGCTAAAACATTCTCTTGTTTACAACGAAAATCTGGCTCTGCCTCACCAAGAGTTGCTGTTGCACCACCACACCCTGTAATTGTTACAGCTACTAACCCTGCTAATACCATAGACGAAAGAACTTTAACCATTTGATCTCCTTAATTTTATTCGTTAAATTATACTCAACTAATCTTAAAATATTTTTTATCTGAAGATGAGTTTGTCCTCTTTTGGAGCTCTAGTTAAGCTCTTGAAAGTGTTGCGAAAAGCTCATGATTCAAACGATTTTCTTGCATTTTTTATCATCTCGTAGGCTTGATTTATCTCTTGCGTTTTTTGCGTAGCTTTTTCCATAAATGCCTCATCTTTGCCTTGTGATTTGATGAGGTCAGGGTGGTATTCGCGTATCATTTTTCGGTATGCCTTTTTGATGACATCCATATCATCTTCTTCTTTTACCCCCAAAAGTTTGTATGCATCAGCGATATTTGCTTTTGGATGGATATTTTTTATCATTTGTTCAAATCGGTCAAAGAGTGTATGGTAATGATTTGGGTCAAATTCTAAAACTTCTGCAATAGTTTGCAAAACATCCTCTTCACTTTTGCTCATGGTGCCATCAACAAAGGCGAGTTGAATTAAAAATCCCATAAAAAGTTGTTGTTTGGATTTGTCTCTTCTGATTGCACGACTTAGGGAAGCTGCAACATCTCGTAAGTTGCCAAGAGAATCTTTATGCTCATCAAAAATCTCTTTAAGTATCTCTTTGGTTTTTGCAGGCTCTGGAAAAATTGCGGCAATATCATCAAGCATAATGCCGATAAGTTGCGCTTCAAGGGCATCAACTTTGCCATCAGCTTTAGCAACTTTTGCAACAAGTGCTACAAAAAGACCGAGTTCAGTATGTTCAAGTGAAGCTTTATTGATTGAGACATTTTTGAGTGCCTCTTGTGAGTAGGCGGTATATTTCGCATAGCTTTTGAAAATCCAGTAAAAAACTGCTCCAAGAATGGCTAAAAATATTATATTTCCCATAGAAATCCTTTTGTAAAAATAAAAGTGAAGTTTATCGTAAAAATGATACGAATTTTCCTCTCAAGGTTTGTGTTTTGCGACAAATCACACAAAAGAGAATAAACTCATGTACAATTGCATTTATGAAACAAATTAAAGAATTGGATAAAGGGGTAAAGTATATGCTTATTGCATCCTTTACCTTCGCTATCATGGGGGCTTTTGCCAAACTTGCAAGTGAGTCGATGAGCTCTTTGGAGGTTGTTTTTTTTAGAAATCTCTTTGGTGTTATTTTGATAGGTTTTGCAGTTTTAAAGCATCCCATGAAACATAAAGGCGGGAAGCCTTGGCTTTTATTTTTTAGAGGATTTATGGGCTTTAGCGCACTTTTGGCGTTTTTTTATAATATCGCACATATTCCTCTTGGTGACGCTATGACCTTCTCCAAAACCTCTCCCATTTTTACAGCACTTTTTGCTTGGATGTTTTTGCAAGAAAAAGTATCTCTCAAAGGATTGGGAGCTATTGGAATCGGTTTTGTGGGCATTATCCTTATTACGCAGCCTAGTGGAGCGGGATTTAGTAAGTATGATATTTTAGGGATTTTTAGTGGTGTAGGGGCTGCTCTGGCGTACACTTCCATTAGAGAGTTGAGAAAGTATTATGATACTCGCGCGATTGTTTTATCATTTATGGGAATCGGGACGATAGGACCTGTGATTTTGTTTTTTATAGCGCCTCATGTTGCTATGCCTGAGCTTGATTTTATCCTTGGAGAATTTGTTATGCCTCAAGGAATTGTCTGGTTTTATGTCGTTGGAATGGGAGTTCTTGCAACTTTTTCACAAATACTTATGACAAAAGCGTATGGAGAGACAAAAGCTGCAATTGTAGGGACTGTGAGTTACACAAACATCATCTTCGCTATTTTGGTCGGTCTGTTTTTAGGGGACTCTTTGCCTGATTTACTTACGGTATTTGGCATCATTCTCATTATCTTTGCAGGCGTTGTAGTGGCGCGCGCTCAGTAGATATTAAAGCCATTATGCTATAATTTATTTCTATTTTGAACCCTACTGAAAAGGTACATTTATGACATTATTAGCCGGTCCTTGTGTGATTGAGAGTGAAGAAAATATTTTTAAAATCGCTAAATCCTTAGAAATTTACCAAAATGACCCGAGTATTGATTTTTATTTTAAGTCTAGTTTTGACAAAGCAAACAGAACATCACTTGATAGTTTTCGCGGACTTGGTTTAGAAGAGGGACTCAGAATTTTAGAAAAAGTAAAAAATGATTTTGGTTACAAAGTGGTGACGGATGTCCACGAATCGTATCAAGTTCCAAGTGTGGCTGAGGTTGTTGACATGCTGCAAGTGCCTGCGTTTTTATGCCGCCAAACAGATTTGCTTGTCGCCTGTGCCAAAACTACCAAAGAGGTTAACATCAAAAAAGGGCAGTTTATCAACCCGCCTGACATGAAATACTCGGTAGCAAAAGTGCTTCAAACTCGTGGATGCAACGAGGTGACGTACGAAAACTCCAAAAAACACGGCGTCTTTTTATGCGAGCGCGGTTCATCTTTTGGCTATGGAAATATTGTCGTCGACATGCGTTCTTTAGTCATCATGCGAGAGTTCGCACCGACGATTTTTGATGCAACGCACTCTGTTCAAATGCCTGGCTCACTTGGCGGCAAAACAGGCGGTGACAGCTCAATGGTGCCTTACCTCGCAAGTGCTGCTGCGGCTGTGGGAGTGGACGGTTTCTTTTTTGAGACGCACTTTGACCCAAGCATCGCACTGAGTGATGGTCCAAATATGATAAGATTAGAGCAGCTTGAGGCTTTGGTAGCAAAAATAAAGAAAATACAAGCTATATAAAAATAATTTGGATGTGTGGCTTTAGCCTCACTTATTTTTTGTGAGGCTAAAGCCACACATCCAAGAATAATAAAGATACAGGAGAGTTATAATGAACTTAGTTGAAGGCAAGTTAAAAGTTATAAACGGCAAAAAAATCGCAATAGTGAGTACAAGATGGAACCATTTTATTGTAGATAGATTGGTTGAGGGTGCAAAAGATGCTTTTTCTCGTCATGGCGGAGAAGAGAATGATTTGACGCATGTTTTAGTCCCTGGTGCTTTTGAGCTTCCTATGGTGATTGACAAGCTTTTAGCAAGTGGCAAATATGACGCTGTTTGTGCGCTTGGAGCCGTTATCCGCGGGGCGACACCGCATTTTGATTATGTCTCGGCGGAGGCTACAAAAGGGATAGCGATGATGAGTTTGAAGTATCAAAAACCTGTCTCTTTTGGTCTTTTGACAACGGACAATATTGAACAGTCCATAGAGCGAGCAGGGACAAAAGCTGGCAATAAAGGGTTTGAAGCGATGACGGTCGTCATAGAGATGCTTGACCTCTACGAAGCGATAGGGGCATAATTTGGCAACACGTCATCATGCCAGAATGGCAGTTGTGAGTCTTTTGTATGCGTATGACTTGGGCAATGCAAACATCGCTGCGCATACGGATGAGATTTTGGAAGAGAAAAAAATTCGCAACAAACAAAGAGATTTTGCTCTTGCCCTTTTTGCAGGAGTCATGGAGAATCTTGAAGCGTGTGACAAGGCAATTGTCACACACTTAAAAGAGTGGGATTTTGAAAGACTTGGTGCCATAGAGCGAGCGACGCTAAGACTTGCTGCCTATGAGATACTCTTTGGCGAGCTTGATTCTGCTGTTGTTATCAATGAAGCAGTTGAGATTACCAAAGCATTTGCAAGTGAGCAGTCTCCTAAATTTATCAATGGCGTGCTTGACGCAATCTCCAAAGATATTTCTACAACAACAAAATGAAAATCTCACTCCTTTTTTTACTGCTGAGCACTTTTGTATTTGCTGCAAATGAGTGTATCGTTTGCCACAAAGGGATAGAGCATATAAGAGAAGAGTCCTCTGGCATGACGAAAGCCATCCTTGAAGTAGCAGATAAAGCAGGACATGCAGGCAATGATTGTATCGTGTGTCATGGCGGAAATCCAACTGGTAAAAGTACAAAAAAAGCGCATAAGGGAACTGTGGAATATTTTAAGAGTAACAAAGGTCCTAAAGAGTTTTATCCTGCACCAGGAAGCGCTTGGGTAAATCAAAATACTTGCGGTATGTGTCACCCAGAACAAGTAAACGCGCAAATGAATTCTCTCATGATGACAAAGAGTGGCAAAATTCAAGGAGCACTTTGGAGTTTTGGGGGCAAAAACGGATACAACCATGATGTGGGAAATTACCCTACAAAAAATCCACAAGACCCACATACAAGACTTGGAACGCAAAAATATAAAGAGTATATGAATAAACTTTCCCTCATGGAGCCTCAAGCATTTCCAAAAGAGATGAAAGAACTTCCAACGGCGCCAACTGCCGATGAGGTTGAAAAAGATCCCTCTTTGGCAGTATACACTTATCTTCGTCAAGAGCATCTTCGCTCTCACACAGGTTCAAAAGGCAAAGAGGAGCGTGGGGATTATAGAGGATCTGGGTGTGCTGCATGCCATATTCCTTATTCAAGTGAGGGGTATTATGAGGGGAGTGATAAGAGTATTAAGCAAGAAAAAGGACATCTCCGAGTCCACTCTATCCAATCCTCTCGTGATGCCAAAGTTCAACTCCATAATGGTACCTATTCAGGAGTTCCTGTTGAGACATGCGCTGCATGCCATAATCGCGGAGATGGGATTGGTCTCTCTTATCAAGGGCTTATGGAGAGCGATTCTAAGGGACCTTTTGATGATGAAGGGAACGAACAGCAAAAACTTCACTCCAAACACTATATGCATATGAAAGAGGATATCCATTTTAAAAAAGGGATGCTTTGTCAAGATTGCCACACGTCAAACGATTTACATGGGGATGGTTTTTTAAGTGGTGCAAATTTAGCGGCGGTGGAAGTAGAGTGTCAAGACTGTCATGGGACGACAAAGTCGTATCCTTGGGAATTGCCGCTTGGATATAGTGATGAGTTTAACACCTCGGCCGCTATGGGCAAACCTAGAGGGACGATGAAAACTATGGCGGAGTACCTCAAAACTGGCAGTGTCAATGAGCCAAAAGATGGTTACCTTATCACTGCAAGAGGCAATCCACTTATCCATGCGGTAAAAGAGGGTGAAGAGATCATGATGCATCTAGCCAGTGGAAAAGATGTAAAACTCACCCCTCTTAAAAAACTCAAAGAGAACAAAAAACTCTCTAAAGTTGCTCTAGTAGCGATGGATAGTATTCGTGCGCATAACGATAAATTGGAGTGTTACACATGCCATACTTCATGGGCGCCTCAGCATTATGGCTCCCAAGTAAAGATTGACTATTCACAAGGAAAACAAAATCCCGATTATTTAAAATCGGGCGATAAGAAAGATTTGAAACACTATTTAGCCGATGGTCAAGTGAGTGAGTCACAAAGCTTTATCCGATGGGAAGAGCTACCACTTTCTCAAAATGGTGAGGGTCGTGTGAGTCCAACCATTGCAGGATTTCAGACGGTTATAACGGTTGTTGGTAAAGAGGGGACAACACTTCTAAAAAACCATATCTATAAAATCCCTCATGTCGAGGGTGCAGGAGCCAAGGGGCAAAATGCGATTGACATGTCTCCTGTGCAGCCGCATACCATTTCAAAAGAGTCACGCAGTTGTGAGTCGTGCCATACAAGTAAGAAAGCTATGGGGATGGGCATTGGCGGGCTTAGAGAGGATTATTCTCAGTTCTTAGATGAAAATGGGACACAGATGCAAACTGTTGGAACGCATTTTAAACTCTCAGGACCTCTCAGCAAAGACCAAAGAGACAAGCTTGAGAGAAGCGGCGTCTGTTTGTCTTGCCATCAGGAGTTGCCAAATGCTTCTTTAGCACTCTCTGCTATGACCCATATGGCGCAGATGGCAGAGATAAACATTGACAATGCTACGCACCAGTCGATTGTAAAAAAATCTTTAAATTTAAGTGCTTGGTTTCAAGTCCTAGGTGCAATTTTTGTTGGGATGCTTATAATGTTGGGAATTTATATGAAATTTATCAAAAAAAGACCTATAAACCCTAAAAATGAAGGATGGAAGTAGCTTTATTATGAAAAGATTAACAAAAGAAGAAGCACTTGATTTGATCAAAAATGGTGATTTAAAAGAGTTGGGAAAAATGGCAAGTGCACGCAAAAAAGAGCTTCATCCCGATGGTATCACAACTTTTGTGGTAGATAGAAATATCAACTATACAAATATCTGTTGGGTTGATTGTAAATTTTGTGCATTTTATAGACATGAAAAAGATGCAGATGCGTATGTGCTCACGTATGAAGAAATTGACGCTAAAATAGAAGAACTTTTAACAATCGGCGGAACGCAAATACTTTTTCAAGGTGGCGTTCATCCTAAACTAAAAATCGAGTGGTATGAGGATTTAGTGGAGCACATTCACATGAAATACCCACAGATTACCATTCATGGTTTCTCCTCTATTGAGATAGATTTTATCGCTAAAATTTCGCGTATCAGTGTTGAGGAGGTTTTGGTTCGTCTTAAAGCAAAAGGGTTGGCTTCAATACCTGGCGCGGGGGCTGAGATACTTAGCGACACAGTGCGAGATATCATTGCACCCAAAAAAATCGACTCGGAAGTTTGGGTTGATATCCATAGAAAAGCGCATAAACTAGGGATCAAATCAACAGCAACCATGATGTATGGGACGGTTGAGCGTGATGAGGACATAATAGAGCATTTTGACATGATACGAAGACTTCAAGATGAAACGGGCGGTTTTCGAGCCTTTATCATGTGGAGTTTTCAAGGGAAAAATACTGAGCTTTTGCGACTGATTCCTGAGATGGAAAAACCCTCTTCTAATCGTTATCTTAGACTTCTTGCAGTCGCTCGTCTTTATCTTGATAATGTTCCAAATATTCAAAGCTCATGGGTGACGCAAGGTCCTTATATTGGTCAGATGGCTCTGCGTTTTGGAGCCAATGATTTGGGCTCGACCATGATGGAAGAAAATGTCGTTAGCAGTGCAGGTGCGGCATATTCTATGGCTCAAGAAGAGATGGTGCGCCTCATTAGTGACATAGGGGAGATTCCTGCAGTGAGAAATACGGCATACGAGACTTTGCAGAGATTTGCATAATGATAAAAATACTTTTTACACTACTCATTTTAGGACAAATAATAATGGCAGCAACTATAGAATATATCGAGACGAATGGTTTAAAAATACCTGTGATTTTTGAGAGCGACACGAGGCTTCCTCTTGTTACGATGCAGTTTACTTTTACAAACAGCGGTAGCATCACCGATACGACAAAGGCAGGACTTGCCAAACTCAGCGCTAAGCTGATGGGTGAGGGGACAAAAACACTTGGAAGTAACGCTTTTGCAGAGGCTCTTGAGGCGAAGGCTATTCATATTTCAGCCTCGGTAGGGACTGAGACTTTTGTCATCGAGGTTGGTTCTTTGAAAGAGGAGTTTGACACAGGAGTGAAGTATTTTAGCGATTTGCTTCAAGACCCAAACTTGAGTGAAGAGGCATTAAATAATGTCAAAACAACAACTATCGGTTCTTTAAGTCGCAAAGAAAATGACTATGATTATGTCGCATCCAATGAGCTCAAAGCGCTTCTTTTTCAAGGAACTGTTTTGGCAAATCCTTCTGGAGGAAGTGTTGAGAGTGTCAAAAGTATAGAGCTCGTAGATGTGCAAAGTTTCCTCAAAAATAATCTCGTGAGCTCCAGACTCATCGTAGTTTTGGGAGGAGACATAGACCTTCAAGAGGCAAAAATAAAGATAAAACAAATCATAGAAGCGATGCCTCAGGGTGAGTCGCAAGAGGTTTCGCATTATGATGTGAGCAAAACTTCTCAAGAGTCCATCATTCAAAAAGAGACGCAACAGGCGTATGTATATTTTGGCTCGCCTTATGAACTGCCGTTTGATTCAAAAGAGTATTACAAAGCAAGAGTTGCTGCATTTATCCTTGGTGCAGGTGGTTTTGGTTCACGCCTCATGGAAGAGGTTCGAGTCAAACGAGGCTTGGCGTATTCAGCGTATGCCAACATTCACATCAACAAGTCAAGCAGTTATTTTAGCGGTTATTTGCAGACAAAACTTGAATCGCTTCATGAAGCACAAGAGACCGTCAATGGAGTTATAAAAGAGTTTGTAAAAAACGGTGTCACAAAAGAAGAGCTCGAACAAAGTAAAAAGTTCTTACTAGGGAGTGAGCCTTTGCGAGTTGAGACAATGAGCCAAAAACTCAACCGCACTTTTATCGAGTATTATAAAGGGCAAGAACTTGGATATTCTGCCAAAGAGTTAGCCATGATAGAAAAACTAAAACTCAAAGATTTAAATGAGTTTATAGCCAAGCACACGGAGATTACAGACCTTACGTATGCAATTGTGAATAAATAACCAAAAATAATTATTGCAAAATGCCATATTTTTTGATGAGGTGGTGACAAAAGAGTAGTATTGTGTCAAAGGAATGAGAATGAGCCTCACAAAAGAACAAATGAGTAAATTTCAAAAGTTAGGTATCAGTACTTATTCGCAGCTTGCTCTCATGATTCCTCATTCGTATGAAGATTTTCGTCTTCATACAAAACTTCAAATCCACATCCCACAGCTTATAGATGCCACAGTTGAGTCACTCTATCGCGCACCAAATTCTCTTCAAGTGACTTTTTTTGCACATAACTTCGGACATTCTTTGAGTGGTGTTCTTTTTCGTCCTAAACCTTACATGATGCATCTCTTTAGCGTTGGAGAGAGAGACTATTTTTATGGCTTAATAGAGTGCAAAGCTGGGGTGTGCAGTATGAATATGCCAAAAAAAGTGACGAATGTTGGTTTTATTACCCCTCGGTACAAATCAGCGTTACGAAATGACGTCATGGGACGTTTTGTCGCACAAAATTTGAGTGTTGAAAATTTGCAACAGGAGGGGATAAAAATAGAAGTGATTCAAGAAGTCTTGAAGCTTCATTTTCCTGATGATACAGTTTTAAAAAGTTCACAACTGAGCCAAGAGGCGCTTTATGCGCTTAAATACATAGAGCTTTTTTCTTACATGAAGATGCTTGCAGGCAAAAGACGCTACTTCAAAGCTTTGCGCAGTGTAAGGGGCGAGTATGCTCCATGGGCAGCGACTTTGCCGTTTGCTCTCACGGATGAGCAAAATAAAACCATAGAAGATATAAAAGTCGATTTGGCAAAAGATGTCGCAGCCAAGCGAATGATAGTTGGCGATGTCGGGTGCGGCAAAACCATGGTGATACTTGCCGCTGCGGTCATGATGCTCCCGCACCGCTCTATTCTTTTAGCACCGACAACCATTTTGGCAAACCAGCTTTTTGAAGAGGTGCAAAAATTTTTGCCTCTTACAAAAAGTATTTTAGTAACAAGTAAAACCAAAGTAGTTGATTTGCATGCGTTTGATTTTATCATAGGCACCCATGCTTTGCTTTATAGAGAGCTTCCAGTTGCAGGGCTTGTGATGGTTGATGAACAGCACCGTTTTGGAACTGCACAACGAAATATGCTAGAAAAACTTGTAAGCAGTGCAGATAAGCATCTAAAATGCAGTGCAAGCGAAGCACTCAATGCTGAGTCACAAAAAAAACCACACTTTTTGCAGTTTTCTGCCACGCCGATTCCCAGAACGCAGGCGATGATAGAAACAGCGCACATTGATGTGAGCCTCATAACCACGACCCCGTTTAAAAAAGATATCACGAGTAAGGTGATTCATAAAAAGGATTTCAAAGATTTACTCCAACACATAAAAAACGAAGTTGATAAAAATAATCAAGTGCTTCTTGTGTACCCTTTGGTGGAGGAGAGTGAAGTTTTAGAGTATCAGAGCATTAGCGAAGCTCGTGCCTATTGGGAGGGGCGTTTTGAGAGAGTGTATGTGACCCATGGAAAAGATAAAGAAAAAGAGGACGTTTTGTTAGAGTTTAGAGAAAAAGGGGATATTTTGATAGCCACGACAGTTGTCGAAGTGGGGATATCGCTTCCAAGACTCAGCACGGTTGTGATTGTTGGAGCCGAGAGATTAGGGCTCTCTACTCTGCATCAACTCAGAGGAAGAGTCAGTAGAACAGGGCTCAAGGGGTATTGTTTTTTATATACAAACCAAAAATCATCCGAGAGATTAGAGGAGTTTGTACGCACCACTAGCGGTTTTGATATTGCAAATCTCGACTTGAAGTATAGAAAAAGCGGCGATTTACTCAAAGGAGTCAATCAAAGTGGAAGTGCATTTAGATGGGTAGATTTGGCAGAGGATGTGGAAATAGTTCAATGTGTTAAAAGGGATTTGAAGATTGTTTAGTTTCCACATGCCAAGCCTTGGTTGCGTCATTACGAGGAGGAACGACGCAGTAATCTATGAACGAACTTATGGATTGCTTCGTGCCTCGCAATGACGGGATTTG
>DJAA01000025.1:0-37329 GCA_002428085.1 Sulfurimonas sp. UBA6014 | reverse complement strand
GATTTGTTTCTCATGATGAAAGTGGAGATACCTATTAATAAAGTCCGAATTTTCCGTCGTTTCTTTTGTGAAGAACGCGAGTTTTCCCCTCATTGTCTATGAAAATCTCAAACAATTTTTGGCTCTCTTTCATGTCTTGCAAAACATCTTCTACTTCGCGTGGTTTATAAAGAGCAAGCGCTACAGGGATGATTTCATCTTCTAAGGCTTCCGTGGCTTCTTTGACATCTACAACTTCATGTTTGTCTTCATTTAAGCCAGATTTATTATAGTCAGTATCTTTATGATGCATTCGGCGCATAGCTTTTTGCGCGCGAGCCGTTGCAAGGTCGATGGCGGCATACAAATCATCATCATTTTGTTTGATGATAATCGAATTTTTGTGTGCGAGGTTGATAACAAACTCCACAACTGAGTGGTCTTTGCCTTTTTTTGACTGCGTAGAAGCGACAACATTGACAGAGATGATATCCATGTTAAATTTGCTAAGCGTCTCTATCGAGGCATTCATATGTGCCTTGATGGTATCTGTAAGTTCTAACTGTCTTCCTGTGAGAGAAATATTCATAATCGACCCTTTGTAATATATTTGTGATAAGGTATTTATTATATCACTAAAAGGTTTACAAAAATTTATAGGACTAAAGTTTTTGAATACTTCTTTTAAAGTATCGGATAGGTTCGGTTCCCGCGTTGGTGCTTACTGCGATATCCATAAGAACGGAGCCGTTTTGTTCGGGAGTTGTTATGTAGCTAATATATTCATCACACGCAACTCCAAGTACATTGGTAGTTGCCCCATCATAAACATATCTCATGGTGACGTTAGCATCATAAATACCGTCAAAATTTATGTCAAAAGTGTTACTGCATCCATTTTGCGCAATATCCAAAAGAGCAAGTTCAGCGGCACTTTTTGCATATAAGACACTTTGTTCATAGAGGTATAAATCGGTTGTTCTCTTGCCTGTTTGCATGGTTAAAGACAAAGATAAAGCCATTATAGTCCCAAATATAACAATAACTGCAATCGCCATAATCATCGCCATAGCGGCTCTTTTCTTGTGAGTGACCATGCTTAAAATATAGTTTTTTCTTTGCATAAAGAGTAATCCTCATTTTGAACTAGGTCAGATTTGACGCATACTTGTATCTTCACGACAGAGCCGACCGCTTTAAACCTAAATGTACTCACGTCTTGCATAAGAAGAGCACTTTGACCCTCGGTGTAACTCTCCCCTTCCCATGGTTGGTAGTCATACCAAAGATTTAAGTCACCATTGGTTGTGTTATGCTCAACAGCATAGGCAGTCCAAGCGAGTTGATAGTATTCATAGACATCTACGCCAGTAAAATTATTGTCTGCACCACCAGTATTATTGCCCTCAACAGGGGTAAAAGCATTTATTAAGCCGTTGCTTCTGATGGGGTGCATCGTAGCATTTTGTGTTGTTATCGGATTGCCATCCCATCCATAGCCCGTTAAGATATCACTATCAGAGCCTATAAAATAGAGGGCTGCATTGTTGATACCTGTTCCACTTGCATTAGAAAGGACGCCGATGAGGTTATTAAGCGCTGTTGTATTTGTCTCAGGAGAATTTAAAAGTGTAGAGCTTGAAATATCTAAATCTATGATGCCGCTCCAAAATGGGAGTGTATCGCCACGAAAGCCCTCTATGTCATAGCCTATCCACTCTAGAATAGTTGCGTTTTCATCAAGAGTTGAGCTTGAAAGTGCTTGGAATGTTAGCCCTGGTTGTCTTGCTATGATGGAGTCTTTGATGCGAAACTGAAGTCTTGAAGCTATAGCTTCTACAGCTGTGGCACTGTCTGATTGGAGACGATTATTGATGTTTGCAAACATAAAACTTCGATATGCTTGTGCCAAAAACTCCGTTCCAAATTTTCCAATAATCCCCATGATAACGATGACAAAAATGAGTTCTATCATAGTAAAACCGATACGACGCATTAAAATGTCCTTTTGAAGTAGTCTATTTCACCGACATTGGCACTTTGTGTTTTGAGGATTGTTACGGGAGCGCCATTTTCGTCGCTTACTGTTACAGTGATATCTTTTATATTTCCATCACTTGGCGAGACTCCAACTGCTACAACACTTTGATACTCCCCTTTATATCCTGTATCATCCAATGTCGTATCTGTAAATATATTTTGTGCACCATGAGCTGCATCGTTTAAATCAGAAACATTAATATCTGCAATCGCTACATTGGAATTATGAGCGGTTGTAGAGTTGCTGTCTAAGCATCTTCTATGATACATTTGGTTTATATGCCCTGGGCGGAGCTGTGTTGAGGTATTGCAATCGCCACTGATATTTATAACTCTTTCGAGGTGGCTCATGTTTATATCTTGCAGAGAGTTTTCATCCCAATACCCTGCGGTTGCACCCATAAGTTCTGTAGAAGCCGCAAAAATAGCTTCTTGGACAATGTTGCTCTCGACACCTCTTTGATTTATCTGTGTCATCATGGGCAAAGATAAAACGGTGATAGCGATGATGACGATAGCAAAAATGAGCTCTATCATGGTAAAGGCATCTCTATAAGAGCGAAGCGTTTTGCTTACCACATTGTTCTCCTATTGGTAGTAGCAGTTGCAGGATTATTTGTAGTTGTATTTGTTTCATGTGCACCACTCCAATTCGTTCCCCCGATATTGAACTCTACAGAAAACTGATTTCTAGTGGCAGTGGGGTTGCCTTCATTGTAAATAAGCCATGAGGAAGCGTTGTTCTCCATGGTTGTTTTGTAGGGATAGCCTCGACTTGCATCATAGGTCAAAGTAGAAGGAGAAGGGTTCCCCGTAGGGTTATCTGTTGCATCAACAATGTCGGCTAAAATATTAGTCCCACCTTTTTCTACAACTGTCGTTACATTGCCATCAAGCGCTGTATTATGCACTTCGTTTATAAACCATCTTACATCATCGGTTTTTTTATAGTTAGGACTAAAACCATTGAGTAAAGTCTTGTTGCAATCAGCTCCACCGATATCAGTTCCAAAACAGTAAGACTCGTAGTAGATATTTGCAGGATATGGTGTGTCTTTAGGCACCTCATACCTTTGTCTTGAAGCGTGAGAACGACCATATACCATTGTTGCATTGGCATCGATTGCACTGCTTGAGTCTGTTGCAGTAATTATGCCTGATGCTGCATAGGTTTGATCACTAATATTTAAGTCATTAAAATTGACTATAAAAGGATTAATCGTAGTGTTGTTCTCTCTTGAAAAATTTACTCTTAGCTTGATTTGAGCAGTTCCATTAACATCGGTTGTAAATATACTGGCTGGAAGCGCGTTTGCTACATTATTGGCTGTGGCTGTTATATTTGCATCCACTCCAGAAGTAAGCTCTTTGTAGAAAAGTTTTGCCAATTGAGTTGATATATTGGCAGAATTATATTGCAAACTAATGTTTGTGTCATGGGCATAGCATAGAGCAGTGTAGTTTGGAGTGATGTTATTGCTAGAATTTTCTGCAGTTGCATTAAAATCAAACTTTATAGCCATGTTGTCTAAATCATTCGAAAGATAAGTGAAATTATTTCCATGATTGATATTTGTTATAGGAGTTATCTTAAAATGATGCGGCACTATTGTTAAGTTCATATCACTTGGAGTTATAAACCTTTCGATATCTGGTGTGTCATCTAAATCCACAATCGCATATTCACTTCCACTATTTTCTTTTATTTCTACATGAAATGCCCCTATATTTACCAGTGATGTTGTGTTCGTATCTATACCATTAACAAATGTTATGGCAGGAAAAGAGAGTGCCGTTACTGGACATAAAGGTATTTTAGTAGAATCAGCTAGCGGAGCGTTAAACGTGCTAAGTGTTTCATTATAATTTGTAGTGGGTGCATTTGTATAGTCATATGCATAATACGTTATGTTTATATCTTCAGCTTTAGTTATGATGCTGCCAGAAACACTCAATCCAAATTTATCTGGTCGTATAGCAAAGTCATCGTTAGAGTCAGAATGATCACCCCCTCCAATTGCACTTATTGTTGGTGAGTCTGGATTGTTATTATAATTCCAACATGTAGTCCAATCTGTATTAGCTGCGTTACAATAGTAAAATTGTGCCAATAATCTTGGATTTGCACTTGTAAGATTAAAATCAGTTATTGGAATTCTTCCATTATTGGTGCTAAAGTCATGATATTCACCCAGAAACTTAATAGGAACTGGTGAATTGCCACCAACTACAGAAGATATAAAAATACCCACACTTTTATTTTCGTCTTCATTCAATTGTGTTTTGTCTATAAGTAAAGTTGTAGTATTGATTTTATAGAGAATAACATCTAATTCAATATTTTTTCTAACTATCTGGGTCGATAAATTACTATCTGAAAATTGTGGTGGTATATTTCTTGAGCGTTGTATCACATCAAAAAAGCCAGGAATTAAACTGTATCTGCTTGCAGTATCATAGTTTGTCTCAGACATACACATATAGTCATAATATGGGTAGTTTGCATACCAGTCATCATTATGATACACCCAACCCTCTTCGTCATATAGAAAATTGAGCCAAGCATCGTATGTATAGTTTCCATTTGGCTCATCATAAGTGGCTGTTCTTGTCGGATGCACACCACTTGGAGAGTACGTATGATCTGCATATGCTTTTGTTATTTCTAATCCTGCACCAATATCGGCAATCCACCAATCTTCAGTTTTGTTAAGATCCGCAGAACTTAAAATAGAAAGCCATCCATCTTTACCCATGGAATCGTTGTAGTTTGCCATAGTGGTTATATTATGCATAGGTGCACGTAGTGAGGATGTTTTACTTTTTGGACTAGGTAAATAGACTCCAAATGGACCATATGGCCATATTTTGACATCTTTAAACTCTGTTAAGTAGTAGACATTTCCAGCATGGAGAGATTTAATCTTCTCTTCTATGGTTCCTGTATAGTTTTCCCATCCATCATTGCCAGTTTTTTTGGCTTTAAGGTACTGGCGCACTCTATCAAATGTTTCTTTTGAATTTGGAACATAAAAATAGAGCCCTAGTTGAGAACAAGTATCTTGTTTGGTTACTAAATCTGTTTTGTATTGTGTTACTTTTGCATCCAAAGCTGTTAAAAATGTCCAAACATAAGCAAGATCAGTTTGATATTTACAATAAACAGTCAGAGGACGAAGCGTAGCTCCAATATCTTGCCCATTATCCCTTTCCCCGTTGGTTGTTGGTATTGACGATGGATAGCTTGGCTGGGTAGTTAGGATATTGAAATGTCCATCTACGCTTGCATCATCAAATATATTATTTGGTATGTATGTTGCCATTTCTTTACAGCTATGTTGTAGTACTTCGCCAGTTCCATACGTTAAAAATTGATAATCATCCAATAAAGTTAATTGCATACTGCTTATTTCACAACGGCTTAGTCCGTCATTAGTAGTTCCAGCATTAATAGTGTTGTATTTTACAGCTTGACCAAACGCCTTTCTAAGTTTTGTTTCATCACAGCCACTCAGCTCTCCAGTATTATCCCAGTCAATTTTAAAAGGGGTACCTATTAAACTTATATTACTAAAACTAGAACCCATAACATGGTAAGTCTTTCCATCTGTTGTAATAGTGTATGGTGCTGCATTTGGAGAAATAACAACTGGTATTTGTGGGCGAGGAGTACCATCATTTAATGTTCCACTATAAGTAATGCTATTGGCATTGATTTCTATCGCTTCAAAATGGGTTCGTGGATTGGCTGTAGTATCATAATAGTTCGAGCTTGTTGCGTTATTATTGAAAAGAAAATTATTTGAATTATTTTTTATAGGCAAAGCTATTAAATCGTGCCATACATTTGAAGCATCTTCATAACAAAAAATTTCAAATGAATTTTTATTGCTTCCAGCATCAGGATCTATCATATGAAAACCTGGAAGTAAACTTTGTGTTTGACAGTAGGCTGGTGAGTTAATGGGGACGGTTGTCACCAATGTATTGTTTGCGCTATTTGTGTCTATTGTCGGAGATGCTATAACAGAAGTTTGTGTTAATTGTCCTAAAGCAGTTGCTTTGACCACAAAAGAAAAATCTTTATTCGCTGCTCCGCTTACGAGTGTGCTTGTCATCGTACATGTGATAGCAGAACCCGTTGTGAGTAAGCCACTGCTAGGAGAACAGTTGAAATCAACACCATTATTTTGCATAGCTGAGGTGATGTTTACATCTTGATTGTATGTTGTAGAGAGTGTAATATCGGGTTGGGCATTAAGTGTACCTAAGTTGTTGGCTCGAACAGAAAAGTTCACATCCTCATTTTTATTTGCATGTGAAGGAGACGGCACACTATATTCGCTAAGAGATAAATT
Organism: Sulfurimonas sp. UBA6014; assembly: GCA_002428085.1. GTDB lineage: Bacteria > Campylobacterota > Campylobacteria > Campylobacterales > Sulfurimonadaceae > Sulfurimonas. The sequence goes on along the minus strand of DJAA01000025.1, from coordinate 30,952 downwards.
TGCTCCTGTACAAGATTGGACAAAATTCGCTGCTGGTATGATGGTATTTGAGCTTATGGTTCCAGTGTTCCTCCATTGAAGTTTTGCTATGGCACCACCACTAAGTTCAACCATATTTATTGATATTGGATAACACCCTTGAGAGAGTGTAATAGTGGAGGAGTCGTACCATTGAGTCCAATCCCNNTGTTGACTACAAGTTTGAAGCTATCATCATGTTGTATATTGAATGTATAGGTTGCATTTTCAGGGATATTTAAAAATCCATTCCATGTAACACTGAAGTTATCATTATTGATGCTTGCATCAGGACTTCCATTACCCCAGTCAAAATTGATATTAGCATCATCGCGTTGCAGGATTATGGGTGCCGTGAAACTAGTGTTATTATAATAATGCCCACACAATCCAGTTGTTCCTGAACAGGTTTGGACATCATCATTAGTGATTGTCCCTGTTGCACTTGCTGTTGCTAGCGTTGCATTGGTTGGACTAGTGAGTGTCACTGCAAATGTCTCATCCGTTTCAACGGTTGTATCACCGTTAATTGTTACCGATGCTGTTGCGGTTGTTGCTCCAGCTGAAATAGTAATGCTTTGATTTGTAACAGCGACATAATCGCTTCCTGCTGTTGCAGTCACGTTCGATGTAGAATAGTCAACTGTTGTAGCTGTTGCCGAAATAGCACTTTGTGTTACGGTAAAACTCAGTGTCTTTGTTCCGCTATTTCCTTCTGTTGTACTGTTCGCATCAATCGAAAGTGTCGGCACGCTTCCCGTCCCTTGTATGGAAAAATTATAAGGGTTTTCATTGGAGTCATCATTTACAAACGAAATTGTTCCGCTACGGGTGCCCGTAGCAGTAGGAGTAAAACGGATAGTAAAAGTCGTTGAACCGTTTGCCGCAACAGATGCAGCAGGTGACGTGACCAAACTGAAATCTCCTGTCATTGTAAATGCCCCTACGGTAAGTGCCCCTGTCCCCGTATTTTGGATGGTAAATGTTTTATCAACAGTTCCTCCGCCAGTATTTATACTTCCAAAATCGGTATTATCGGTTGTGCTTGGTGCTACATCTCCATCCACAATGTTAGTAGCGTTTCCTTGAACGTTGATTTCAGGGCTTGTAATATTAACCACAAAGGTAGTATCACCTCCTTAGATCGTCCACNNCCTCCAAGAGATGCTACAGATGCACTGGCACTATCCGTAACCGGTCCAGCTCCCAGAGTTATCGTGTAGCTGTTGTTATCACCAGAATCCCAAGTGCCTCCGGGTGGTGTGAAAGTATAGTCTACCACCGTGGTCGCGGTACCAGAACCTGATACAATGGTTGCATTAGTAAGGCTAAGTCCTGAGATAGAGAGGTCATTGTTGCCGATAGACGCTGCGCTGATGGTGCCGTCGGTATCGGTATAGGTGACACGAACCGTATAGCTGTTTCCACCACCTGCACTGACATCTAGAGCTGATGTGACGGAGGCGGTTGGGGAAGTATTTGAGGGGGTAAATGTCATAGCCAGATTATAAGTTCTAGTTTTATTTCTTTGCACTCTAATATAAACTGTTTCTGTATCGGCGACTGCAAAAGAACCGGTATAGTCAGTATGTCCTGAATCAATCTCGCCACTGCCACAAGAAGAAGTACTAACAAACAGTCTTACTGTATCGGGTGCTGCTGTAAAATGAAGATCCAATGTCCCTGCTACTCCAGGTTTAAAGTAGTAGTAATCAGCTACGTCTGAAGCTGAAGTCGTGCCAGACTCAGTATGAGAAGTTGTGGTTGAGATTCCATTGAGTTCAGAAATTAGCTCTTGCTCTGTACAGCTATTGTTTGGCTCGGTATCACTTAAGCCTGAAACAGCAAACATCATCACCAGTCCAAAAACGGCAAATATCCGCGAAACAGTTTTGAAAGCATTGGATTGCCACGTCATTTTATTCCTCGCAATGACGGAAAGTTTAAAGGTCTTCATCTCATCCTCCTTGGGGATTTTAATACACATCACCGTGTGTGCCGATGTCGACGAGAATAATTTGCTCATCGACAATTACTAAAATCAACACTATTCGATATTCATTAGGTCAAACGAACCGCATGAAACTTCTCTAAATTGCCTTGAAGTTTGTGCAATTTCAATGAAGGCTCAAACGGATCGTTTTCAAGCTTTTTAACTGTTTGTTTGAATTTATCGACTAAATCTGGATGCTTCTTCAAAAACTTTTTTGCTGTTTTTATAAATCGATCATCCCTAATAATCTCAAACATTCTCAAATACCCAACTCTTTAAAAAGTTCATCGGATGAGACTTTTCTCATACTTATATGATCTTTTCGATTAACTTTATCCAATACTTCCAAGCAATGCTGTTCATCGATTGCCTCATCGTCTTCTTTTTTCTTTACTTCAAAATTTTTCACGACATCACTTCGCAATAAATTTATCATCGTCATAAACTGCTCAAACTTGCTATCTTCGATTTCTAACAGGACGATTTTCATTTTATCCTCCTTGGGGATTGTTAATACAAAAAAAAGAGCACCCAAAATCAGGGCTCAGTAGCAATCGTCCCATATAATTGTTTCATTATACTATCAAAAGAGCTTAATATATACTTAATAACAGGGCAATTTACCAAAATACAACAATATTTAAGTTTTATTTATTGACATGTATACTAAGTGTAAATTACATTTAGCCAAGGTGTGTGAAAAAGATTTGCTTTTTTTTGTATCATAAAATTAAGCTTTAAGCAGATTTCTACTTTTTTAAATACGTAGAAATCTTCTCTGCAATGCTAAATTTACTCGATTCTGCGAGGATGATTTGAGCCATTTTTTTGTTGTCTGTGTTGAAAACAAGGGGTCCTATAAAGTTAACTATAGAGTCTTCTATGGGCGTTTGAAGGAGAACTATATTTAAAATTAGAATATTGGAATTTTTGTCTATTTCAAGGAGTTCTTGGGTGCTTTTAGGTATCTCAAAGTCATAATCTACTAAAACAAAAGGGTCGATTAAGATGAAAGATATGTGTGCATCTTCTATAGATTGCATCTTCATAAAAATCTCATCAACTTTTTGCAACTCTACCTCTTTGAGCGTGTCAAAACCTAACAGTGGAATACTTATTTCAAATTTCATGGAAAAACCTTTTGCTTGTTTTAGATTCTCAAGTAAAGCCGAGAATGATTATTGTACAGTATAAAGCATAAAATGTACCGATTTTAAAGCCAGAGTTAACTCTTTTGGATAAAATAACAAATTCATTAAACTAGGAATATGCAATATGCACATAAAAACAAATTTTGCGTTAGTGGCACTTTGTGCTTTTATCTTTTTTGGAGGGTGTTCTAAAGATGTTGAAGAGTATAACAAACCTGCGATATATTGGTACTCAAAGATTGTAGAAAATATTTCTGACGCAAACTTAGAAAAAGCAGATGATTATTACAGTTCGCTTCAAGGGGAACATATCGGCTCTCCACTCCTTCCAGAGGCAACCATGATACTTGCCATAGCGCATTTTAAATATGAAGAGTATCTTTTGAGTGAGCATTTCTTAAATGAATATGTGACACGGTATGCAAATTTAAATGAAAAAGAGTTTGCAGAGTTTTTAAAAATAAAAACAAAATATATGGCACTTCCAAATCCAAGACGAGACCAAGCACTTATTCAAGAGGCAATTGCTGAGGGGGAAAAGTTTAAAGAGAACTATCCAAACTCGATGTATTTTACTTTAGTCGATACAATGCTTACAAATCTTTACATGGGTCAGTCTGCGTTAAATAAAACAATTGCTGATTTGTACATCAGAATTGACAAACCAAAAAGTGCGCAGTATTACACAAATTTACAGCCACAGCCATGGATACAGTGGGATGAAGTCGACAGAGCAAGTACCGCTTGGTATAGAGAGTGGTTTGAGGGAGATGGAACTGAGAGTTGGTATGGCTTTATGGTTCCAGACACGAGAAGTGTTGTCTCAAGAAACTCTGTTCTTGACGATAGCAATACAACAAAATAAAACTACAAATTAAGGACAACAAGAATGAAACTAAATGATTATGCTGCATTTCCAACTGATGTGCCTGTTATATCTGAAGATCAACTTTTTTTATATCCATTTATGATATCCCCACTTTTTTTAAGTGACGAGGCAAATATCAGTGCTGCGACAAAAGCTATAAATGACAATTCACTTGTCATCGTTTGTTCTACAAAAACAGGACATGAAGGAGAGCGAAGTTTTGAAGCGCTTTATGATACGGGTGTGGTTGGCTCGATTATGCGAAAAGTTGCGCTTCCTGATGGGAGAGTGAAGGTTCTTTTTCAGGGGCTTGCACGGGCAAAAATGCTTTACAAAACTTCTGATACACCTTTAAGCGCGCATGTAGATGTCATCACTGCGGTGAATGTTCACTCTCTAAAAATAGATGCTATTTTAGAGATAGTACGAGAAAAAGTGAGAACACTCTCGAGTGTAAGTAACTATTTTCCTCCCGATTTACTGCGAACCATCGAAGAAAATCATGACCACAATCGCATCATTGATTTGATATGCAGCACGGTAAAACTCAAAAAAGAGCAGGCATATAAATTGTTTGTTGAGGTAGATACGGAGAAGCGATTTTTGGATTTGATAGACTTTTTGATAGACGAGATAGAGGCAAATAAACTCCAAAGAGAGATTCGCTCCAAAGTTCATACGCATATTGAAAAAATAAATAAAGAGTATTTCCTAAAAGAGCAACTCAAGCAGATTCAAAAAGAGTTAGGGGTCGATACTTCAAGAGAAGAGGAGATGGATGAGTACCGAAAAAAACTCGAAGCTAAAAAATCCAAAATGGGTGAAGATGCCTATAAAGAGATAAGTAAGCAAATTGAGAGGTTTTCTCGTATGCATCCTGACTCATCTGATGCTTCCATGACACAGACCTATTTGGAGTGGGTTTTGGATATTCCTTTTGGTGATTTGGCAAAAAAAGCACTCAAGATAGAAAATGTAGAAAAACAGCTTAACATTGACCATTTTTCCCTTGAGAAACCAAAAAAGAGAATTGTAGAGTATTTTGCTGTTAAAGAACTTTTGGAGTTGCGTGGCATCAGTAGTGAAAATTCTGCTGGCGCTATTTTGTGCTTTTGGGGACCTCCAGGTGTGGGGAAAACCTCGCTCGCTAATTCTATAGCAACCGCACTTAAGCGCCCGCTTGTACGGATTGCTTTAGGTGGACTTGAAGATGTTAATGAGCTTCGAGGGCATAGAAGAACCTATGTTGGAGCGATGCCTGGACGTATAACGCAAGGGCTTATTGATGCAAAAAAAATGAACCCAATTATCGTCTTGGATGAGATAGATAAGGTTTCACGCTCGCAAAGAGGCGATCCTACGGCGGTGTTGCTTGAGATTTTGGACCCTGAGCAAAATAAAGAGTTTCGAGATTATTACCTTAATTTTAATATTGATTTGAGCCAAGTTATTTTTATTGCAACAGCCAATGATGTGGGACATATTCCCGCACCATTACGGGATAGGATGGAGTTTATCACTGTGAGCTCGTACACACCTCAAGAGAAGTTTGAAATAGCGCAAAGGTATCTCATCCCGCAAGAGCTTAAAAAACATGGACTTAAAAGCTCTGAAGTGAGTATCTCTAAGTCAGCTCTAAAAGAACTTATTCACAGTTATACCCGAGAGGCAGGTGTAAGAAATTTACGCCGCAGAATCGCTGATATGTCAAGAAAAGCTGCAAAAGATATATTGCAGCATCCAGAGGTACAGAAGATTTCAGTTACCCTGAAAAATTTAAAAGATTACTTTGATAAAAGTGTTTTTGAAATAGAAAAAACCAATAAAATCCCAGTTATAGGAGTCGTAAACGGACTCGCTTGGACTGCTGTAGGTGGAGATGTTTTAAAAATAGAAAGCATTAGAATCAAGGGCAAGGGCAATTTACAGTTAACAGGAAGCCTCGGAGAGGTTATGAAAGAGTCGGCAAGAATTGCCATGAGCGTTGTAAAGACACTCATTGACACAAAAAAATTAGAAATTTCAGAGCTCAATATCCCAAAAACATTTAAAGAGACACAAGAAAATCTCGCCATAGATGCAAGTGAAGTTTATAGACGTTATGACTTACATATTCATGTCCCAGATGGTGCGACGCCCAAAGATGGACCGAGTGCAGGTATTGCCATGGTGAGTGTTATTGCCTCCATCTTGAGTTCTCAGGCAATTCGTTCTGAGATTGCCATGACAGGAGAGGTTTCATTAAGTGGAGATGTTTTGCCAATTGGTGGACTCAAAGAAAAACTCATAGCAGCACACAAAGCAGGAATGTCTAAAGTGTTGATTCCTGCAAAAAATTATGAAAGAGATTTGGAAGATATTCCAAAAGAAGTAAGAGAAGCTCTTGAAATTATAAGCGTTACAAGAATTGAAGAAGTTTTAAAACACGTTTTGATTTAAAGAGTCACACTTGTAATTTTTTTCATCAAATCATCATTGCGGATGGGCTTCATCAAAAAGCCATTCGCACCAAACTCTAAGGCTTCATTTTTTTTCGTCTCATCTGTTGTGAGGACGATTATCGGCAATTGGTGTAAATTGTCATCTGCACGAACTACTTTGAGCACCTCGATACCATTCATGATAGGCATGATGATATCTAGGAGAATCAAGTCGATATCGTTTCTTGCTTTTAAAATCCCAACAGCATCTGAGCCATTTTTAGCTTCAATCACTTCTGATACTCTTCCACTTTTCATAAGCATAGACCTTAATAATTTTAGGTTTATCATATCATCATCGACGGCGAGAACTATCATGTTTGTTTTTTGCATAGTGGGTTCCTAAATGAATTTTTCGAATATAAGTCTTAAAAGATCTCTATTGACAACATTTTTTATAATCTCATGAACATAAAGTGCATCATCATCATCTTCTTGCGTTTTAGAGTCGCTTATAAGAACTAAGTAGGTGCTTAATCCAGATTTGCGATTTTCTTTTTGGATGGCGGCAGAAAATTCTTCAATTTGTAAACCTTCTAATTCTTTATCAAATAGGATGAGTTTGTAGCTATTTTGCTTTGCTAAAGACTTTAACTCATCAAGTCCAAGCGCGACGTCGTAGGTGTAACCTAAGGGTGCAAGGAGTTTTGTATAGAGTTTTGATTCAAAATAGCTTTTTTTAGCCAGAAGAATATCTGCTTTATAGGTTGCATTTTGAGAAGGCTCTTGTACCACTTCAACATTTTGTTCGGGTTGTGTAGACGCCTGTATTTCCTCTATTTCTGTAGCAGAAGTATGAGACTCTGCATCAAATGTCTCTAGTATTGCATTTTGTGGCTCAATATGATCAGCCAAAAAGTGGTTCAGTAAAGAGATGATTTCTGAGCGGACAATAGGTTTTGTTGTGTACTCATCAAGTCCTGCATCTAAAAATCTCTCTCTATCTCCTTTAAGAGCATTTGCAGTAAGGGCTAAAATCGGGACATGAGGCTGATTGTAATCCTCTTCATAGTCTAAAATTTCTCTTGTTGCTTCGATACCATCGAGGATAGGCATTTGAATATCCATAAAGATAAGGTCAAAGTTGCCATCTTTTCTTTTTTGAAACGCATCTAACCCATTTTGAGCCAAAGTAACAGTGAGCCCTATATCTTCAAGGGTTCTTTTGATAAGTTTTTGGTTGATAATGTTGTCCTCTGCGACCAAAACGTTAGCAGAAAATCTTGATGATAATTCATATGTTTTTTTCTTACTTACTTTTTTAACTTTTTTAGCATTAAAAATTTCAATAGTATAGTTCTCTAAAGCGACCTTTATTTTGGAGATATTTAAAGGCTCGTAAAGAGTTTTAAATATATCAATATTTAAGGAGTCTATTTTTTTCATATAATAAGATTTTGTGAGAAGAATCAAAGCATGAGGCAATTTTTCAAACTTATAGAGCATCTCTTGTGTTGTGTAGTCAAAGTCGATGATGAGTAAATCATAGTTGACTTGACGTTGTAGATTTTCTAACTCCTCAAAATCTTTAAAGAGTGTATAACTTACACCAAAAAAGTCAAGATATTCATAAAGATATGTCTCTTGTTTTTTAATTTTGTGTGGTGAAGTAAGGACGAGAGCATTTAAATTTGAGTAGCTGTTTTTTGTGCTTTCATTGAGCGTTTCAACTTGTTCAAAATCTAGGGTGAAAAAGAAGGTAGTTCCCTCTCCTGGCTCACTATAAAGATCAAGTTCTCCACCCATGAGCTCAACAAATCTGCTTGAAATTGTTAGTCCTAGACCTGTTCCACCATATTTTCGAGTGATAGAGGTGTCTGCTTGTGAAAAGGCTTCAAAAATTCTCGATTTTTGTTCACTCGTTACTCCGATTCCACTATCTTGAATTTCAAATCGAACTCTTGTTTTTCCCTCGTAAGGGGATTCTGATTTTCTTATGTCGATAGTGATTGTGCCACCGCTGCTTGTAAATTTTACTGCATTGGAGAGCAAGTTAATAATAACCTCTTTAATCTTTGTAGGATCCCCTTTTATTGGGTGTTCTAGCTCTGGGTCAATGAAACATCCAAGGTCGATATGTTTTTCACTCGCACGAACCGCATAGACATCTACCGCACTTTCAAATTCATCAATAGGATTGAAGATGATGTTCTCAATTTCAAGTTTATTGCTCTCTATTTTTGAGAGGTCAAGGATATTATTGATAATCTCTAAAAGATTTTCAGAGCTTTTTTCAATAATATCAACAAACTCTTGTTGCTCTTCTTTAAGTCCCGTATCTTTAAGAAGTTCGGTAAATCCTACGATTCCGTTGAGCGGGGTACGAATCTCATGAGACATATTTGCAAGGAACATAGATTTGGCTTCACTTGCTTCTTGTGCTGATTCTTTATCTTGACGCGTTCTTGCGATAATTTTTTCAAGTAATTCATAAGCTTGGGCTGTCCCTTGAGCTGTTTGCAGATTGATTTTTGTTTTATCTGTGTCAATATCTTCGTTGTCTTCTGCAACTCTTTTGAGAACCTCTTCAAGGTTTCGAATATTTTTAGCAATTTCATTGGAGAGTAAAAATCCTAAAATCCCTAAAACAATAACGACAATCCACGTGATGAGGGTGATGGCTAGAAACTCTAAAGCGCTCTCTTGTACTTTTTGTGCACGCAAATCCATAGCCGTTAGAAGTAACTCTTCTGCACTTGATAATATATTTGTTTTTTCTGAAAGCATTGTAAACCAAACGCCAGAGCTTGTCTCATACTCTGCACTGCTTGCAGCAGATAAAATAGCTGTTCGCTCGCTGTTGATGTCCTCAAAAAGCTCCATATTGTCTTCATTGGAAAATATCTCTTTGAGTTGTTTGATTAAGTTTTGGTCATGGAGCATGTTGAAGTTTATCGCATCTGCTTTGCCAATGAGGGCAATCCAAGTATTGAGTTCATTTTCCTCAAATTCTGAAGCGCGAGCTATCATATAAGAGATTAAATCGCGCTCTGCTGCGGTGTACTCTTTAGCTTGAACCATAGAGATATAGACCGCAGAGATTTCATTAATAACTTGGTCTGTTTGATTTTTGCTAATTTTTTCAAGTTCAATAATAGCATTATGCTGTGCTTGTCCATAAACGGTTTCATATATGTCATGGAAATTTGTCTCATTGTTGTCAACAAGTTTTCTTACCTCTTTAATCTTTGTTAAGGAGAGATTTTGTGCCTCAATATTGATACATGTGGGACAATTGATTTCACCTAGAGAGTGGTCATGAAGCACAAGATTATTTTTGGTATTTCGAAAATAGGTTTGAAATTTCTCATCAACTATTTTTCGTTGTTTTACAAGTGAGCTAAATGTGTTTTGAGAAGCGTTACCAAAAAACATAACACTCATCCCTCTTTCTCGCGATAAGTTTCCGATTAATTCGTTTAAGTCCCTATTTTGAGATAGTTTGTCCTTAAGAAGTTGTGCTGATTGAAAATCTTTATATGACTCGTAAACATAGTAACTTGTCAATGAAAAAAGAATTAATATTGGGAAAAGACTGATGAGTCTGAGTCTGTTTTTTAGTCCTAATTGCATATATAAACCTTATATTTTTGAAATTTGTATGAGTAAAGTGTTTATTTTCTCAAGAGTCTGCTGAGCCAATTTAGCATCTTTTGTGTCAATAAGTGTATTGAGTTGAGTCAAAAAATCATGAATTCTCATATTTTCGCTCATACCTTTGAGTTTTATCGCCCCTTTTTTCCACGTTTGAGGATCCTCTTGTGCGATGGCACTTCCAATAAGAGCACATAAATCTACACTCTCTTCCATAAAATCTTCAAAAAGCGCATCAAAACTTTCTCTATCTATCCCTATTTCATGTGCAATGGAGTTTTTGTCATAGAGTGTCTCTGTAATGGTAGGTTTTTTCTCTTGAGGTTTTTTTGGCTCACCATCACCATCCAAATCTAAATCTACGTCTATAATCTCAGGTAATGGGCTCTTTGAAGAAGTTTCATCGTTATCAAAATCTAAATCCATTAAATCAAGCGATGGGGTATCTACAGAATTTTGATCAAATAAATCCTCTTCCTCATCTTGTGTCTCTGCGATATCTATTTTAAAATCTTCATCCATCTCAATAGGGATTATTTTGTCTTGACCTTCATCTTTGAACTCTAGTGCAAATATATCATCATCCTCTTCTTCTTTTTCAAGAGAAGGAGTACTTAAGGTTTCTACAGGAGTGCTCTCAGTAGNNTTCGCCCGATAATTTTGCAATAATGGTATAAAAACGGTCTAGATTTGTCGTGATGTCTTGAATGTTTGACGAGGTGTTGACGATAGTGAGAGCCTCAAAAGCATCTTCAATCCTTAAGTTAGCAGCAACACCTTTAAGTTTATGGGAGAAAACTTTAACATTATCCATNNTTTGCACTATTTAAAGAAGTGTAGAGTGTCTCTTTAAACTCTTGGGCTTGCGCTATAAAATCACTAATAAACTCTTCTATCAAATCTACTGGAAGCCCAAGTTCATTGGAAGCAACTTGAGGGTCGTACACATATGCTTTGTCTATATTTGCTATTTTTGGCAGGATGGTTTTTGAGGGAGTTGGACGAGGTGCTATTTTTGCTTTTTCTTTTGGCTCTTCATGAACATCAAGATCAACATCAAGTTTAACCTCTTTTTCGGTTACAAAATCATTAAGAGTTTTTTCAAGTTTTTTTGGTGCCTCTGTGATGGATACAAGTGGTACTTCTTTTTTTGTAGCAGGAGCATCGTAGTTATCAACTCTTAAAGGCGACTCAGTCTCTGCTTCGTAAGGGTCATGCGTAACTGTATACGTCATGGCTGTCGTGTTTTCTTGTCCTTTTTCTGGTAAATCATCAAGATTTTGGTTTTTAAAGATTGCTTTTTTAGCGGTAGTTGTTTGTGGCGTTGGTCTTTGGAGAACATCTTGAGCAATTTGGTCACTCTCTTGCGCAGATAATTCTCTTAAATTGAGCAGATTAATAGCATATGCTTTTTGCGATGGATTGTCAACTAAATAAAGAGTGGTGATTTTTATGTTGCATCTATAGTTTTTTGATTTGACATTGATGATGACTTTTGCATCTTCAAGACTTTGTGCACAACTAATAAAATCAATCCAGTGAACATGTTTAAAATTATGGACAAAGCCAGGCGTTTTAACAAATAAATCGGCAAAATCAGCTGATTCAGATCGAAGCTCAAAAAGATTTTTAAATCCAAGAGCTTTTAAGTCCGTCTCGTCTATCCCTAAAAACTCTTTTTGATAATTATAAATTAGCATAGATTTTTTCCTTATATTTCTATTTCAAGCATTTTTTTGTATATCTGGGTGTTTTCCAATATGTCTTTTCTTGAAGCGGGTGTTCTAGCAGCTATGTAGCCAGTAATGGTATTATTCTCATCTTTGATGGGCATGATTTCAGTATCTACCCAATAGTACAAACCGTCTTTACGCAAGTTTTTTACTAAGCCATTCCATATCTGACCGCCTTGAATTGTTTCCCACATTTTAGCAAATGCAGCTTTTGGCATATCGGGATGTCGTATTAAATTATGCGGTTTGCCTAGAAGTTCTTCCACCGTATAGCCAGATATTTCGCAAAATCTTCTGTTGGCATACGTAATGATCCCTTTTGTGTCTGTTTGACTTATGATAACTTTGCCCTCATGAAGAAACTCTTCATCTTTGGGTGTTACTTTATCCATTTAAAACCTCTAATGTCTGTAAAAATAAACTAAAATTGCAATAAATATATCATAAATGATTGAAAATAAAACTTAAGTTCCTATTTATAAATAAGTTTAATAATTTGTGCATCTTTTATGTTGAGAACAGAAGCAATCTCTTCAAGAGGCAGCTCTTTTAAGGCTTCAAAAGTTCCAAAATGGTTAAGTAGTTTTATAATTTTTGCTTGAGAGATTCCATGGAGCCCAAGAAGTTTTGACTCTTTGTCTAATTTTAATTTTGTTTTTTTATGAAAAGCAATGGCGCTCCTATGGGCTTCATCTCGCAAATTTTGTACCCACTGCAACCGCTTATCACTTGGGCTTAGCTTGAAGCTCTCCTCTTTAGTGTGCAAAATATCGTTTGCTTTACCCTTGGCTCTTTGAGATTTTGCATCTCTTTTTTCTTTTGAGATTGCTATGACATCAAGGAAAATACCATGAGATTCTAAAAGCGCTAGTGCTAAATTTAAGAGCGTTTCTCCACCATCGAGTATCCACAAATCTGGGGGAGAGTTTTTTGCGAAGCTCGCAATTCTCCTTGTGAGCGTTTCGCGCATTTGAGCATATTCGTCTTTAGCTTCAAGATGGTAGACTCTATAGCTTTTTTTGTCAAATTCCCCGTTTTCACATACTATCATAGCCCCTACAGTTGCAACGCCTGCCATATGGGAGTTGTCAAAAACTTCTACTCTGTTTGGTATTTTTTTAAGGGATAGAAGTGTTTGGATTTGCTCTAAAACTTTGCTCAAATCATTTGTTTCATCTTTTTTTAAAAGCTCTTTAGCATTTAAAATAGCTAAATCTATAAGATGTTTTTTGTCCCCTTTTGAGGGAACTTTGATCAGTGCTTTTTTCTCAAAAATCGTACTAAGATACTCTTCTATAATCTCTAAGCCTTCAAACTTTTTCATCACTAAGATAGGGGCAATAATGGGCGGTTTTTCTTTGGCATAAAAATCGAGCAAAACTCTTTGGTAGAGCTCATCTTCATCGTAGCCTTCATGTAAATGGATGAAGTCATGAGAAGAGGAGATTATTTTGCCTCCTCTCATAAAAATGCGTACAACAACAGCTCTTTTGTCTGAGTTGTGCAAAACAAAAATATCATAGTTTTCATCACTTGCAAAATCTATGTCGCTTTTTATCTCTGAGCGGCTGATTCTTTGTATCTTATCTCGAAGTTCGCCCGCTTCTTCAAAACGCATTGCATCTGCATAAAAACTCATTTTTTGGGTCAGTTTATGAAGGAGCAATTTTTTGTTTTGGATAAGCTCTTGAGCTAAATTGAGCTCTTTTTCATAGATGTCATGAGGCACATTCAATACGCATGGACCAAGACATTTGTCTATCTGATAGTAAAGGCAGAGCTTTTTAGATTGCAAGCAAGCCTTTTTTTGAACCAATTTGCAGATTTCATAAATAGAATCCAAAATATCTCGAGCTCCTATAGAATAAGGACCATAGTAAGTAATATCGGGACTTTTTATAATCTTTCTGGTGATATCAAATCGCGGATATTTGAGTGAGTTGTCTTTGTAGATATAGGGATAGGTTTTGTCATCGCGGAGTAAAATATTGTATTTTGGACTGAGCTGTTTGATGAGGGAATTTTCAAGGATAAGCGCGTCATGTTCGGAATTGACGACGATATAGTTCATACTTACAGTTTGCTCTATCATTTTAGTGATACGCACTGAGAGGTTTGTGTTTGCTTTGAGTTGTGGCGTGAAAGCAAAATAACTCTTGACTCTGTTAGAGAGGTTTTTTGCCTTGCCTATATAGAGCAGATGCCCTTCCTTGTCAAAATATTGATAAATCCCCGCAGAAGCAGGAAGCTGTTTTATGGTTTGCTCAAGGGTCATTTTTTTGCTTTTATGATGGCTTGTATACTTTGCACTAAAGCTTCAAGTTTTGGGTCCTCTATATTTATGTGAAAGTTACCAGTGGCTCTCTCTTTATACGTAGCATCGATTTTAGTCGGTGTTTGGGGTTGTTTTATGGGTGTGTGCGTTACAAATGCTTTGATGTCTTGCAGAGGGGTATTTTCGCACTCATGAGGCATATGAAACTTTAAAGCACTTTTAATATTTTGTATATTATTATCAAACTCTTGTTTGCCTGCTGGATGAGCGAGCACAAAGAAAAGCGTATCATTTTTTATGTAAGAAAATTTGATCATCTTTTGCAGGCTAGGGACAAAAAGTGACTCGATTCTCCCAATGCATTGATATCTGGAGAGTTTAGAAAATTGAGGTTTATTTTGAAGAGAAAGTATGATTTGGCTAGCATTTTTCATGTGCTTATTATAGCCATGTTTTTGTTAGGTTTGAGCGGTTGCGGATATAAAAAATCCCCTTACTATTTAGAAGAAGCACCAATTGGTGATGAAAATGTAACATTCATTTTAAAAAAACCAAGCGGTGACAATAATGAATCGTATTAAGTATGATGTGATAATCATAGGGGCTGGAGTAGCTGGCCTTTATGCGGCTTTGCATTTGCCAAAAAGTAAAAAAGTGCTTATTATCAACAAAAGAGAAACTTTTAAATGCAACACTTTTTATGCCCAAGGTGGCGTGGCTCTTGCGGTCGATAAAGAAGATGTGCCCGTTCATGTCAAAGATACTCTAGAGGCAGGGGCAGGGCTTTGCTCTGAAGATGCAGTGCATGTCCTGAGTGAAAATTCAAGGGCAGCGATTGATGATCTGATTAAAAGAGGATTTGAGTTTGATAAAAATGAGGAAGGGGAGCTGCTTTATACAAAAGAAGCAGCCCACTCTAGAGAGCGGATTTTGCATGCTGGCGGAGATGCTACGGGTCGATATATGCACCATTTTTTGCTTACTAAAAATCCTCATGCGCTGTGGTCGGACGCAAGAGTTGTCGATTTGCTTATTGAAGACAAACGATGTTTTGGGGTAACTGTCCTTGATAATAGATCTTCAAGAAATGTCTATGCAGATAATGTCATCATCGCAAGCGGCGGCGTAGGGTCGCTTTTTGAGTACCACACGAATGCTCCATGTATCAGTGCCGACTTGCAGGGGTTGTGTGTTTTAAAAGGGATTGAGCTGGAGCGGATGGAGATGTTACAGTTTCATCCAACTGTTTATGTCGATAGCAGCAGTGCTCAAAAGATGCTCTTAACTGAAGCACTCAGAGGGGAGGGTGCAACGATTGAAGATGAAACAGGGAGAAGATTTTTGTTTGACTTTGATGAGCGAGGTGAGCTTGCCTCTAGGGATATCGTGAGCAAAGCCATTTACGAACATACAAGAAAAACAGGATTAAAAACTTATCTTTCATTGAAAAATTTTGACCATGTCTATTTCACAAAAAGGTTCCCAAATATTTATAAAAACATGCAAGATATTGGTTTTGACGTTCCAAGACAAAGAGTCCCTATTTCCCCTGCTTTTCATTATGCCATAGGAGGGATTAAAACAGATTTAGTGGGGAGAGTTTTAGGTATTGAGGGACTGTATGCTATTGGTGAAGTTGCATCAACGCAGGTTCATGGTGCGAACAGATTGGCTTCAAATTCGCTTTTAGAAGGTTTGGTTTTTGCGCAAAGAGCAGTTGAAGATATTTTGCTCCACCCACATACAAAAAAACAGATAGATTTTGAAGTGGTTGATGAGGTGATGAGTTTTAAAGAGGACAAAGAGAAAAAAAATCTGCTTCGTAAAATTATGTGGGAAAATGTCTCAATTGTGAGGACAAAAGAGGGATTAAGTCAGGCATTAGAGCAGATTAATGCTCTTTTAAATGAAAAAATTGGTAGACTGCTTAAATTTCGTTTACTAACAGCAAAAGAGATTGTACGCTCGGCCCTTGCTAGAGATGAATCTATCGGGGTACATTTTATAAAAAAGGACAATAATGATGAAATTATTGACAATGCTAATGCTTGGCATTAGTTTGACTTACGCAAGTGGTGGTGGGGTGCCTACACAAGTGATTCCTGATTTAACCTATACATGGGTTGGTCTACTCTCTTTGGCTATATTTGTATTAGCTTATTATTTTGTTGCAACAGAAGAAAAATATCATATTGACAAGTCTAAGCCTGCTTTGTTTGCTGGGACATTTTTGTTTATATTGATAGCAGGATATTATGCATATCATGGCTTGAATATGGAACTTGTCAATACAGAAATGGAACATCTGATTTTAGAAATAGCACAGATTTTCTTTTTCTTATTTGTTGCCATGACCTACATTGAAACGCTTATCCATATGAATGTTTTTGAGAAACTAAAATATAATTTAATCTCAAAAGGGTACAACTATAGAAAACTCTTTTGGTTTACAGGTTTGTTAGCGTTTTTCATCTCACCGATTGCCGACAACTTAACAACAGCCCTCATTCTCTCCACTGTTTTGATAACTATTGAGCGTGAAAACAAACGTTTTCTAGTCCCTGGAGCCATTAATATTGTCGTAGCGGCAAATGCTGGTGGTGCTTGGAGTCCATTTGGGGATATTACCACGCTTATGACTTGGACAGCAGGGAAGGGAGTTTTTACAGATTTCTTGTATTTATTTCCATCTGCTAGCGGCGGGAATCTTGTAACGGCATATTTGCTGAGTCGATTTGTCCCGCAGACGAAGCCTGATTTTAATGTTTCAACTGAAAAAGAGCCGAAGATTATGCAAGGCGGTCTTATTGTCGTGTTCCTTGGCTTTTTTACAATAGTTTCGGCAGTTTTGGCACACCAAGTCTTACATATGCCAGCGATGTGGGGGATGATGTTTGGTCTTGCGGTTTTGAAGCTTTTCCAGTACAGATGGAAGAGAAAATACAATTCAACACTCAATATTTTTCAATCAATGAGTAAGATAGAAAATAATACGCTTCTCTTCTTTTTTGGTATTTTAGCAGCGGTGGGTGCCTTGTACTTTATAGGCTGGCTAGGTCTTGCTGCTATCGTTTACCATCCTGATATTTTAGGACCAACATGGGCAAATATTGGGGTAGGTTTTCTCTCTGCGATTGTAGACAACGTTCCTGTCATGAGTGCAATCCTTAAAGCAAATCCTGATATGGGTGTTGACCAATGGATGCTCGTGACAATGACGGCAGGAATTGGTGGAAGTCTCATCAGTTTTGGCTCTGCTGCGGGTGTAGGCGTTATGGGAAAACTCAAAGGTGTGTATACTTTTAGTTCTCACATGCAGTATGCTTGGACGATTTTAGTCGGCTATATCGTCTCTATCCTTATTTGGTACGGACAATTTGAAGTTTTAGGTCTCCACTAAACTTTATCATTAAATTCAATCTTAATTTACTTTATTGTATCCTTTCCTGAACGAAAGGATACAATCCCTCTTTTAACGCCATTTTTGGCACTTGCAAAACATTATTACAAAGGCACTTAAGATGACAAATGTTAGTATTATCGTTTTAGATTTTGGTTCTCAATATACACAACTTATAGCTCGTCGTCTTCGAGAAGACAAAATTTACTGTGAAATTCTCCCCTATCACGCCTCTCTTGAAGAGATTAAAGCAAAAAATCCTCAAGGCTTGATTCTTAGTGGCGGACCCTCTTCTGTTTATAACAAAGATGCTTATGTAGTAGATCAAGGTGTTTACACTCTAGGCATTCCTGTTCTTGGTATCTGTTATGGCATGCAAAGAATAGCGGTCGATTTTGGCGGCAGTGTTGTCCGTTCTGAGCATCATGAGTATGGAAAAGCAGAGCTGAGTATCAATCATGTGGGTGAGGTGTGTTCCCCTCTTTTGGCAGATTGTGATGATGGACGCATCGTTTGGATGAGCCACAGCGACAAAGTTGATGTTCTTCCAGAGGGTTTCTCTTCCATAGCCACATCTCCAAACTCTCCATATGCAGCTATTGCTCATGAAGCAAAACGCATTTATGCCATGCAGTACCATCCTGAGGTACAACACTCTGAAGAGGGCTATTTGATGCTTCGCAATTTTGCAAAGAAGATTTGCGGAGTGACTGAAAAGTGGAAAATGGAGCACTTTTTAAAAGAGCAAATCAAGTCTATTCGTCAAAAAGTAGGGGATGCAAAAGTTCTTTGCGGACTCAGCGGAGGGGTTGATAGTTCTGTGGTTGCCGCACTTCTTTATGAGGCGATTGGGGAGCAACTTGTCCCTGTTTTTGTTGATAATGGACTTTTGAGAAAAGGGGAACGTGCTCAGGTTGAAGAAGTTTTTAAAATCAATCTCAAAGTACCTTTGATAACCATCGATGCGGCTGATAATTTTTTAGCAAAACTAGCAGGTGTGAGTGACCCTGAACAAAAAAGAAAAATTATCGGCCATACATTTATAGAAGAGTTTGAAAAAGAGGCGAAAAAACATGACGGCATTAAGTTTTTAGCACAAGGGACTTTATATCCTGATGTCATAGAATCTATCAGTGTCAATGGACCCTCTGAAGTGATAAAATCACACCACAATGTAGGCGGTTTGCCTGATTGGATGGATTTTGAACTCATCGAGCCTTTACGTGAACTTTTTAAAGATGAAGTGCGCAAAATTGGGCTTGAGCTTAGTCTGCCAGAGAGCATGATAAACCGACATCCATTCCCTGGACCAGGTTTAGCGATACGCATCATGGGAGCGGTAAATTTACCTGATTTGACCCTTTTGCGTGAAGCTGATGCTATTTTACTTGAAGAGTTAAAAGCAAGCGGTTACTATGCTAAAACATGGCAAGCATTTGCTGTTTTGCTCAATGTAAAATCAGTAGGCGTCATGGGTGATAACCGCACATACGACAATACGATTTGTGTGAGAGTTGTTGAAGCGGTTGATGGCATGACGGCAACTTTTGCCCATCTTCCACATGATTTACTTGAGAGAATTTCTCGCCGTATTATCAATGAAGTAGATGGAATCAACCGTGTTGTATATGACATCAGCTCTAAGCCTCCTGCTACGATAGAGTGGGAATAAAAGAGTTATAAAATCTACACGAGACTGCCGCAACTTCTTTGAGGTTTCGAAGCAGTCTACTTTTTAGAAGCGCTCACTTATAGGATGTATTGGAAACAGTTATGTCGAAACCTATTTATCTTTTTTCTATCTCTTCTCATCCTCGTGCACACAGCGTAAACTCTTTAAATACTCTCTTTTTGAAGCCTATGATTGATTTTTCAAAATATGATTTTTTGATTCTTACCTCAAAACAAACGAGCGAGGCGTTAAAACAGTACGACCAAAAAGAGTATCTCTCCCTGCCAAGTATTTGTGTCTCCAAAAAAAGTGCAGAAGCATATGAGGCTTTGGGCGGGAGTGTTTTGGCATATGCAAAGGGGCATGGTGATGAGTTATCTTCTCTCATCAAACAGTTTTCACATACAAAAAAATGGCTCTATTTGCGTGCGAAAGCTGTGGCATCGGATTTTGTGAATGAATGCCAAAGAGAGGGTTTTTGTATTGATGAGAAAGTTGTTTATGAGAGTAGTTGTTCGCAAGAGATTTTGCAAGCTAAAATCCAAGAGAATGCTATTTTAATTTTTACTTCGCCCTCAAGTGTCAGATGTTTTCTAAAAAATCACCAACTTTATGAGACAAATACCCTCATTGTTATTGGAAAAACTACAGCTCAAGCATTGCCTCATGAGGTGAAATATATCCTCTCAGAAGATAAAACGATACAAAGTTGTATAGATATTGCCATAAATCTTTAAAATATTGCCTCGCAAGAGACTCTTTGAAAGAAAATTCAAGTATCGTTTTTGTATAATCTCTATAAATAGTCTGGGTAGTTCGACATATCGCGTATATGAGGGTTCTACATATTCAAACAGCGAACTAGTAGAGTTTTTGTGTGCCGGTGATTTCGTTTGAGGTTATGGAAGTAGCCGAGAAACTGCCGCCTTTAAAAAACACTCTCTTCGCCCAAATTCGGCTTTTAGAACCGAACCAATAGCGAGACGGCTATCTGGGCTATTTCTTTATACAGTAAACTTCTTGCAAAATTTAAAACTAAGTCAATGTTTTACAGCGCTACTGAAGCCTTAGTGTGCGTGTTTTGAGTTTTGTAAGAAATTTAGTTTTTTTGGAGATAACAGTGAAAATATTGATTTTAGGCAACGGCGGTAGAGAGTTCTCTATAGCACGAGCAATTTTAAATGAAAAATCGCAAAATGAACTTTTTTTTATGCCAGGAAATGGCGCTACAAGTAGTTTAGGAACAAATTTAGAAAGTAGAAATTATCATGATTTGGCACAGTACGCCAAAGAAAATGGGATAGACCTTACCATTGTTGGTCCTGAAGCACCTTTAGTGGAAGGAGTTGTAGATATATTTAAAGCAAAAGGTTTGACTATTTTTGGTCCCTCAAAAGAAGCCGCCAAACTTGAAGGCTCCAAAGTCTACATGAAAAACTTTTTAGCAAAGTACAACATTCCCACTGCCCGCTATATCCAAACAGACTCTATTGAAGATGCTTTTAAGTTTACAAATACTTTGACACCTCCTATCGTGGTAAAAGCGGATGGACTTTGCGGGGGCAAGGGTGTCATCATCGCACAAAGTCATGACGAAGCAAAAATTGCTATTAGTGAAATGTTAAGTGGAAAAAGTTTTGGTAATGCTGGACTCAAAGTCATCGTTGAAGAGTTTTTAGACGGATATGAACTCTCTATGTTTGCAATTTGTGATGGCGAGGATTTTATTCTTTTACCTGCTGCACAAGACCACAAAAGACTTCAAGATGGCGACAAAGGACCAAATACTGGTGGAATGGGTGCATACGCTCCGACACCTTTGGTGAATGAATCACTCTATCAAAAAGTCAGAGAGAGAATCATCCGTCCTACTTTAGATGGGATGAAAAAAGAGGGCGCTCCTTTTGAGGGGGTTCTTTTTATTGGGATTATGGTTGTAAATGGGGAGCCTATTACGTTAGAGTTTAATGTTCGTTTTGGAGACCCTGAGTGCGAGATACTGATGCCGCTTATGACATCAAGTGTGCGGGATATGTTTTATAAAGCAGCAACGAAAAAACTCAGCGAGATTCACGTCACATTTTCAAAACAGTTTGCGGTGGGAGTTGTTATGGCGAGCGAAAATTACCCTTATAAAAATTCTAAACCTGCAGAGATTATTGTTGATGAAGTCCACCATGAAGAGATAGAGAAATTTACCCACATTTCGTATGCAGGTGTCTCTATGGAAGATGAAAAACTCTACGCAGATGGCGGAAGAGTTTTAGTGTGTGTGGGGTTAGGCGATACGATAAAACAGGCAAGAGACAGAGCCTATCTTCGATGCGGGCAGGTTCATTTTGCGGGTAAAAAACTTCGCACAGATATCGCATATCAGGCACTTTAAGCCATGAATGAAGAAATTGAAAATACGCTTCATCGTGAGGGGTTGACTTTAGCCACAACAAAAAAAAGAGCTGTAGCTTTTTTTATAGATGAGATGTTGCTCTCTTCTATCCTTATTATAGCCCTTTGGAACTCTTTCATTGCTGCACAAACGATGGAAGAGATTATCAATGTAACAAATGCTTTTGTTTTAGAATACATGGCGATGAAGATAATTTATCAAGCTTTTTTTGTCTTACAATACGGAGCAAGCATTGGTAAACTTGTCATGAAGATTAGAGTTATAGAGATAAAAACGCTTCAAAATCCAAACGTTTTAGTTTCACTCAACCGTGCTATTTTTCGCATCATCAGTGAGATGTTTTTTTACCTTGGTTTTTTATGGGGAATGCTCAGCCCCGAGCGTCAAACATGGCATGATAAAACAGCGAGCACTTTGGTTGTAGATGCTTAAACTTTTAGCCGCTTTTATCGTATTTATCTCATTTGTTTGTGCAGAGGATACAGTAGAAATTTATGCCACTTCCATGGACTCACATAACAACATCGTGAACGCTTATGGAGAAGTAGTTGTTATTTATAAGGATTATGTCCTCTCATCCAAAGAAGCAGTTTATAACAAAGACAGTGGAGAACTTGAGCTTTTTGGAAGCATCAGGGCAACACAAGGTTTAAGCCACAAACTTTTAGGAGAGAGGGCAAAACTGAATATTGCTACAAAAGAGAGAATTTTCCAACCATTTTACATGTTGGAAAATAAATCTCAAGTTTGGATGAGTGGCGATGAAGCCAAATCACAGGACAAAGATTTAGAAGTGACATCGGGAGTTTTAAGTGGGTGTAACCCCAATGACCCACTCTGGACTATGGAATTTTCCTCTTCTACTTATAACACAGAGGATAAATGGATGAGTATTTATAATGCAAGAATTTATATTTATGACATCGCGGTTTTATACACTCCCTATTTTGGCTACTCCTTAGATACAACGAGACGCACAGGACTTTTGGTTCCAGCTATGGGACTCTCAAGTGATGAAGGATTTTACTATGAACAGCCTCTCTATATTGCCGAGCAAAATTGGTGGGATTTGGAACTAAAACCTCAGATACGAACCAATCGTGGATATGGGAGTTATGCTAATTTTAGATTTGTTGATAGTCAAATCTCTCATGGAGAGTTCTCCGCAGGATATTTTAAAGAGAAGCAACGCTACTATTTTTTAAAAGAACTCGCACATGATTCACACTATGGATTTCGTCTCAATTATGACAATAACGATTTTTTAGATCAATGGCTGGGGACTTCTTTGGTTGGTCAGTCAGGTTTATATATTGATGCAAATAATATGAATGATGTCGATTATTTGAATCTCTCAACAAATGATACAACCAAGAATGCAACATCTACGCAGATTCTCTCTCGGGTAAATATGTTTTACAATAGTGAAAATGATTATATTGGTACCTATTTTAAGTATTACAAAAATTTAGATGCTGTGAGTAATGAACTTACCCTTCAAAAACTTCCAACTCTTCAGTACCATCACTACTTAGAAACACTTTTTGATAACCATTTTCTTTACAATTTTAATCTCCAAACAAACAATATACAAAGGGAAAAAGATAAAAAAGTTCTTCAAACAAATTTAGATATTCCTCTTACTTTGCAAACTTCTCTTTTTGATGAGTATCTTAATCTCTCCTATACTGCTCAGATGTATGGACAGCACTCAAGTTTTAGCGGCGATGAAAATCTCTCAAGTGGCTTATATAGAGATGGAGTGTATGCGAGAAATTATAATATTTTTCAAGCCTCTTCACAGCTGAGTAAATCGTATGATACCTTTAGCCATGTAGCGGGATTAGGGGCAACTTTTGTCCTTAATGGCTCGCAAATTAAAACAGGTTTTTATGAAGATACGCAAGATTTTTGCACAAGAGAAGAAAATAAAAATATAAAACAATGTGAGTTTTACAATCTAAGTACTGTTGAAGACGCATTGCAGTTTGATTTTACACAATATTTTTTTGATGCATCTGCTGGGCAAAAAATATATCACAGATTGGCGCAGAGTGTTTCGTATGAAAACATAGAGAATAAGTTAGGAGAGTTGGAAAATGAGCTTGATTATCAAATAACTGAGAGCATAAATTTTTATCATAATATTTTTTATAATTATTATGAAGACTCTTTTTCAAAGATATTTAATAAAATTTCCTATCATGACAGCCGCTTTGATATAGCACTATCGCATCTCTATAAAGATACTTTTATCGATTATGACGAGACAGGTAAACCTATTAATCCCTACACAAGCTACATTACATCAAGTGCAAGCTATACTTATGACTCGCATTATTCGTATCATGTGAGATTAGATTATGATATGCAAACGGCATTAAAAAAGAGCTCAGAGATTGGTTTTATGTATCAAAAAAGATGTTGGGATTTTGGACTAAGATATGTTGAGAACAATAGACCAATCCTTACAAAAACTGAGTCAGCATCTGTTTATGACAGATATCTCTATTTTACGATAGTTCTAAAACCTTTTATGGCATCAGAGAGGGGATCGTCCAATTTTGCAACAAAACTCCCTGAAAATTTACAAGGATTCTAAGAGATGAAAAAGTATAAAAATATCTTACAAGATAGAGCAGACGCTGCTGCAAAATTGGTTGACATACTCCCAATGCAACGGTTGAAAGAGGAGTCATGGAACCTTATCGGCGTATCAAAAGGGGGGCTTGAGCTGGCATCTTTGATACGGAGAAACTACCTAAACAAGATAGATGTTTTATTTTCTGAACCCATCTTTGCACCCAACAATAGCGAGTGTGAAATTGCAAGAGTGACAGAAGACGGAGAAATCGTTATCAATGAAAATTTAGTGGCTTCTTTTGAGATTCAATATGACTATATTTATGGTGAAGCTCATAGAAAACATGAAGAAAAAATACTCTCAAGTATTTATAAATTTAGAAAAGGGAGACATTTTACCTCCGTCACAAATAAAGTTGTTTTACTTGTTGATGAGGGGACAGAGACAGGCTCAAAATTTCTCTCGGCACTGAAGAGTATTTTGGCGCAAAAACCAAAAGCTGTTTATATAGCAGTGCCAGTTTTGCCTACAGATGCTATCGCTGTTCTTGAGCCTTTTACAGATGAGATATATTATCTTCATGCTATTGATGATTACGTTGAGACGTACCTCTACTATCAAGATTTTCCGAAGGTTTCGGAAGAGCAAATTATAAAATTACTACAGGAAAAATAATGAAATACAATGTTAATGTAGAGTTGCAAAACAGAGTCGAAGAGTACTCTTTTACAGAAGTTGCCAAACAGGCAAACGGAGCGGCATGGCTCAAATCAGGCGATACAGTTATCCTAGCAACCATTGTCATAGATGAAACAGAAATAGTAAAAGATGATTTTTTACCTTTAACGGTGCAGTATATAGAAAAAACATACGCAGCTGGTAAAATTCCTGGCGGTTTTTTTAAGCGTGAAACAAAACCGAGTGATTTTGAAACCTTAACATCTCGCATAGTAGACCGCTCTTTACGCCCTTTATTTCCAAAAGGTTTTGGATACCCGACACAAATCACTATTCTAGTTCTGAGTGCTGATAGTGAATCAGACTTGCAGATTTTGGCGCTTAATGCCGCTTCAGCTGCGCTTTATACTTCAAATATCGATATTAATACCTCCGTCTCAGCCATTCGTGCAGCTAAAATTGACGGTGCAATCGTTTTAAATCCAACGCTTTCACAGATGAAGGATTCTACCCTTGATTTGTATCTCTCTGGGACAAAAGAGGAGCTTCTCATGATAGAGATGCGCTCTTTGGGTGGCGAAAAAATACAAATCAATGAGATGTTTATAGACCCTATTCTTGACCCAACAATGACAACGGGTATATTTACCTCCCATGTCTCAAATGCTATCGGTGAAGATGAGTTGATAAAAGTATTTGAAAAAACACAAGAAGCCCTTTTTGCATCCAACACAAAGTACGAAGAAGCTTTTGCAGCGTTCAAAAAAGAAACGCTTGCTATGGAGTACAAAGCGCATGCGCTCAATGAAGAGATGCTTGCTTATGTAAGAAGTCACCATTTAAGCGGCATAAAAGCAGCCATGTCTCAAATGGCAAAATCAGAACGTTCTACTGCGTTAAGAGGGCTTAGAAAAAAAATACTTTTAGAAAAAGAGGAGTGGGTTGAGATAGAACTCAAAGATGCAATCGAACAAGTAAAAAAAGAGGAAGTAAGAGCACAAATTTTAAATGAAAAAGTACGAGCGGATGGGAGGAGTTTAACGCAGATTAGAGCTATTACTATCCAAACAAATGTTCTTCCAAGGGCACATGCCTCGTGCTTGTTCACTCGTGGAGGAACGCAAGCTTTAGTCATTTTAACGATGGGCGGACCTAAAGATGCACAAATGTTTGAAACATTGACGCAAGAGGGAACTCAAAACGAAAACTTCATGGTGCACTACAACTTTCCAGGATTTGCTGTAGGGGAAGCGTCGCCTATCATGGGGACAAAAAGACGTGAACTTGGGCATGGAAATTTAGCAAAAAGAGCGCTTGAGCCCATTTTAAATCTAGACAATCAAACGATTCGCTTAGTTTCTGAAATCTTAGAGTCAAATGGATCTTCTTCTATGGCAACTGTTTGTGGCGGATATATGGCGCTTAAAGCTGCCGATATACAAACAAGTGATGTTATTGCAGGCATCGCTATGGGTATGGTAAGCGATGGTGGCAAGTACGCCATACTCTCAGACATCATGGGACTTGAAGACCATGATGGCGATATGGATTTTAAAGTTACTGGCTCTAAAGATGGCATCACCGCTATGCAAATGGACATCAAGCTTGGCGGCATCTCTTTGGATGTTCTCAAAGAGGCACTCTATCAAGCAAAAGAGGGCAGAGCACATATTATTGACATTATGAGCCAAGCCCAAGAAAATATAGCATTCAACGATGGTGTCCTCCCTAGTTCAGACTTTTTTCATATCGACCCTAGTTTTATAGGGGAAATAATCGGTCAAGCGGGAAAAACCATTCGTGAAATTATAGAAAAGTTTGAAGTTGCTATAGATATCGATAAAAAAGATGGAAAAGTAAAAATCACAGGTAAAAATAAAACGGGAGTATTTGCTGCCAAAGAGCATATACAGGGGATAGTTAACACACCAAAAGTCCCTAAAATAAAATATGAAGTTGGTGCTAAATACGAAGGTGTTGTTAAAAAAATAGTCGAGTTTGGTGCTTTTATAGAACTTCCCGATGGAACAGATGGGCTTCTTCATATCTCTAAAGTTGCAGATCATAAAGTAGAAAAAGTCTCCGATGTTTTAAAAGAGGGACAAAAAATAGGGATTAAAATTTTAGAGTTTAAGGGCAATAAAATCTCTTTAGAGAGAAGTTAAGAATTAAGTGATTTATCTTAAGCAACAGCAGTTGCTTTAAACTCAAATTTATTACTTTTTTTGTATAATTCTCTACCAATTTCTAGTAGGGAAATCTCGGCATTTATGTTGGGGTTGCTTCATCTTAGATGGGGTTACGCTATCCGAAAGTCATTGTAATAATTAACGGAGATATACATGAAAAAAATTCTTTTTTTAATGGTAGCATTCGCTGCTGTTGCATTTGCTAACGACGGTGATGTTGCAAACCAAACTCTTAAAGCATATTCTATGATTGCTGCGGGTCTTGGTCTTGGTCTTGCTGCTTTAGGTGGAGCAATCGGTATGGGTCATACTGCTGCTGCAACTATCGCTGGAACTGCTAGAAACCCAGGTTTAGGTGCTAAACTTATGACTACAATGTTTATCGCTCTTGCGATGATTGAAGCACAAGTTATTTATGCACTTGTAATTGCTCTTATAGCACTTTACGCAAACCCTTATTTAGGTTAATAAACCTAAAAACTTCATAGAACGCCAAATGGCGTTCTAACCTCTTAATGCGACCGTGGTGGAACGGTAGACAACTACCTTGCGGTGATTGTGTTTTTTTAGAATATGCGGACGTGGTGGAATGGTAGACACGCTACCTTGAGGTGGTAGTGCATTACGTGTGTGGGGGTTCAAATCCCCCCGTCCGCACCATAAATAGGGGCTTCCAGTAGTAAAAAAAAGTAAATAATGAAAAGTTACAATATTTATATTTTTTAAAGGAATTGTATGGATTTAACAGTTGTATTAGGTATTTTAGGTGCTATTGCTAGTATTTCTATTGGCGACTTAATGGAAGGTGGAAATCCAGTTCACATTGTTCATATTACTTCTTTAATTATTATTATGCCAACTACTTTATTGGCAGCTATGGTAAGTACGGATGTTGAATTTATAAAGGGTGCCTATAAAAATGTTGGTATGATTTTTAAAAATTCTCCTATTGATTTACACGAACGAATTAAACAAATTATAGCTTTATCTATAAAAGCTAGACGAGACGGTATTCTTTCATTAGAAAAAGAAATTTCACAACTTGATAATGCATTTTTAAAACAGGGTTTAAGCATGGCAGTTGATGGAAGAGACCTTGATGCAATTATTGAGAATTTAGAATTAACAATTGAAGAGACTGAACATTACTATCATGGATGTGGTCATTACTGGATTTTAGCAGGAGAAACATCTCCTGTTCTAGGTCTTATTGGAGCAGTTCTAGGACTTATTTTAGCACTTCAAAAACTTGACAATCCTCCTGAAATGGCAATAGGCATTGCTGGAGCATTTACCGCTACTGTTACTGGGATTTTTAGTTCCTATGTTTTATTTGGTCCTATGGGGGCGAAACTAATTGCAAAATCACATCACATAGTAAAAGAACAAAAATTAATGTTAAATGGAGTAATTGGAATTATTAGTGGTGATAGTCCTCGAGCAATTGAAGAAAAATTATTTAACTTTCTTTCTCCATCAGAAGAAAAACATAGTCAATTCGATTAACGAACAAGCATATGGCGAGAAAACTTAAATGTAAAAAAGTTACATGTCCTCCAGCTGAAAAATGGGCAGTTCCTACAGCTGATTTTTTTAGCTTATTACTTGCACTTTTTATTGCACTTTTTGCTATTGCGTCAGTAAATACGGAGAAAATGAAAGCGGTAAAAGAAGAGTTTGTAAAAATTTATGATTATGCTCCTGCACCAGAAGAGGCACATCCAGTTGTAGAAATGTCAAGTCAAGTTAAATCAGCATCAGAATCAACTACAAGTCCAGTTGAAAAAATTTCAGTTATAAGTAAACAATCTCCCTCTATTGGCTTAAAAGAAACTCCAGTAAATCAAAGTACATCTGATACTGAAAGTGTATCAGATGTCATTGAAAAAATTCAAAAAGAGTTAAGAAAGAACGCAGCAAACGAAGGTCCTTTAGAGCAGAGTGTTGATGGAGTATTATTAAAACTACCAGCTTTTGTTAATTTTAAAGGAACAAGTGCAGCTATATCTGATGAAGATACAAAATTATTCATTAAGCGAATTGCTCTTATTATTGACGCTCTTCCTTCAAGTGTTAATATCTCTGTGCGTGGTCATACTGATGACGAACCTTTACCAAAAGATTCAATTTTTAAAGATAATATTGAACTTTCTGCTAGTAGAGCATCTTCAGTTATGCGTGAACTTATTAAAAATGGTGTTGCTTCAGAAAGACTATCTATTGCTGGTTTTGGTTCCGCAAAACCTTTGAAAGAGAATAGTAGTGAAGAAAATCGTGCTGACAATAGAAGAGTGGAATTTTTTATGTTTATACCAAATGATATGTCTTTAGATAAAACAACAAAAAAAACTGTTTTAGATGCTCTTGAAATGCTTAAATCTTAATTAAATTTAAGAAAAGTATTATTTTTGACATACTTCCCATAGATAAATCAAGGGGATTCTAGTATCAACAAGACTAGCCTACAAAAGTAGGTCTTACAGTCTCTCCTCTAAGAGTTGATATCCCAATTCTTTTAATATTTTAGCTGCATTCACATCTCTTAGATGTTTTGTGTTACAAGCTGGACAAGTCCATTCTCTAACTTTTTTATCAAGCTCTTCTAAAACAAACCCCTAAAAACAGGTATTTAATCAATATATTAAACTAAAATTGTTGTTTTAATATTAATTATTTTTCTTAAGCTTCGCCAATTCTAAAAATAAGTGCAATTTTCTAAGAGAGTCGGAAGGTAGGGTTAAAGAGTAATCAGCTACCATTTTTTCGACCCCTATTTTTCTATTTTTCTATCTTCTTTGTGTTTTTATGGTCTAAAAATCTCTATTGTGATATCTTTTACCACCTTATAGTGCTTATAGTTTGCTGTGATGAGTTTCATCCCATAGCTTGTAGCAGTTGAAGCTATGAGACTATCGGCAAGTTGCATCGAATGACTCAGAAAATATTCTTCTACATAAAAAAGAGCTTTTGCGGATATCTCTTGGCTTATATAGATTGTTTTTACATTCCACTGTTTGAGAGTTTTTTGTAAAGTTCTCAGTTCTTCTTTGTTTCTCATCCCTTGTACTAGCTCCATATAAGTCACAGATGATATACAAAACTCATCAGTACCATGGATAAGGTCATAAGCTTTTTTATTGCCTCTTAGATACCAGATAATCACATCTGTGTCTATGAGAGTGTCATATATCAAAGTTTCTTCCTTTTCTCATATCTCTTACCATTGCATCTACATCTTCATCTCTGTCTTTCCAAAGTCCAAAAAGTGAATCACTTTTTTCTAGATGACTTTTTTCTGTAGAGACAAGCTTTGCTTTTGGCTTACCTCTGTAGGTGATAGTCACATCTTCCCCTTTACTAAGTACATCAAAAAGCATATTTATATTAAATCTTAAATCTTTTGCAGTAGCTATCATGCTGCATCCTTTTCAGTTAGTTTATACTTGTAGTATATACTTATTTTATTAAAATTTTACTTTTTTGGAAGTTGAAAGATTGATACGAATATTGAGCTGTTTAAAAGTCAGAATGACAGTATTGGCACAGTTAGGCACAAAATTGGCACAGTAGCTAATCTTAGAGATTTGAAACAAGCTTGAAAGTATGTAGTATTGGTGGTCTCCCCACCAGGAATCGAACCTGGAGCTATCCCTTAGGAGGGGACTGCTTTATCCTATTAAGCGATGAGGAGAAGTATCAAATTACAATTACTGAGGGGAGACAATAGTATTTTAGACTTTATAAATACTATTGTACTGAATTTCTTAAACTTTATGAAATAGATTACTTTAAATAAATCAAAATGGGCATAATAAATTTGCAAATTTATGAATGCTAAGAAAAATTTTGTAAGAATTTTTAGTGTGGATTATAGATTCTTGAAGTTTTATGGTGCGCCCGACACGATTCG
>DJAA01000065.1 GCA_002428085.1 Sulfurimonas sp. UBA6014 | reverse complement strand
CATACTCAAGCCCAATATCCAATCTTCCCTCAAGTGCCACCATCCTATCATCATGTTGCTGCAGGAGGATTTTTAAAAATATATCTACTATTTTGTATTCGCCTTTTTGCAGTTTTGCTATGAGTCCCATATTTTCTAGTGATACGCGTGTGTTGTAAAGCGTGGCTGAGTCCATNNAGGTTATTTGCCATGGCATAGACCACTTCAAAGTGGTGTTTTTTAGATTTAAGTTTCGATATAAGCTCATCAAGATAGGCTCTGTTTTCTAGCACCCTAAAGCTTATGGCGTTAAGCGCGCAGCTATAATCTATGGACTTTTTTTCTAATATGGCGTTTATATAGAGAGTTTGCAATACTTTTGCGCTGTACTCAGGATGCCCCTCTAAAAAAGTTATTGTGCTGTATAAAAGTTCTGCATCATAAGCGATGCCATGTTTGTCAAACTCTGTTTTGGTGTAGTCAAAAAGTTCATCAGCGTCAAGTCCGTCTAGTTTTATCACGCTTGCAAAATGAAAAAACGGCGATGCTTTGCTCTCAAAAATGTCAGTCATGATGGACTCTATGCTTCCTAAAAAAACATAAGTGATATTTTCATGATGCTGTGCAACTGAGCGAAGCACTTCTAAGATATTTTTATCATAGAGTTTTGTGATGTCTTGAAACTCATCAAATATGAGTTTTATATTTGTACCCTTTGCAGTCGCTATGCTATGGGCTACATTTAAAGAGTGGATAAAAAGCTCTATGGGGTCACTCTCTTTACTTACCAAATCAATGGTGATTTCTGCCATATCTGGAATGGAGATGGTTTTGATAGATTTTAGAAGATTTAAAAGGGAGTTTTTTGTCTGTCTGATAAAGTTTTCAATCTTTACAAAACTGTATGCACTGTCTAGTATTTGTTTGGACAACGAGTCTAAAGAGTGGTGCAGTCTTATGTCTATGTAGATAAAATCATAACCCTTTTCATACTCAAACATATGCTTGATGAGCGATGTTTTTCCAAATCTTCTTGGGGCTTTTATTATGATATGCTGATTGTTATCAAGATAGGATTTAAAGAGTGGAAGATGTTTTTTTCTATCTATAAAATCTTTTCCCTTTACTGGGCTTCCACTTTGAAACATTAGCATCCTTTGTTAGAAAAATATAAGTTGATTGTAGCGTTTTATATATAAAGTTTGTATATAGTTTTTTTATATATAGAAAAATATTGCGTTTTTCATCTTTTAATTCACTCTATTCATAGAGTGTTTGCAACATCTCTACTCTCGTCCACACATAATCTTATATTCGCAATACAAACAATCCTTCGCATCATCACACTTGTCAAACTCATGTGTTTCGTGCATGAGCAGGTCTTTGATGTTGGACTCTAAAACTCCAAGCTTCTCTTGTAAAAACTGCTCATGTACGATTTTTGACTCTTTTAAATCATAATATCCGCATGAAAATTTAATAGCGGCTTCATGCCCTTGCAAAGCACTTTCTCGCTCAAATTGTTTTACTAGCAAATAGTAAAACTCTAGCTGAAAGTCCGTTGCTTGTCTAAAATCTTTTTCTGTATAGATTGGATAGTTTCCTGTTTTGTAGTCGAGGACAAAAATCTCATTGCCTCTTTTGTCTATGCGATCGATTACGCCGCTGAGAGTCACTCCCGCAAACTCACACTCTAGGTTTTTTTCGCAGAGCTCTACATGCCAAGAATCCTTAAATCTACGAACTTCATTTTCACAAAATGCAATCATTCTTCTTTTTTGCAGACTGATCAAATATTTATCGAGTTCGCTCTTTCCACATGCCGAGTCAAGTTCTTTGTGCAAATCTTTTTTTAACTCTTCTACATTTTTGTAGCTACTTTTTTTGCTATACAACTCTTTGAGTGCAAGGTGAACAGATGTTCCTATTTCCCACTCCTGCGGCATATCTTTTGGAATCTCATGGTTATTGATATTTTGTAGGTATTTGTAGTAAAACTTTCTTTTGCAACTCAGATACGTTTTGAGTTTTGTAGCGGAGAGTTTATGCTCTTTAAAATTATATGTGCCGACTATTTTCTCTTGTGCTCTAACACTGGGAAGTTTCTTTTGAAATAAAATATCTGTATATTCAAGTTCGGCATGCGTCTTGGCTTCTTCTATATTTAGCTGTTTTAGAAATCTTGAAGCACTGCTTTGGCTCGATTTCACATAACAAATTGCCACCTCTTTAGAGCGGTTTATAAGCGTTTGGTAGTAATGTTTTTGAAGGTTTTCTCTGTCGCTCATGGTTGGAAGTGAGGCAATTTTGCGTATTTGCGTATTTAAAAACATGTCTTTATCACTTCGCTTTGGAACATTTGAGTCGCTAAAGTCTACGATAACTATTCCATCAAACGAAACTCCTCGCGTCTCTAAGACTCCCATGACGGTAATTTTGCCGCCGCGGACATCGTCAAGTGTCCGAGCGGCGAGTCTTTGCAAAAAAACTGACAGAACTGATTTGATGCTCATGTCATGCATGAAAGACAAAATATTTTTAAAACTGTATAGCTCTTCTTCGTAAATTTTTTTCTCTCTCTTTGAGGGAATGCTCTCTTTATATTTATTTAAAAAAGCGCTTATGTCAACCTCTTGGGCTTTTTTATGATAGATGCCAAAGAGTTCTGCATAATGCGCGTCATGAACGCGGGAGAGTCTTGCAACATTTTCACGAGAATCCTGCTCAATAGCTTGGCAGGTTGCATGGAGTTTTTCATAGCTTGAAGTTTTAGCGTATGGCTCACCCATGGCAAAGTTAAAATTCGATTCATTATCAAAACTTCGCAAAACTTCCGCCATTTTTTCATCAGGCAAAATAACGGCAATGTTTTGGGCCCTCAAATCTTTTTTTACAAACTCGTAAATCTTCTGTTTTATAAAAGCAACTTGTAAAATAGATTCGCTGAATGATTCACAGACGATAGTTTTATTTTTTACTATTTCTGTTTTATCTATTATTTTTTTTGAGTTTAAAGAGATTGTATAAGTGTAGTTTTTTTCCAACTCCACGCCAAGGTCAAAAAATTTACTCTGCATTTTAGTGTTAAACGAAGAGGTATTTAAAATCAAATTTACATTGGCATATTCGCAGCATTTTTCTAAAAGTTCTAGCTCAAAATTTGTAAGATGCCCCTCAATGTGCACTTCTATATTGTTATTTATTTTTACGTATATTTCATTAAAAGTGTAAAGTTTTGGCAGAAAAATTCTGTCTAAAATTTTTCTCTCCCTACAAAAGGTTTCGTATCTTTTATATAACTCTTGAAGGATGCTTATATGCTCTTCATATTCGGCATAGATGTCTGAGGTGTCAAGCCCGTTTATATCATACATTTCAGCGCTCAACTCTTCAAAAAACTTAAAAATGTAGGTAGAGTTTTTTGTAAATGTAAAAAAATTACGCTCTATTTGAAGTTTGGAAAATGCGTTAAAATCAGAGGCTTCTAAAAGAAGTAAAATTCTGCTGTCATCATCGGCTATTTTAAAATCTTCAACGATACAAAGCTTGTTTATAAACTCTGACATCGTTATATAGTTTGGCAAAAAGAGTGTTTGATTTTTTATGTGAAGCTGCTCATGCCTAATGGCACGAGCCGAGGGTAAAACTATAATGGTTTCATGCATGAAACTTAATACTCATAAACCTCTTTAGATCTTGTATCAGCTTTAACATTATAAAATCTTTCATTTTCGCCCACTTTTACTTTCGCCATAATATCCCATCTACCAGCAATAGGAAGTGTCATGGGTGCAAAAGAGTATACTCCATTAACTACAGTTGGACTAACAAGCTCTTGATCATTTTTATGATTATCGGGTCTAGTAACCACGACTTTTAGCTGTGCCTCATTTACGGGATTTAAGTTTAAGTCTGTAATTTTATATTTTAAAACACTTTTTTGTACATTCAACTCATCGGTCATATATTGTATTTTGTATTTTTTATCAAATGCTATCTGAGCATTTATAAGCTCATTTGCCTTATCATCAGCTTCATGGTAGCCCATCATGTACGTATCACTTTTTTCTACAGGTGCTTGGGTTGTTACGACGATTGTCGCTACACAAAATCCAAAAACTAATAATATCGATGCTGAAATGGCATATGGCCAAATTCTTCCACTATTTTTGTTCAAGTCTTTGCCTTCTATAAAATAATTTTCTTCTCAAATACATGTATATTCCCGCAATAATAATACTATAAAACAGAGTTTTTATTATCAAAATAGTTATGCGGTTTGCATTGCCCACGGCATTTTCTAAAACTACCTCTTTGCTCGCTGCAATCTGTTCTGCAATATCTGCATAGCCGTTAAACATAGAACCCGAATATTTTCCAAGCAATTCTTCTGGTTTAGCCTTTCCCGCTAAAAGAGGGATAATCGTCCCGCCATAATTTCCTGCTGTTTCTTTAAAAGAAGCAAAACTATCGCTATAAAAAAGTGCCATCACAAAAGCTTGAACGGGCGAAGTGACTGGACTTAAAACTTGCTTTCTATCAAAATACTCATATAAAGATGGTGATGATGCCAATATATCAACCTGTGAGTCAAGTTCTGAAAAGGTTAACAAAATTGTAGGCTCGCTAAAATCTTTTATTAACTCTTTTTCATATGCGACTATACTCTGGTTCATTGGCAATTTTTTTATCATGACAAGCCGTAGAGAAACTCCCGTCTTTTCATAAAGCTCATTGCCCAATTTTTCAACCTCTGTACTAAAATCGGGATTGAAGATAACTTCATCTTTATATAAATACTCTGCTGATGCTACTGTATAAAAAAATATTAGGAGGATGAGGGCCCTAAGCCCTCGTGAAAATTTCAATGAAATTCCCTAACCGACGAAAAGATGATTTGGTGTTAAAACCGCATAAAGTGTGTAAACAGCCATTATTACTAGGCCTATTGAAATGATTTTTTCCATTTTTACTCTCCTTTATTAACATCAACCAAATGTTTAGTATTTTCTTGACTAAACATTTTTATAGACGACTCATCTTTAATATCGTAATAATTGCTAGCACTGCTTTGTTGTACACTCAAACCCCAAACTGTTAAACCAGCTAAGATACTGAGCAATAAAACCGTCGCAATTAACATTCCAGTGACACCATCCAGAGCAAATACGCTTCTATTTTCATTCATACCTGACTCCTTATTTACTTAGACTAGTGATGTAAGCACCAACAGCCTCTTTTTGTTTTGCATTCAATCTATCAAATGCAGGCATTGCGCCGATTGCACCTTTTTTACCATGATTGAGGATGTTTATAACAAGCTCTGGTGTAAATGCAACGATATTTGGAGCAACAGACTCCATCCCTTTGCCATCTTCTCCATGACAAACAGCACAAGTCCCTGCAAAAACATCAGCACCAGCTCCTGTCATTTTATTTGCAACAAAAGTTGAAACAGCATCAATTTCAGCATCTGTAATCAGTGCTCCCGTGTTGTTGTTCATAAGTCCATTACGATCAGGCATTGGATTTTCCATCCCTAAAAGATGGTTGTTTGCACCATGCTCGATTGCATATTTGACACTTTTTGCTTCAATTCTTGCATTAAGATTTGCTGCCTTTCCATCAATACCATCCGCACTGATTCCGTGACAAACTTTACACTCAGCCAAATAAACAGATTCGCCCATCTCTACTAATCTCTCACCAGTAATAGACTCATACTCTTTTTCAAACTTTGCGTTATGCACAGCAACATCTTCGTTATATTCACCTATTTGAGAGTAAGCATTTACTGGATATCCAAGTACAAAATACCACATTCCCCAAATTATAGTCAACAAGAACATAATTGCCCAACCCATCGGCAATTCATTTAAATATTCACCAATACCATCCCATTTTTCATGAGCTAACTTCCCATCAGCAGTATCAGTTTGCATTTGTCGTACATATTTTATTACAACAAAAATTGTAATAAATACAAGAGCTACTGCACCCGCGATTGCTAAAGCATTGACAATATCACCACTAAGGATTTCTGATAAACTCTTACCAGAATCTCCTGCTGTTATCACTAAAGTGTAGTAGGTTGCAGCAAGCATCACTACTGTAATAATAATTCCCCAAAGATAAAGCTTATTCATATATCTCTCCTATTTCTCTTTATGCTCAGATATAGCCGATACAGGTGTATCGCTGATATCATCTTTTAACGCTATATTACTATAATCTTCATAGTCATGACCGTCTGCATCTTTCTTTTTTGTATATAAATGGTAGATGTACCCGTAAAGGACAACAACCATTAAAGCAGTCAGAGTAAAAAAGCCATAAGCTTGTAATTCAGCAATATCCACTACAAACCTTTACTATTTAAGACTGTTCATATATGCAATTAAAGCAACGATTTCAGGAATCTGACCGTTTGCTACTGCATCTTTGACATCTTGGTCTTTCATATCTGCTGCGATTAGGCTTGCTTGTTCTAAAGCTAATTTGTTTGCTTCTGCAAGATCTGCTCCCATTTTAACTTCCATAGTAGAACCATCCTTCATAGGGACTGGTTTGTTGTAAGGAACTGAGAAGAACTGAGCAACTGTCAATTGTTCTGCATATGCAGTCTCAATATCAGCTTTATTTGTAAACATCCATGCATAAGCAGGCATAATTGAACCTGGAACTACGCTTGTTGGGCTCTTCATATGATTTTCATGCCAGTCAGTAGTACGGTAGTTGCCTACACGCATCAAATCTGGACCTGTTCTTTTAGAACCCCAAAGAAATGGACGATCATAAGCATACTCACCACTTAAAGAGTAGTGACCATAACGGTCAGTTTCTGATTTAAATGGACGAACAAGTTGAGAGTGACAAGCATTACAACTATTTTTAATATAAACATGACGACCCGCCAACTCTAAAGTAGAGTATGGAGCAGTTCCGATTACAGGACGAGATGCCTGTGCAAAGTTTGGAAGAATTTCAATCAAACCAGCAAAAGCAATCACTAAAAATACAGCCACCGCAAAAAAGAACGGATGTTTTTCTAACCAATGAAACATAATTAATCCTTTCTATTAAGCGCCCATAGGCGACGCAGATTGAAGTTCACTCTCTTCTACTCTACGACCTGAAGTCATAGTTTTATAGATGTTGTAAGCAAACATTAAAAAACCAACTAGATATAATAAACCACCAACTCCACGAATCGTGTAGTATGGGTGTAAAACTGTAACTGTATCGATGAATGAATAGGCTAAGTTACCAAATTCATCATGAGCACGCCACATCATACCTTGAGTGATACCTGCAATCCACATAGAAGTGAAATATAAAACAACACCTAATGTTTGAATCCAAAATTGTGCAGCCATCAAAGATTTAGAGTAAATCTCTTTTTTAAAGACACGAGGAGACATATGGTAGAGTGCAGCCATAATCATAAAGCCAACCCAACCAAGAACACCATCATGAACGTGACCAACAATCCAGTCAGTAAAGTGAGCAATTGCATTAACAGATTTGATAGCTTGGATAGGACCTTCTAATGTTGAGAACATATAGAATGTTGAACCAAGAACCATAAACTTAATCAATGGAGATGCCGCAACTTGTTGCCATTCACCCTTCATAGTTAAAAGCATATTGATAGCTGAACCCCATGACGGAAGGATAAGTATTATAGAGAAAATCGAGCCCATCGTCTGCATCCAATCTGGAACAGTTGAGAAAAGTAAGTGGTGACCACCTGCCCATAAATAAACAAACATAAGTCCCCAAAAAGAGAGCAATGATAGTTTATATGAGTAGATAGCTTGACCAGACTCTTTTGGTAGGAAGTAATAAATCATAGCAACAATAGGCACCGTAAAACCAAACGCAACAGCGTTGTGACCATACCACCATTGAACCAATGCATCGTTTGTACCAGCGTACATAGAAACAGAGTGCCACCAGTTACCAAAGCCAGCTTCACCAATCCCATTTGCTCCAAGGATTGTAGGAATTTCCATATTGTTAAATAAGTACAGCATGGCTATTCCCAAGAAAGTAGCTATGTAATACCAAACTGAAATATAAAGGGATTTCTCACGGCGAATACCGATAAGACCAAAAATACTAATACCAAATAACACCCATACAACAACAATAGCTATATCTATTGGCCATTCAAATTCAGCATACTCTTTTGATGTCGTAACACCTGCAAGCAATGAAAAAATAACAGCAGCAACACCAACTACGTATAATATAAAGTGTAGTTTACCTATAAACATCAAAAAGCCTGATTCAGCCATTGACACTTTTAGAACACGTTGACCAACATAATACCAAGTAGCAAAAACACCACTTAAAGTAAAACCAAAAATAACTGCATCTGTATGCAGTGGACGAAGACGACTAAAGTTAGTATATTCTGCTAACCCTTGACCTAAGATTGTATTAAGCTCTGGAAAAGCAAGCTCAAATGCCAATATTACACCGATGAGCATACCAACAATTCCTGTTAAGATTGTCGTAAGCATGAACATCTTTGCAACTGTGTAGTCGTACTCTAATGGACGATTCTCCATATATAGCCTCCTGAAAGATTCAAAGCAATTAGGGATAATTAATTAATAATTAATTAATCAAACTAATTAACTCTATAATAATAGCCACAGAATAGTTTAAATTATCTTAAGGAGTGACACTTTTGTGACAAAATTTGCAATATATTGTTTTTTTGTTTACTTTTGAGTCTTTAAATCTTTTTTTAAGAAGTCTATGCCATGAGAGGAATGCCTATTAAAGGCATTTTCTTATCTTTTGATAAGGGAGAGAAATTCACTAAAGATATAACGGCTCTCTTTTGGTCCTGGACTAGATTCTGGATGGTGCTGTACTGAAAAGATAGTTCCACTGTTATATTTTAAACCTTCAATAGTATTGTCAAAAAGATTTACATGAGTCACTTGAGCAATTTCTATGATGTTTTCTGGAACATTATAGTTGTGATTTTGAGCAGTAATCTCTACTAAGCCTGTTTGAATATTTTTCACAGGATGATTTCCACCATGATGTCCAAATTTGAGTTTATAGGTATCGTATCCATGAGAAATCGACAACAATTGATGACCCAAACAGATTCCAAACATAGGGATTTTTGCCTCTATAAGCTTTTTAATTTGCTCTTGTTCTTTTTTGAGAACCAGCGGATCACCTGGGCCGTTGGACAAAAATACCCCATCTATTGCTTTGGCGTTGTATTTTAAAATCAATTCATCTGCACTAAAGTCGTTTGGAACAACTTCAACTCCGATATTTGCATTGACAAGCTCATTGAGTATATTTCTTTTTACACCAAAATCAATGACGACAACTTTTGCCTCTTCTTTTGGTGCTTGTTCGTATGCAAACTGAGTATTGCAATACGTTGAAGAGGTATGGTGATATGCTTTTTTTGTACTTACTTGCTCAATATAATTGATATCTTCAATACGAGGAGAACTCTCTAAAATATGTTTCAATTCATTTTTTTCACTAATTTGAGTAGAGGCAACCATCATCATAGCTCCCTGCGCTCTAATCATCTTAGTCAAAAATCGCGTATCAATGTCGCAAATTCCTAAAATATTATTTTTTACTAAAAA
This sequence comes from Sulfurimonas sp. UBA6014, assembly GCA_002428085.1. Taxonomy (GTDB): domain Bacteria; phylum Campylobacterota; class Campylobacteria; order Campylobacterales; family Sulfurimonadaceae; genus Sulfurimonas. The sequence goes on along the minus strand of DJAA01000065.1, from coordinate 14,664 downwards.
GCTCTTGAGAGACTCTTGTGCTCTAAAATTTGAATATCTATCTTGATATTTTCTTACAATCATCCCTTTTGCATGGGCTTTTAAGCTCTCCATATCTTGCTCATTGACTCCGACATTTCCAATCTCTGGCATTGTAAAAGTGACAAATTGACCTGCATAAGAGGGATCAGACATAATCTCTTGATACCCACTCAATGAGGTATTAAAAACTATTTCACCAACAGCCGTCCCTTCTGCACCAAAGCTGTTTGCTTCAAAATAGACCCCATTTTCAAGATATATATAAACTTTACTCATTACTCCATGCCTCTTTTCATAAGTTCTTCTCTTGTTATTTTCTCATGTAAAATTTCAAATTCATCCGTTCCAGGAATATATTTTTTCTTATACGTTCGTATTTTTTCCATCACAGCATCTTCTATTTGGGAAGAATCAGCTATAAAAGAGGTGATTGCATTATAGATGATGTTTTTTATTCTATTTTCCGTAACTTCAAAATGAATGAGGTCTTCTTCATAAAGTTCATCTAAAATCTTGTGAGACAAATCTGAATATCGCTCTTCATAATTGAGGATTATTCCAAATTCTGGAGCAAGCTTCTTTTTAATCATAAAAAATAACTGTCGCTCATCTACAAGCATAAAATCTATCTCTTCTACATTATCATCACAAATGCCAGCAGCTTTATCCTCTAAAGCTATTTCTTGGCGTACATTGTGCATCAATATTTTTTCTGCTTCATGCGCAACGGCTTCAAGTCCTTTCGTCATTGTGACTACACCACTCTTGTTTAAATCGATAGAAATTTTATTGGCTATGTGGGGGATTGATTTGAGTGATATTTTCATTGAAGAACCTTGTTTATTAAATAAATTGAGAGATTTTACTCTAAATAAGGTAAAAGTTTGATTATTTGCTCAATATAGCGGTGATTTGTGATGCTTTTTTTGCGTCCATTTTACTCAATATTTGTCCTACCGTTTTTGGTTTTAAAGTCCCTAAAATATCAACCGCTTCTTCAACTTCCATATCCGAGAGTACTTTTGCCGCCGCCGCAGGTTTCATTTTTGCAAAAGTTTGAGAAACTTTGCTCATTTTAATCTCTTTAACTTCTTTAAGTATCGCTTCGTTTTTAGCCAACATCTCTTTGGTTGCTTTTTCTTTTTTTGAAATTTCTCCCAATTTTCTATCTACCACTTCCTCTTCTTGAGCCAACTTTGTCTCTTTTTTTCGCAATAACTCCTCTGTTGCTGTTTTTAAAGCACTCAAAGCCTGTTTTTGCTCATCTATTCTCTCAAGTTCGACTAAAAGTTCGTTTTTTCTCTCTTGAAATATTTCTGTACACTCAAAAAGTTTGTCACTGGTCTCAAGTGCGCCAAGAGGTAAAAACAAGATCATATATAAAACAAATAACCTTATCATGGCATCTCTTTACGTATCTTAGAATTCCGTGCATGGGTTATGAGAGCCACCTCATCAAGCTCTTTGGCTTCTTTGAGTTTGATGTTTTTAATCATTATTTTTATCTCTTCTAGTTCTAAATATTTAAATTTTTCATATTCAATCATATCTGATTTTAGTTGCTCTTTTGCTAAATAAGCTTGCTTCTTAGTATAGGCAACCCACTCTTGGTTGTGTTTTATCAGTGCTCTTTGAGAGTCTAAAAGCGTTCTTTGCGCTCTAAAATCATTCATTTTTCCACTTTGAGGAGAATGCATATTTTGAAGCGAAATATAGGAAGATTCAAGGGCAACCGAAGCATTGTTGACCTCAGCATTGGCTTTTTGAACAACACGTTCGCTTTTATCTGTGATATTTTTTTTCAAAATAACCAATGAACTAAAACGGCTCTTCATACACTTCCCTTTACATCCATCATGTTAGCCTTTTATGCGAAAAAAACTTACAGAATAATTGTATCATCTCTTTCGGGAGAAGTAGAGATGATACCTACTTTTGTTTGAGATATCTCTTCGATAACTCTCACATACTCTTGCGCAGTTACGGGAAGGTCTTCAAATCTTCTTATCCCTGCAGAGTTATCCCACCCTTTGAAAGTTTTATAAATAGGGATGACATCTTCAAGATTTGATGGAAGATAGTCAATCTCTTCTCCATGAAATTCGTATGCGACACAAACCTTCACCTCATCAAAACCATCTAAAACATCAAGCTTCATAAGGGCAAGTTCGTCACATCCATTGAGGCGGCTTGCATATCTCGTAGCAATAGCATCAAACCATCCACAGCGTCTTGGTCGACCTGTTGTAGTTCCAAATTCGTGTCCTTGTTTTCTAAGTCTGACACCATTTTCACCAAAATCTTCTGTTGGAAACGGACCATTTCCAACACGAGTACAGTATGCTTTTATGATGCCTGTTACCTTCCCAATATCTTTAGGATTGAGGCCCAAACCTGTACAAGCCCCTGCACTCACGGTTGCAGAAGAAGTGACATATGGATACGTTCCATGATCAATATCAAGCATTGTCCCCTGTGCGCCTTCTAAGAGTATTTTTTTATTTGCATCTAAAGCTTTCCAAACCATCTGAGTCGTATCTGTAATAAAAGGGGCAAGTTTATTTTTGTAACTCTCCAACTGTGTCAGCAATTCATCTTCAGAAGGGGTCTCAATTTCGTAAATGTCAAAAATTTCTCTATTTTGTTCAAAATACTCAATGATTGAAGCACAAAGTTTCTTAGGGTTCAAAAGCTCCCCTGTTCTAAATCCTACACGATTGATTTTATCAGCATACGCAGGTCCGATTCCTTTGCCTGTTGTACCAATAGCCTTAGTACCTTTGAGTCTCTCTTTAGCTTGGTCTATAAGGGCATGGTAAGGGAGATTGAGGTGTGCTTTATCGGAGATAAAAAGACGACCTTCTAAGCCTTCAAACTGTAACATCTCTTTGATAATAGCCTCAGGAGACAAAACAACACCATTACCAAGGATATTGATGGCAAGTGGATTAAGAACACCTGAGGGGATAAGGTGCAGAGCAAATCTAACACCATCCACCCAAATAGTATGCCCAGCATTATGCCCACCTTGACTTCTACAAACCATGTCATACTCTTGTGCAAGTCTGTCTACGATTTTACCTTTTCCTTCATCTCCCCATTGAATACCAACGATTAAATCTGCTTTCATATATTCCTCTTTAATTGGATATTTGGATGTACGGCTTTAGCCGTATCTTATTTTCCATTATTTATTTTGTTAATGTTTCACATACCGTATCTGTATAAATTGCAAATCCGACTGAAGAGTTCCCATTATTTGTATATCTTCCACCTTTTGCATACACTTCATTTTTATCTATTATTCTAAAAAACAACTCTTTATAGTAAAGCATTTTTGCATAATACAAAGGGGCTAAAACAATCTTTCCACACTGCATTTCGTCTGAAATATTTTTCATTTTTATAAGCTCTTTTTGTATCTCTGGAGGTGCGATTTCCAGGAGCTCATGAAGCTGCTCAACGTGTTGAAGATAGACGAGTTTTGTAAGCCATAAAACATTAAGACTTAAAAATTTTTCGATATTAAGATGACGAAAATCATCTAAAGTCAACTCCTCAAACATCTCACTTAAAATGTGTGGTATACGCATATTTGATATTTGCACCAAAGGATAAAGCTCTAATTTTTCAAGTATTGTCACTGCAATATTTAACACACATGAGAGCTTTTTTTCACCCATAAACTCCACGCCCACTTGATAATGCTCTTCAGTTGGGTAGCGAAAAACAGGTTGGATATAAAACCATTTTTTATGTTCCGTATTTTCACCGAGTCTTTTTTCTATGATTCTCACAACATCAATAGTTGAATCAGCGCGAAGCGTCAAAGAGTTATTTTTTGTATCATTGACTTTTACAAGTTCTCTTTGGTCAGCGATACTTAAATGCTGGTGATAGGAAAAAACAGGTGTTACAATCTCCTCAAACCCGTTTTCATATAACACATCACTTGCGACACTCTCTATATTTCTTTTAATCTTAGCCGTATTGCCAAAATAAAGTCTCGTCCCCTGTGGAATCTCATGCTCAAGTATCATCTATATGTCTGCCTGAAAATAAACTTCATTAAACACTTTATTTGCCTCTCCATCATATTTTCTTCGCCCTAGTTTTGCAAGAGAGAGTTCTACTGCGTTAACAACCCAAGCCATTTCATATATTGGAATAAGACCCATTTGGTTGATACGAAAAATTTTACCTGCCAGATGGTCTTGCCCGCCTGCAACATTTACTTCAAAATCTTTTGCTAAAATTTTTCTTATCTCTGATGCATTGATATCATCAATCGTTGTCATAGACAAGGCTGGAGTTTTTGGATACACATGAAGCCCGATTGCCTCAAGTGAAGCTTGAACAGCTTTTGCTCTCATGGCAGTTTGTTTATACAATTTCTCTAAACCGCCATCTTTTTCTATGGTTTCTAATATTTCTAAAAGACCTATGATCAAAGTCGTTGCCGCAGTCCAAGCTGTTGTGTTTTTTCTTTGATTTTTAATCTCAATAGCAAGGTTGAAATAGTACCCTCTTCCAGCACCAATTTTTTCAATTGCTTTATTGCTAAGTCCTAAAATAGAGAGTCCAGGAGGCAACATGAGAGCTTTTTGACTCCCTGCAATGAGACAATCTATATTTGTAATATCTATCACCTCGACACCCACAGCAGTGATTCCATCAGCTATAACCATAATACTTGGGTTAACCTCTTTTATAGCTTTTGCGATAGCTTCCACTGGATGGCGAAGTCCCCCTGCAGATTCACTGATTTGAATCGCAATAGCATCTATCGCAGGATTATTTTCAATAGCCCGCATAACTGCTTCAACTGTCGCTGGCGTATCCCATTCATTTTTTATCTCAACACTTTTTAGCCCATTAGCAAGTGCTATTTTCCCAAAACGCTCCCCAAATTTACCAGAATTTATATTGAGTAAAGTGTTATGACATAGGTTAATCACAGCTGATTCCATAGCACCCGTCCCGCTAGAGCTGAGCATGACGATTTCATCACTTTTGAAAAGATCAAAAAGATACTTCCTCGCTTTTTCAAATATAGCTTCAAATTCTGGTGTGCGGTGGTGCAACGTTGCATCACTCATAGCATTTCGAACATTTTGCGGAACTGGAGTTGGACCGGGAGTAAAAAGTAACATGAAGGAATTCCTAAAAATAGTGTAGATTTTAAAACCAAACATTATATCAAAAAAACTTAAAGCCTCTCTTTTGTATGTTAAAATCACATCCCAAAATAAAGGAGTGCGCATGACAATTTTAGACTCGGTTCTTCTTGGCATCATTGAAGGTTTCACAGAATTTCTCCCTATTTCTTCCACTGGACACCTCATCGTAGCAAGTGAATTTTTAGCACTTGAGCAAAATAGCGTCACAAAAGCTTACGAAGTCATCATCCAATTTGCGGCGATTTTAGCCGTATTTTTTAACTACAGAGATAAATTCTCTATGGATAAAATCTCTTTATGGGCTAAAGTTTTTTTAGCTTTTTTGCCTATTGGGATAGTTGGATTTATTTTTTCCCATCAGATAAAAGAGCTCTTTAGCATCCAAATTGTAGCCATCATGTTCATCATCGGCGGTATAGTTTTTTTAATTGTAGAGAAATTTTTTCTACCCCAAAAAACCAATCCTATCAACGATGTCGAAGATGTAACCTTCAAGCAATCATTGCTTATCGGACTTGCTCAAGTATTTGCACTCATTCCAGGGACAAGTAGAGCGGGTTCTACCATCATAGGAGCTTTGCTTGTTGGCCTTAGTAGAAAAGCAAGCGCAGAGTTTAGTTTTTTGCTCGCTTTTCCTGTGATGAGTGCTGTTGCCGCTTATGATTTGCTGAAACATTATCATGAGTTTAATGACGCTCATTTAGTGACGCTGGGTGTAGGGTTTTTTGTCTCCTTTGTTGTAGCTTATTTTACCATCAAGCTTTTTTTAGTTTTTTTAGAGAGATTTACTTTTGTTTTTTTTGGGATATATAGAATACTTTTTGGGATTTTACTCTTGGTGATTTTTACTTAAAAGGTCTCTCTAAAATGGAATAAATATTGCTTATTTACTTCACATAAAGGAGACATTATGAAAACAATTCATGGATACAACACAAAATTGCTTACTTTACTTAATGCCCTAGAAAACTCTTTTTACAACTTAAGCATTAAGTTTTTATAAGAACTTACAAGGTTTGCAAAATAATTTTTGCAAGTTTAAGTGCTTTTGCTCTGTGAGATAAATCGCGCTTAAGGCTCTCATCCAACTCTCCTAGAGTTTTATGGAAATTCTCTGGGACAAACATTGGATCATACCCAAAACCGCCATCACCCTCGCACTTTGCAAGGGCAACCCCATACATCCAGCCATGAACACAAAATTCACTTTTACTTGTCACAAGAGCCACAGCAGCAGTATAGTGCGCAGGAGAACTTGCAACATTTTTCTCTTGTATATCTGCAATCAATTTATACAAATTATCTTTATCATTCGCATTTATTCCCGCATGTCTGGCACTGTAAATACCAGGCCTTCCATCTAAAATATCAACGCTAATCCCGCTATCATCTGCTAAAACAACTATATTTTCAAGCTCATTGGGCATCTTTTTTTTGAGTGCTTCAAATACGGCTCTTGCTTTGATAAGAGCATTTTCTTTGAAGGTTTTCCCATCTTCAATGATTTCAAACTCTTCTATGAGCTCGCTATATGCGAAGACTTCGTAATCTTGACAAAGTGCTTTTATTTCCCTTACTTTGCCTTTATTTGAGGTTGCTAAAATTATTTTCAAATTATTTTTCCTTATACATATCTTTAAATGACAAACTCTAAATTCTACAAAGTTTGAATAAATATTTTTTTACTATAATGGCGCCATTATATAATAAAACCATCAAGGCTTCCCATGTTTAAAAAAGTTTTTCCTCTCTCTGCGATTCTTTCGCTTAGGTTTTTAGGTCTCTTTTTAGTTCTTCCTGTTATTTCTGTTTATGCTTTAGAATTAGAAGGTGCGACACCTCTTTTAGTTGGTGTTGTTGTTGGCGGATACGCCCTGACACAAGCTGTTTTTCAAGTTCCTTTTGGAAGCATGAGCGATAAAATAGGGAGAAAGCCTACGATTTTAGTGGGCTTAATCATCTTCTTAATAGGCTCTATTATTTGTGCCTACTCTACCGACATTTATACGCTCATGGTGGGGCGTTTCCTTCAAGGTGCAGGGGCAATCGGCTCGGTTATAACGGCGATGATTTCTGACTTAGTTGAAGAAGAGGTTCGTGGCAAAGCTATGGCTCTTATGGGCGGCTCCATCGCCATAAGTTTTGCAGTCGCTATGGGTGTTGGTCCTGTTATAGGTGCTTCTTATGGCGTTGACACCCTCTTTATCATCACAGCGGTTCTTTCTATTTTAGCCATGCTCGTCCTTTTTACGAAAGTTCCTACGCCGCCTAGAATTAAACACATTTATCATGCCTCCTCAAAAACATCAGACATTCTTAAAGACCCAAACCTTTCAAACATGATAATCATCAATGCGATGCAAAAAGGTTTAATGACTGTTGCCTTTGTTCTTATCCCTATCATTCTCACAAGCGACGCTTTTGGCTGGGAAAAATCAGATTTATATAAAGCCTATTTCCCTGCCATGATTCTTGGTCTTTTAGCCATGGGACCTGCCGTAGTTTTTGGAGAAAAGAAGAATAAACCTAAACTAATTTTTCTTATCTCTATAGTTTTTTTCATAGCATCTTTTCTTATCATGGGACTCACAAATATCGCTAATATTTTTGTTGTGGGTGTTGTTCTCTTTTTTATAGCATTTAATATGATGGAGCCTCTTGTTCAGTCCATGATCAGTAAATTTGCAAAAGTACATCAAAAAGGGGCGGCTCTTGGCATTGCCAACTCAGCTGCTTATTTTGCAACATTTTTAGGGGGAACTTTAACGGGTCTTTTTTTAGATATAAGTGAGAGTGCAAATAATCGTGCAGATATTGGGGTTGCCGTAGCACTTTTGACAACACTCTGGCTGCTTTGGACACTTAAACTAGAAAATCCGGTAAAGTTTTCTCATCTTTATATTCCAAACTCACAGGTTGATACAGACAAGCTCAATGCTTTGGAAAGTGAGCATATTGCAGAATGGTATATAAATGAAACAGAAAATTTAACTGTTATAAAATATGCTTCTGATGCAATTGAAGAGCAAGAGTTAAGAGCTAAAATTTCTAAATAAAATTTCTTTAAAGTAGGTATTAAGAGAAATTTTATACTGTTTATTCTTCATTGAAGAATTAGTGCAATACAATATAGATTAATTTTTTAGACAGGAAACATCATGAGTAATATTTCTTCGTTGACCAAGATTCAGTATGCAAATATAATTTCGCTTCTTATTTTTTCTATAGCACTTATAGTGGAAATATACCATTATGGTTTTGATATTATGCGTATTATTAATATCGCTAATTTTGCATTAGCTTGGTATATGTTTATAAATATCCGCAAAGTTCAATTGAACACTCGTCTTTTTAGTAAAGCTATGGCTGATGCACAAAATGGAATTTTGAGCAATCAAATCACAGACTTCAAAGAAGGGGGAGAGCTTGAAGAGTTGCGTAAAAATTTCAATGCTCTCTTAAATCAGCTTAACAACTTTCTTAAAGAGGTTTCTTCTTCAATCACTCAAGCAAGTTCAAAAGAGTCTTACCCGCATATTAGCCAAGAAAATTTTTCTGGTAAATTTTTAGAGAATATTAATATTACGAATAATGCAATTGCTCATATGAAAAATGATACATCGCAAATTAAAAATACTGACATCAATGCGGAGATATCAACAATCGGTCAAGGTGTTATCGGTGAGCTTAATTTACTCCAGAAAGACCTTTCTAACTCACTTGAAAACATCGAAAAAATAGTAAAAGTTAGTAAATCTACCGAAAACTCTGTATCTGCAAGTACAAACGCTATCAATGAAGTCAGCGACAAACTTCATAATCTTATCTCTGGCGTGCATAATGCTTCAGAAAAAATTGATGCACTCAACGAAAAAACCGCTAACATAAATTCAATCGTTGACCTTATTAAAGAGATTGCCAATCAAACGAATTTACTCGCACTCAATGCAGCCATCGAAGCAGCAAGAGCTGGGGAACATGGCCGTGGATTTGCTGTTGTTGCCGATGAGGTACGTAAGCTTGCAGAAAGTACTCAAAAAGCAACAAGTCAGATTGCTATATCTATCCAAACTTTTAAGCAAGATGCCTCTGATTTGCAAGATGGTGCTAATGATATGAGTAAGATTGCGTATAGTTCAAGCCAAACCATAGATAATTTTACTAATACACTTGATGCATTTCGTAAAGACGCAAAAACTGCTTCTTCTTATGCTCTTGCTCTTGAAAATATGGTTTTTGTTGTATTGGCAAAAATTGATCACACAATTTATAAATCTAATGCTTATTCATCTGTATTTCGCCGTGAAAAACGGATTGAATTCCCTTCTGCTACAGCCTGTAGTCTTGGAAAATGGTATGATGGACCTGCGAAAGTAAAATTTGGCCATTGTAAATCATATCAAGCCATGAATGCACCCCATCATGCAATACATAAACTCGTAGAGCAAAATATATCATTTATATATCCGCATGATTTAGTAGTTGAAAATAAAAATAAGATTATTACAAATTTTCAAGAAATGGAAAAAAATAGCGTAGCTCTTTACAATCACATGGAAGAGATGCTCAATCAAAGCAATAAAGCTTTAGAGTAACAACATTTTTTAAATTAACTAGGGAAAAAACGAAGATGAAATACTAAAAAATCATCTTCAAATATAAAAATATGAAATAAATTATTTATTTGGAATTATATACATATTGTAGTAGCGACCCTCAAAGCGAGGAGTTTTATCCATCGTTCCCAAATCTTCAACCATAGGCCAAATCTTTAAAAGTACCTCTTTTGCAGCTTCTGGATGTGCCATCTCGCGACCTCTTAAAAATACACGAAATTTTACATGCTTGCCCTCAGATAAAAATTCTCTCGCATGTTTGACTTTATAAGAGACATCATTTTCAGCGATTTTCACAGAGAGTTTTATCTCTTTGATATCTATTTTTGTCTGGTTTTTTCTTTGTTCTTTAAGTTTTTTCTCTTCTTGATATTTAAACTTGCTGTAATCCATGATTTTTGCAACAGGCGGCTTTGCATCTGGAGCGATTAAAACTAAGTCTAAGCCCATTTCATTAGCTTTTCTCATAGCCTCATCTGTAGAAATAATCCCTAAAGATTCTCCTCCATCCACATTACATCTTAACTCTATTGCACGAATGTCGTCATTCATGACTACGCGATCTTTTTTGTTCAAAAATTTACCTCATTTATTTTAGTTTTTATAAGTGAGAGAAAATCTGCTTCACTTAGATTGTACTGCTCTCTTGATCTTCTATCTCTAATAGCTACTGTTTTGTTTTGAATCTCTTCATCACCAATAACTACAATCATAGGAACTCTCGTTTTTTCTGCGGTTCTAATTCTTTTATTTAAAGAGTCATTCTTCGCATAAATCTCGCTATCAGCGTTAATGTCAATAAGTTTATCTGATAATTCCTTAGCGTAATCTTTATGACTCTCGGCAACAGGAACAATTGCAACCTGTGTAGGCGCTATAAACATTGGGAATTCTCCAGCATAATGCTCAGTCAAAATTCCTATAAATCTCTCAAATGAACCAAGTATAGCTCTATGAATCATGACTGGCTGAATTTTATCGTTATTCTCGCCGTTGTACTCAAGCTCAAATCGCTCAGGTAAATTGAAATCTAACTGGATTGTCCCACATTGCCACTCACGACCGATAGCATCTGTAATTTTGATGTCGATTTTTGGACCATAAAATGCACCGCCACCTTCGTCAATCTCGTAAGGAAGACTATTTTTCTCCATAGCATTTTTAAGTGCCTGTGTTGAAATTTCCCAAACTTCATCACTTCCAACCGCTTTTGCAGGTTTTGTGGAAATCATCATTTTGTAGTTAAATCCAAACGTGCTCATAATTTTATCGGCAAAATCAACAACTTCTATAATCTGCTCTTCAATCTGGTCTGAAGTACAAAAAATGTGTGCATCATCTTGTGTAAACTCACGTACACGGAAAAGTCCATGAAGAGCACCCGTCATCTCATGACGATGGACAACACCGTACTCAAAATACTTCAGCGGCAAGTCACGGTACGAGTGTAACTCCTCTTCATAGACCTTGATGTGCCCAACACAGTTCATAGGTTTTACACCAAATTCAAGCTCGTCTATATTTGTAAAGTACATATTTTCACCATAATTTTGGTAGTGACCAGAAGTTTTCCATAAATCACTTCGAAGCATTTCAGGTCCGCGAACAGGCTCATAACCACGTTTTCTGTGTGCCTTAAATAAAAGTGACTCGAGTCTTGCACGAAGCCTTCCACCCGCTGGAAGCCAAATAGGAAAACCAGCACCAACCTCTTCACGGAAAGTAAAAAGCTTCATCTCATTGCCAAGTTTACGGTGGTCACGTTTTTCAGCTTCGGCCATTTGGTCTAAGTACGCTTTGAGTGCCTCTTTGTCTGCAAAAGCGATGCCATAAATTCGTGTAAGCATCTCATTTTTAGAATCTCCACCGAGGTAAGCACCTGCAACTTTTGTAAGTTTAAAATTTCTAATAAGCCCAATGTCAGGTAAATGTGGCCCACGGCAAAGGTCTTCAAACTCCCCTTGCTTATAGATGGAGACTCTCTCATCTTTAATGCGTTCCATGACCGCAAGTTTCAAATGGTCATCTTTAAACTTCTCTTTGGCTTGTGTCATAGTTATGGAATATTTTTCGATTGGATATTTTTTCTTTGCAAAAGAGAGCATCTCTTTCTCAATCGTTTTCAAATCCGCCTCACCCACTTCTTCTTTTGTCTTAAAGTCATAGTAAAAGCCCTCTTTAACAGTTGGTCCTACATAAAACTCTGCATCAGGATAGAGCGATTTTATGGCTTGAGCCATAAGGTGTGCCGTGGAGTGGCGAAGAACTTCTAAAGAGTCAGCAGAGTTGTCAAGGTGAATCTGTTCCCCTTCAAAACCCATCTCTTTTGCTGTTTGGAGATCAACTATTGCATCATTATGTTTTATGGCTATTGCATTCAATTTTTTTATTCCTATAGTTTATTTCTTGTTGTTCGAGATTATTAAAGCTCAGTTTTGAGAACTGCTCCGTTTGAAGCATTTGATACCAGTAAAGCGTAACGCTTCAACCATTTAGAAGCCACTTCATTTTTATGAGGTTTCCAAGCAGCTCGTCTTTGTGCGAGAATCTCTTCGTCGACATTTAGCTGCAAATGATGCGCATCGGTATCTAACTCTATCTCATCGCCGTCTTCAACAAGTGCGATAAGTCCGCCCTCTGCCGCTTCTGGTGAGACGTGACCGATAGAAGCACCACGCGTTGCACCTGAAAAACGACCATCAGTAATGAGTGCAACACTCTCACCGAGTCCCATGCCCATAATAAGTGAAGTAGGTGCCAACATCTCCTGCATTCCAGGACCCCCTTTTGGACCCTCATAACGGATAACGACAACATCCCCTGCTTTTACTTTACGGCTCATGATGCCTGCTAACGCCTCTTGCTGAGAGTTAAAGCAAACCGCTTTGCCTTTAAACTGTCTCATATTTCCCGTGATGCCAGCAGTTTTTACAACCGCACCCTCCGTTGCAAGATTTCCAAATAAAATCGACAAACCACCCACTTTAGAGTAAGCATTCTCATTTGTGTGGATAATTGTCTCATCCAAAATTTTTGCATCCGCAATGCGCTCACCTAGTGTCTCACCCGTTATCATGAGGCTATCGGTATGAAGCATGCCTCCACGACGGCTCACCTCTTTCATAACCGCATTTACACCGCCTGCACGGTTTATGTCATCCATATGAACCGTGCTGAGTGATGGAGATATTTTAGCAATATGCGACACATTGTCCGCTATTTGATTGATTCTCTCAATAGGAAAATCAACTCCCGATTCTTTGGCAATGGCTAGAAGGTGTAAAACAGTATTAGAACTTCCCCCCATCGCCATGTCTATAACAAAAGCATTATGAATCGCATTTTCATTTAAAATATTGCGCATGTTGTATTTAGGGTCTTGCGCTTTAGCGAGCTCTACAACTCTTTTTGCAGCTTTTTTGACAAGCTCTATTCGAGCAGGTGTCATTGCCAGAATGGTTCCATTTCCAGGAAGTGCGATACCCATCGCCTCACATAAAGTATTCATGGAGTTTGCCGTAAACATTCCTGAACAACTTCCACCGCTTGGACAAGCTTCACACTCAATTTCATAAAGCTCTTCGTCGCTTATTTTCCCTTCAGCATGTTTTCCCACAGCTTCAAAAGCAGTGGCAAGGTCTATAGGTGTGCCATCTTTTTTGTGTCCTGCAGCCATCGGACCGCCAGAGACAAAAACAGTTGGCACGTTAACACGAAGCGCACCCATTATCATCCCTGGAACAATTTTGTCGCAGTTAGGAATACAAATCATCGCATCAAGTTTGTGTGCGTTCATGACAGTTTCAATCGAATCAGCGATAATTTCACGTGAAGGCAGAGAATAAAGCATCCCGTCATGCCCCATAGCAATCCCGTCATCCACACCAATAGTGTTAAAAACAAAAGGAACGCCGCCCGCTTCACGAATAGCAAGCTTGACTATTTCGCCATATTCATGGAGAAAAAAGTGTCCTGGAATGATGTCGATATAACTATTTGCAATCCCAATAAAAGGCTTATCAAAGTCTTCATCTTTTAAGCCTGTTGCGCGTAGCAATGAACGGTGAGGAGCTTTGTCAAACCCTTTTTTTATAATATCACTTCTCATAAAAATCCTTATACTGCTTAATTGTAAATGCGATTATATCATTTTTTCGAAATTTTTATCCAAAAGCTCTTTACAAATGAAAATTAATTGGCTATAATTCCACCCACTTAAAAATTAAGTGTCAGAAAATTGCGGGAATAGCTCAGTGGTAGAGCACAACCTTGCCAAGGTTGGGGTCGCGAGTTCGAACCTCGTTTCCCGCTCCATTAAAATTATTAAATTGTTGAAAGACACCCATGCCCGGGTGGCGAAATCGGTAGACGCAGGGGACTTAAAATCCCCCGGTAGCAATACTGTACCGGTTCAAGTCCGGTCTCGGGCACCATTACGTAAAAAATTGATTGACTGGTGCCATCGCCAAGTGGTAAGGCCGCAGCCTGCAAAGCTGCTATCCCCAGTTCAAATCTGGGTGGCACCTCCAATTTTTTATAACTCACTTCTTTTTTTACAAACGTGGATCTTTGGCAGAGTTGGTCGATTGCACCGGTCTTGAAAACCGGCGAGGGTTAAACCTCCCAGGGTTCGAATCCCTGAGGGTCCACCACTGTTTTTACACAATCCCTCTTTTATCATATTTTAAAAATTTTTTACACGTAATTTTTATATCGATACGTTTATTTTTTTAGGAAATTCAAAATTTACAAATTAAGCAGTGGCTTCAGCAAGTGCTACTGTAAAAACAAAATAGTTTTACTATTTTGGAATCCTCAACCTTCTCCTAGTCCATCCAGCGAGTTGG
>DJAA01000064.1:5339-16269 GCA_002428085.1 Sulfurimonas sp. UBA6014 | reverse complement strand
TCGTTCGCAATGACAGCTATAGCAAGGCAAAGACGGCTATTGTGAGGCAAAGACAGCTATGGCGAGGCAATGACGGCTATTGCGAGGCGAAGACGGCTATTGTGAGGCAATGACGGCCATTGCGAGGAGAAATAACGGTCATTGCGAGGCAACGACGAAGCAATCTTTGGTTTGCAAGAAGTCTATTGGATCATCTTCTCAAGTAAATCAAACAACTCTTCACTAGCTGCTTCCATAATCTCGAAATTGTCAATAATTTTTTCTAAATTTCCAGCATCATATACCGTTTCATCTTGAACATATTTCATATTTTCTTGAATCAAATTGTGTATCAACGCATGAGGCTTTTCTATGTTGCCAAAGACTTTTTTATTTCCAAAACTTTCTTTGCCTTGGGTGGTATACCATTTTCCAAAATTACAAGTTGTATGGGTCGCAATTTCATCTTTATGTAGGTCTTTATTTAATATTCTCGAATAAGCACTTGACTTCAAGATAATGTGATCTATTTTTACAATACTGACTAAAAAAATATTTTTGATGAATTGTGAGTTAAGCAAAGACTGTTCTGCCATTTCATTAAAATTCAATAACACACTCTCTAATTCACTTACATGAGAAACAGACTCATTTGCCAAACTCAACATAATCGCTGATTGCTCTTGAATGTTTACAGTTTCTTGCTGAAGAGTAGAAATGGTAATAGATATCTCGCTAGTCGCTTTTTGCGTCCTCTCTGCAAGTTTTCTCACCTCATCAGCTACAACCGCGAATCCTCGTCCATGCTCACCAGCGCGGGCGGCTTCTATAGCAGCGTTGAGAGCAAGCAGATTGGTTTGATCGGCTATATCTTTTATCAGTGAAGCAACTGTAGAAATCTCTGTAGAGCGAAGCGTTAAAGAGTCAACAACCTCTACTGCTTGAGAGATACTTTGCGTCAGCTTGTTGAAATTACCTTGAACAAGACTAACAGAACCTATACTTTGCATAGAAGCCTGACTTGTTTTATACGATGTTTCTGCTATATCGTCTGCAACATTACTCCCTTTTTGGACGTCATTTTTTATCTGCTTTAAGCCGCCCGTGCTTCCGCCGCCTATTTTATTAAAAGCACTCGCAAGCTTCCCTTCAATGAGAACTTTCACTCCATCATGAATGCCTTGAATTGCCTGATTCATGGGTCTCACCGAGCTAGCAAACATCCCTTTATATCCATGAGAAAATAGGATTGCACTTCTATCTCCAGCACTTGCTAAATTTACAGCCAAAGCGGTATCTCTCATAAATGCTTCTACTTGGTCAAGGAGATTATTATAACTCCATGCAATTTTAAAATAAGGGGAATTCTCGGCAATGTTCACAACTCTTTTTTCCAAGTCTCCCTGCGCGCCATAACTCATGACTTCTTCTATTTGACAAAGAAGTTGATCCTCAGACACACGCACCTTTGATGAGATAAAAAATCCCCCAAGCAATAAAACAATACCAATACTGCCATAGATGGGTGAAAAATTTATTGCAATGAGTATGAAAACAGGAGAGAGTGTGAAAAGGTAGAAAAGTGTTTGTTTATTTTTGAAGTTTAATAACAAATTCGTCATAATTTACTCCTGAGTGATTGAGTGTTTCATTTAAAAGTTTCAAAGAAGCATTCACTCCTCCTACTCGTTCTGCCTGCAAAAGAGAAGCGTATAAAGTCTCAATCCTTTTTTTCCCTTCTTCTGATGGTTTTCTTCTTACAGAGTAATATCCTATAAGTTTATTGTCTACATCCACCGAAGCTGTAACATTTGCAAAAACCCAGTAAAAATCACCATTTTTGGTTTTATTTTTCACGTAGGCATTGATGTGCATTTTATTTTGTATCCGTTCCCAAAGAAGTTTAAAAACAATTTTTGGCATATCACTGTGGCGTAAAATATTGTGCGGCGCATGTAACAACTCTGATTCTTTATAACCTGACATTTTGATAAAATGTTCATTGCCGTAAGTAATCATCCCTTTGAGATCTGTTTTTGAAACAATCAAATCATCGCTATTCATAAAGATTTCCATACTATTCCTTTTGTTAACAATTCTTGAATTCTTGTGAATAGTACTGCAAGCACATCATATTACTATCACTTTTTAAGCATTTGAGAAAATATGATGCTAGGATGATGTTAGATGAGTATAATTTTATAGACTTCTTTAAAAGGAATTTACTTGAATGCTTCAGCCAAACATATTCTTAAAAACCTTTCTATTCTTTACGCGGAAGATAACTTACAAACATTAACGAATACAACTAAAACTCTTTCCTTGTTCGTAAAAGAGGTTTTAACTGCTGAAAATGGGGCGGATGCCTTGGAGATATTTTTTAAAAAACCTGTTCAAATCGTTATACTTGACTACATCATGCCCATTATTGATGGAAACAGTGTCGCACGTCAGATTCGTTTACTCAACAAAGAGATTCCTATTGTCATCATGAGCAGCCATACCGAGAAAGAAAAACTGCTCACTTGCATGAGCATTGGGCTTATTAGTTATATTGAAAAACCTGCGACTCTTGAGATATTGATTCAAACTCTCGAAGAGTGTGCCTTGGCAATTCAAAACTCAGGAAAACTTCAAATGCAAATTTGTGAGGGAGCCGTGTATGATTACGCGAAAAAAGAGATTATAACCGCCCAAAAATGTGAGCGGCTAACAAAAGCCGAGTACCGTTTTTTAGAGATGCTTCTGAGTCGTCCCATGAGTTTACTCAACAAAAACGAGATTGAGGAACAACTCTTTGAAGGGGAAGTTGACCCAAATACACTCCGCAATATGGTCTACAGACTTCGTAAAAAAATTCCGCACAATGTCATCATCACCATCAAAGATTTAGGTTATATGCTCAACCAAAAATAAAAAAGTTTATATTTTGTGAATAAACTCAATCTGTGCACCAAAAGCGCTGTTTTTTATCTCCATAAGCCAATGATATTTTTGCGCGATATCGGCAGACATTTTCAGACCGAGCCCTCCAAACTCTTTGTTTTGAAGTTTTGAGAGTTTTTGAGCATCAAACCCTCCGCAGTCATCTTCAACAGTTATGCTGTTTTGTTCAATTGTAAAAGTGATACTTGCATGCTGAAGCTCTTTTTGCGTCACAATATTTAAAAGATTGGAAAACATATTAAACCAGATATTCATCCACTCGTTTTCAATTGCACTGATTTCAAGCTCATACTGCTCTTGTATTATGAGCGTAATATTTTTTTGCTTTAAGTTTAGATGGACGATATCCAAAGTCTCTTCAATCGATTTTTTTACCCTAAATTTTTGCACATCAGTCGATGGTTTGTAAAATGCCAAAAAAGATTGCATCGTTTGGCTCATAAAGCGGATGGATTGCTCTATCTCAAGGGTATTTTTTTGCATCTCTTCTTGAGAAATGACTATGCCCATATTGAGTTGTGCCCGTGCGTGCATATTGATAGCGTTAATCGCCGTGAGTCCATCTCTCCACTGATGTGAAATATTTCCAAGCAAAGAGCCAATTTCTCCTTTTTTTTGTGCTTGAAAAAGAAGTTTTTGTTTTTCATAATTTTTCGCAACTTCTTGGGCTACTTTCTTGCGTAAAAGGGTGTTCCATATAACAACCAAACTACTCAAAACTGCTCCTATAGCAAACAAATAAAACCAAATCGGGTTTATCGTTCCTCGCTCTATCACTATTGAAACATGATTGTTGAGTATCGCTTGGGTATCTTTTTGCGTTATATTTGCAATGGCTTTATTGAGTATCTCTTTTAAAAGTGTCTCTTCTTTGAGGACACCTATGCGCAGTTCATTTTCGTACCCTTTTGGTTCACCGATGATTTTTAGGTTGAAAAGTCCCTCTTTTTTAATGGTATGTGCCGTAACAACAAGAGAACGAAGGGTAATATCTGCTTTTTTATCTTCTATGAGTTGAAATGCTTCTGCTTCAGTTTGCGTCTGTATCACTTCAAGATTTGGAAAATCTTGAGCAAAACGCTCTCCAATAGAAGTCCCCACAGGCAAGGCAACTTTGAGTTTTTTACGCGCAAGATTATCAATATAGGCAGACTCAGCGCGTCCAACTACTATATTTTTATCTCTAAAGAGAGGTTCTGTAAAAAGGAGCCACTCTTGTCTCTTTTTGGTTGTATTTAAAAAACTTAAAATATCACACTTTTTGGCATGGGAAAAAGCCAAAGACTCTTCCCAATCTTTTGTAGGGAGAAGCACAATCGGCACATCTAATCTTTTGGCTATAAGCTGAATCAAATCTGCCGCAATTCCCTCATGTTTACCCTCTTTATTTATAACCTCAAAAGGTTCCCAGTCAGGGTCAACACACATTGTAATGGAGCGTTTTTTTTGTAAATAGTGTTTTTCTGCATCACTTAAAAAAATAGTACTATTGGCAAAAAGGGAGTGGACTATTAAGAGCAAAATAAGGAGTGTTTTTTTCACAGCAACATCCAATATACATTTTTTAAATGCGACTTAGTTGCATTAACTAAGAGTTACTAAAGATACGAAATGATACTATATTGTTATGATAAATAGCATTATGCAAGAGAAAAATTTGAAAATAACATCAGCACGCAAAGAGCTTTTAGAGGTTCTAAACTCACTTAAAAGACCTGTCTCTTTTGAAGACATAAAACACAAAATCACTATGGATAAAGCGACTTTTTATAGAAATATCTCTAAATTTGAGAGCGAGTCACTTGTCAACAGTTTTGAGTCTAACGGCAAAAAAAGATATTACGAAATACGACAATTTCCTCATGCACACTTCGTTTGCAACGTCTGCAATACGATAGAGTGCCTTGGTGAAATCCCTCCGCCTACACTTGTAGGCTACACCATCCTTGATGCACTCTACAAAGGCATTTGCAGAAACTGTACACAAGGGGTGTGCATTAAAGATTTACAAGGGGAAATAATGTACAATTCCCCATAAAATCTCAAATAAAGAACTCAAAGTATGACTCTACTCACACCCACAAAACGCAAACTCCCTACTCTTAAACCTTTTCTTAAATTATTTTTACTCTTTGTAGGTCTAACAAGCAGTTATCTCTTCGCAAACGACTTGCCCAATGCTTGCAGTCGAGACCAAAATCCCAATGAATTTACCATCCTAAGTTATCATCAGATAACCGATGAAAATCAAACTTTGGACTCCACCTACGCGGTAACTCCCTCAAATTTTCAAGACCAGATACATTGGCTAATGGAGAACGGATACCACTTTATCGGTATCAAGGATATTTTAAAATACCGAAAAGGGGGAAAAGCCTTGCCCCCAAAAGCGGTTCTTATCACCTTTGATGATGGGTATCAATCAGTATATACCCATGCATATCCTCTGCTTAAAAAATACAAAATTCCAAGTGTCATAGCCTTAGTGGGCAGTTGGATGAAAGAAAAAGATACGGTAAATTTTAATGGCACTATGGTTGCTCGCAGTGAGTTTTTAAGCCAAAAAGAGATCAAAGAGATGCTCAGCAGTGGTCTTGTAGAAATCGCCAGCCACTCCTATGATGCACACAAAGGGATACAAGGCAATCCTCAAGGCAATATGCAGCCAACGATAAGAACGCGACAATGGCTCAGTGAAAAACAAGCATATGAAAATGAAAAAGAGTACGAGAAACGGATACATCGCGATTTGGTAGCAAACAATACATTTTTGAAAAACTATACAGGACAAAAAATTCGTGTCATGGTGTGGCCTTATGGACATTACAATAGCAAAGTGCGTACAATTGCACAGAAATTAGGGATGCGTATTGGACTCACACTGGATGATGGAAGCAACACAGTTCTTACCCCTTTGTGGGGATTACGACGTATTTTGGTTGAGCGCAAAATGACCCTTCCAGACTTGGCGCTAAATATGTGGGTGCGAAATGTTAACTATACCGACGATGCCCGCACCACAAAAGCTGCCCATATTGATTTGGATTATATCTACGATGCCAATAGTGTTCAACAGGAAAAAAACCTTAGCGATTTACTTGAGCGTATCAAAACTTTAGGTGTCAACACCGTTTATTTACAAGCGTTTGCCGACCCTGATGCCAATGGTGCCGCTGATTATGTCTATTTTCCCAATCGAAATATCCCCATGAGGGCAGATTTATTCAATCGTGTCTCTTGGCAGATTGCAAAACGGACACAAGTCAAACGTGTCTATGCTTGGATGCCCATGATAGCGTGGCAATTGCCAAAAAATAATCCAGCACACGAAGATATGGTTGTGACGTTGCAAGTTGATTCAACCCATCTCAACATGGGATATCCGCGACTATCCCCTTTTTCACCCAAAGCACGTAAAGTCATCAAAGAGATTTACGAAGATTTGACAAAAGCGGCTTTCATTGATGGGATTCTCTTTCATGATGATGTTACATTATCTGATTATGAAGATGATAGCCAAGCGGCACGTGTGCAGTACAAAAAATGGGGATTAGCCCCTAGTGTTATGCAAATCAGAGCTGATAGAAAACAGTTTTTAAAATGGACACAACTTAAAACTGACTATTTAGATGCATTTGCGATGCAACTGACTCAAATTGTACGAGACGAACAGCCAGGACTTAAATCTGCACGCAATCTTTACGCACAAGTCGCACTTAACAAAGATGCTAAAGAGTGGTACGCACAGGGTTTAAGTGAGTCCATCAAACACTATGACTACACCGCCATTATGGCTATGCCCTATATGGAACAAGCCCAAAATGTCCAAGAATTTTATGATAAAATTGTTCATAACGTCAAACAAGAGGAGTGTGGATTGGAGCGCACAGTTATGGAGTTACAAACATTTAATTGGAGAAAAAATAACGAGCCAATCTCATCTGAAGAACTCAGTGATACAATAAGACACTTATATGATTTGGGTGTTCATCATATTGCGTACTATCCTGATGATTTGTTCAAAAATGTTCCCGATGCCGATAGCATGAGAGTAAATTTTGAACAAAAATCATTGCGTATGCACAGGGCAACTCCAAGCAGTACTGTGTCCAATAAATAGGAACAATTTTATGGCAGCTTTTATTATATTTTTGCATTTAATATGGCATGTTCTGCTAGGTTTTATATTTTATTATCCACTTTTTATGTCAAGTCTGTGGATAATCGGGGCTATCTTTTTTTATTATAAAAACGAAAAACCTTATCTTAAATATACCATTCCACCACTACAAGAGGGCGAAAAATGGGAAGGGGTCAGTATTTTAATCCCTTGTTATAATGAGGGTCAAAATGCCATTGAAACCATCACCCATGCCCTCGATGTCCAATACCCAATATTTGAAGTCATTGCCATCAATGATGGAAGCAAAGACAATACACTAGAGATATTGCTTAGTCTTGCAAAAAATAATCCAAAATTAAAAGTGGTCAATTTAGCCGAAAACCAAGGAAAAGCTTTGGGACTGCAAGCGGGTGCGCTCGTAGCAAAATATGAGTATTTGATTGGCATAGACGGGGATGCTTTGATAGATCAATATTGTGTCCATTGGATGGTCAAACATTTTATCCGCTACCCAGCAGTTGCTGCGGTTACGGGAAATCCCCGCATTCGCAATCGAACAACTTTATTAGGCAAAATCCAAGTGGGTGAATTCTCTTCCATAGTTGGGATGATAAAGCGTGCACAGCGAAGTTTTGGACGGATTTTTACCGTCTCAGGCGTTATTACTGGCTTTAGAAAAGCGGCAGTTCATGAGGTAGGGTATTGGAGTCCTGATATGCTCACCGAAGATATCGATATCACTTGGAAACTCCAACGCAACGGTTGGGATGTCCGTTTTGAACCGCGTGCATTGGTGTGGATTTTGATGCCTGAGACATTAAGCGGTCTATGGAAACAGCGATTGCGTTGGGCGATGGGAGGGGCACAAGTGATGCTCAAAAACTTTAAAGTTTTGTTTATGCCCAAACAAACCCATCTTTGGGGGCTCATGGTAGAATTGATGCTTAGCACCCTTTGGGCATACAGCATGGCGTTGGTTATTATAGTCTGGCTTGTGAGTTTAATCATCCCTGTGGCATATCTCATGCCTCAACAATCGCCCATTTTACCCGATCAAAGTAGTGTGATTCTCATCGGGGCATGTTTAGCGCAATTTGGTGTAAGCAAATGGCTTGATGGTCATTATGACCAAGGTTTAGGAAAAAATTATTTTTGGATGATTTGGTATCCATTTGCTTATTGGCTCCTCAATTTGTTCACAGCTGTAACAGCACTTCCAAAAGTGCTCTTTGGGAAAAAAAGCCGCGCAAGATGGGTAAGCCCTGACCGCGGTGCACACCAAGAGGTCAAAAAAGGGTAAGAAAATGGAAAAAATGATTATCAACAAACGCCGAGAACTCCCCCGAAATAAACGAATTATTTGGGACACTGTCACTGTTTTGTTATGGGTAGGTTTTATCTCTTTATGGCAACCAGTATTTCATGTATTTTATCGCATCATTACCTTAGGTGCACCCGTGGAGGAGTTATCTGACTGGATTTTTGGCGAAATTTATAGCGTCACCTTTGGACATGCGCTCTCTATGCTCATCATAACACCCATCGTCTTATTTATCCTCTCAAGACTCAACCATCATCATGCTCCAAGTGAACACTTAATCTACCATTTAAGCGATTATTCTGATTATTTTAATGTTGATGATACACAGTTACAAGAGTGTGTAGAGAGCCAATTGGTTAGCGTTTACTTTGATGACCATGGACACATCATCCGCTTGGATGATAAGATTGCACCACAAGCGAAGCCTTAGTTTTTGGGTTATGAAAGAAGTTTAGTTTTATCTAGTGACCATGAAAATGCTTCCAATATCGACTCAAAAATCTCATCAAGTTGCGCATGGATGAAGATACTCTCATGCGTATAAGGGTGGATAAATTTTAGTGTTTGGGCATGTAAGAGAAGCCTTTGGCAATGGAATTTTTCTCTTATAAACGTATTGTGCTCCCCTCTTCCGTACTTTGTGTCACCTAGAATATGGTGCGATATATGTTTCATGTGTCTACGCAGTTGGTGTTTTCGCCCTGTTTTTGGATGCAGTTTTACGAGTGAATAGCGAGTAGTTTCATAGCGACCTATGGCATAAGGGAGCTCAACACTACAGAGCCGCTCATAATAGGTAATCGCACTCTGCGCCTCTTTTTGCTCGTTTGCATTTTTGTCTGTGATTTTATCGAGTTTGACACTCAAAGCATGTTCGATTGTGCCGCTCTCATGAGGATAACCACGCACAACCGCAAGGTACGTTTTTTCAATGGAGTGGACTGCAAACTCCTCCGACATGACTCTGGCACTCTCTTTGTCTAGGGCAAAAAGAAGCACTCCTGAGGTGGGTTTATCCAAACGGTGCAGCGGATAAACCCACTGCCCTATTTGGTCGCGAAGCATCTTCATCGCAAAATATATCTCATGCCTATCAATCATAGACTTATGAACCAAAAGCCCTGAGGGTTTATTAATAGCAATAAAATTTTTATCTTGATACAAAATTTCTAATTGCGTAGCTTTGAACAAAGAGATTAGTCTCTCTTTGTTGTTTTTCTTTTTTTCTTTGCAGTTGGTTTTACAAAAGGGGACTTTGCAGGTTTTCTCACATGTTTTAAGACTACTTTTTTATATTCACTTTTAGCCTTAAACTCGTCTTGGTCTTTTCGTCGGATAGTCGGGTCTGGCTCAAACCCTGCTACTGTTTTTTGCTCGATTTTCAAACCGATGAGTTTTTCAATCTCTTTCATGTCGTACTTTTCGTAAATATCTAAAAGCGAAATCGCCTCACCCTCTCTCCCCGCACGCCCTGTTCGCCCTACTCTATGAACATAATCCTCAGCGACTGCTGGGAGCTCATAGTTGATGACAAAAGGGAGATTTTCTATGTCCAAACCACGAGAAGCTATATCGGTAGCAACTAAAACTTTAATGGCGCCTTCTTTAAACTGTGCGAGGGTTTTAAGTCTGTTAGCCTGCGTTTTGTCCCCATGAATGATGCCGCATTTCAAACCATCTTTTTTGAGTTCAAGTATCAAGGCATCTGCACTCGCTTTTGTTCTTGTGAAAACCAAAACTTGCGGATAATTGCGAGAGCCGATAAGGTAGGCTAAAAGTTCTGCTTTTCTATCCGTGTCCACCATATATGCAACTTGGTTGATGGTATCAACGGTTGAGTTTTTCTTAGACGTCTCAACAAAAGCGGGTTTTGTCAAAACAAGCTTGGAGAGTTTTCTTACCTTGTCGCTAAAAGTTGCTGAAAACAAAAGGGTTTGATGGCGTTTTGGCAGAAGGGGATGAACTCTTCGTATCTCTTTTGCGAACCCCATATCAAGCATTCTATCGGCTTCATCAAGAACAAAAATCTCTACGTTTGAGACATCAAGTCCTGACTCAACATGCTCTAGAAATCGCCCTGGAGTCGCTATGATAATGTCAACCCCTTTTTTAAGCTCTCGCTGTTGCGAGGCAATATCTTTGCCGCCGACTAAAACAGCACAATGGATGTTCATGTATTTGGAAAAACCTGCGATATCTTCGGAGATTTGGATGGAGAGTTCCCGTGTTGGGGATAAAATAACCGCTTTGAGGGTTCCTTCTTGGACTTCACTGCTTTTTGTAAGTCTTTGTAGGATTGGAAGGGCAAAAGCTGCTGTTTTACCCGTCCCTGTTTGAGCAGTTGCAAAGAGATCGCTTTTTGCCATGATAAGCGGTATGGCTCTTTTTTGTATACTTGTAGGATGGATATACCCTAGCTCATCAACAGCGCGAAGAAGCACTTTGATGAGCCCTAATTTTTCAAATGACATATATAAACACCCTCTTAAAATAAATGCCGAATTTTAGCATGTTCTTACTTTATGTTACACACCTAAACGAACGCGTCCGTTTAGGTGGCA
>DJAA01000064.1:2779-5330 GCA_002428085.1 Sulfurimonas sp. UBA6014 | reverse complement strand
CTTTGTTTTTCGAGAATTACAGAATCTGTTACACACTTTTATGGAAAGTGCGTAACATCACTTATTAGACTTCTTGCAAACCAAAGATTGCTTCGTCGTTGCCTCGCAATGACCGTCATTGCGAACGAAGTGAAGCAATCTAAAAGGAGGTTATGAAAGAAGTCTATTGAAAAAATAAGCTTCTCACTGATACAATTGTGCCACATCTACAAAAGAGCAATGGTACATGATAAGAAAAACTCTCAAAAATACAAATAAAAGCCAAAGATTCAAAGCATTTATAGAAAAATACAAAATTCCTAAAGAATTTCTCTCAACAAATAGAAAAATGGTCTCAAGAGCAGTTTTTTTAGGTGTTTTTATAGCATTTATCCCAATGCCAATGCAGATGGCTTTAGTCTTGGCTTTTATGCCTCTGCTAAGATTTAATGTACCCATAGCGCTCGCAATATGCTGGCTTAGCAACCCCTTTACAATGCCACCAATGTACTATATGGAGTATATGACAGGCGCTTTTTTCCTTGGTACCGAAGTAGCTCCTGTAGAGATGACACTAGAGTGGTTTAGCCAAAATTTTGATAATATTTTCATCCCTCTTTATACTGGAACATTTTTCTACGCAATACTAGGCTCTTTTTCGTCTTATTGGGTAGTCAACCATTTTTGGAGAAGTTCTGTCCATAAAGACAAAAAACTTCACCGCAATGAGAGAAATCCTTAAACCACTTTACACTTCAATCCATATAACTTTATCGGGTGCGGGTGAAAGATTTTGTGCAATTTGCCTCAGCGCTTCTTGTTTGTTTTTCGCATCTACAAAACAGATAAGTTCCCCTTTTGAGATGTTTGCACTCGCTTCTTGAATCCCCGCTAATGATTGAAGTTTGCTCTCATACTCTGCCAAGTTTAACTTGTATCCACGGTATTTTAAAAGTGCGTCATTTCTATTTTGGACAAAAAACTCTCTTGTGTTTACAAAATCCATCCCATCTTGAATCCCTTGTAAAGACTCTTTTTGGAGATACTCAAAGAGTCTAAAAGGGCTCTCAAGCGATGTTCTATACCCTACTCCCAAACTCTCTGAAGAGCCATAAATCTCATAGACTTCTTGTATGCCTTTGTTTTTTAACAGTTCGTATGTTGTTTGCAAGAGGGGTTGAGTTGAACTTATTGCTGTGCAATTTGGACTCAATGTATCGTCAAAAAGAGCAAGTTCTTTGTAAAGGGTAGGCGTTGCAACAAGAAGAGTTTTTGGTGGTATTTTAAAAAAAGCACGGCTAGGAAGCATCTCATGATGAACCACTGGAATTTTCAAAATTTGGGGTAAAACAATGGTGTAGATAAATCCATAAATATGGTGTGGCCGCACAAAAGAGGCAATTGCCCTCTGCTGGCAAAAGAGTGTTTTTAAAAATAAAGCTTCTTGGATGATGTCTGCAAGTGCGTGCTCTACTTGTTTTGGCTTGCCTGTTGTCCCTGAAGTAAAAAACGTAATGGTTGTGTTATAGTGCTTGAGGCTGTCAAAGACGATGTCATTCCAGCTTTGCAAATCTCTGTATCTGATGAAATGCTCTTCAAGTCCAGAGTGGTGAACACCAAAAAATGTCCCTATCTCCGTAGCAAGAGTGACAAGACTTAGAGAATCGAGCCAAAAAGGCTCTTTGCTCAAATCTCCCCGTTGTTCATACTCAAACCAAAGGGGAAAATACAAAGAATTTTGGTTGGAAAGATGTTGCGAAACAATAGAGCGAATAATAACCGCAACATCCTCTTTGGTAAAGCAAAAAGACACTTAGATTCTTTTTACAAATATCCAGTAACTCTCTCTCTTTGGATCTTGTTTCATCTGAATTTTTACTTTTGTTGGACGCATTTTATAGTCAAAAGTGTACTCAAACATAGTATTGAGATTTCCTTTTCTGACTCCATCTTCAAATCTTCCAAAAAATTCAGGAGAGTTCGTACATGGGGCTACATCTTTGAAAAAGTTTTTTCCAATAGCTTCTTTTGGGTCTCTTCCGGTAATATCACCCTCAGCAGCGTTGTAACGTAAGATGCGACCGTTTTTATCAAGCCCTACTATCACGGTTTTAAAGCAATGCAAATAACACTGAGTTCTCTCTCTGCTGACATCATCAAAAACACAACCGCTGCCTCGATACACTCTCGCCCAACTGAGTCACTCAACCAAGACAAAGTGAGCATGGGTACCACAGCGGCACTCGACTTTTCTAAGATGAACAAAGTTTTACAAGATATGCTCAGTATCGCCTTTTTAGGACTTGCACAAGCCGTTGACATCCGAGGAAAAGAGAAAGTTTCCCCCGCACTTTTTGGCTATTTCAGTATCATAAGAGAGAGAGTAAAACCGCTTATGGAAGATAGAAGAATGGACAAAGACATAGCAGAGGTAAAAAGTCTTATTCAAAAGGGAGATTTGAGGTAAAATCATTTTTAAGATATTAGACTTCTTTCAAATCAAAGATTGCTTCGTCGTTGCCTCGCAATGACCGTCGTTGCCTCACAATGACCGTTATTGCGAACGAAGTGA
>DJAA01000064.1:0-2725 GCA_002428085.1 Sulfurimonas sp. UBA6014 | reverse complement strand
AACGAAGTGAAGCAATCTAAAAATAGGTTATGCAAGAAGTCTCTTGATAACTCTTAAAATAAATTGTCAAAATAAATTTTATAACTGATGTTAAAAGAGTATAATATTATAAATTGTGATATTATTATTCTCTTATTAAAAAATGTTTAAAGTAGATTAGATTATTGTTTAAGGATATGCTTGTGAAGTCAGAAGATGATGTGAATATTGACTTTATTGATTTTATAGAAACCAAAGAACAATTTCGCCAATTGCTTCTCAATTTGCACACTGGAATTGTGGTTCATTTACCCGATACTCGAATTATTTTTAATAACGGGCGTGCTTCAGAATTATTGGGATTATCACAAGATCAAATGCTTGGTAAAAAAGATATTAGTCCTTTATGGCATTTTGTGGATGAAAAGGGAAATGCAATTCCTCCAAGCAATTATCCCGTCAATAGAGTGATTGCCAAGCGTGAAGCAATTATGGACATGATATTTGGTGTTATCTCAGGCAAGGATGAAGATAAAATTACTTGGCTACTCGTCCATGCATTTCCCGAATTTCATAGCAATGGCGAGTTGAGGCAAATCATTGTAAATTTCAATGATATCACTATACGTGTACAAGCTCAACTCACAACTCAAAAGTCTGAAGCCAAATTAGAATCCATACTGCAAACTATGTCAGAGGGGATAGTTTTGATAGATCTCAATGGTCAGATAGAGTACTCTAATGCCTCTGCGCAAGAAATCTTAGATATTGGACGAGATGATATATCTGGGAAATTTTATCAAAGCCAACAATGGCATCAAATCGATAGCCAAGGGAACCCTTATCCGCTCGATCAATTGCCATTGGCAAGGGTATTACAAAAGCAATCCAAAGTATCCAATGTTGAGCACGGTATTATTGCATCTAACGGTGATTGGAAATGGTTATCGGTCAATGCTGCCCCTATTTTTGACGATAAAGGTCATTTATCAAGTGCAATTGCCAGTTTTCGCGATATTACAAAACAAAAAATCGCCGAAAAATATGACCAATTTCGAACACATATTCTTGAATTGCTCGCAACGGGAACGTCACTCAAGATATTGCTTGAATCAATCTGTGCTGGAATCGAATCGTTAAATTCATCCTTGCGATGTCAAATTTCTGTACAAGAAAACATCTTCTCTTCGCCTAGTAAAGCAGAAGAAATTCCTACAAATCCATGCTCATCACAATCCATCTATGGGTCCATTGATGGGCAAATATTGGGCACTTTTACGCTTTATGCCAAAGGGTCAAACTCCCAATGCCTCTACAGTCTTGAAATGATTGAACAAGCCGCTCAGCTTGCAGGGATTGCAATCGAAAAAAGTATTGCCATGGATCATCTCAAACTCGCTGCAAGTGTTTTTGTTAATGCCAAAGAAGGAATTATGATTACTGCTCCAGATGGTACAATCATAGATGTGAATGAAGGATTTTGTAACATTACTGGTTATGCAAAAGAAGAAATACTGGGGTTGAATCCGCGGGTAATAGGTTCAAAACGTCATGGAGAGGATTATTATAAAGACATGTGGACATCTCTGAGTCTTCATGGGAGCTGGAGTGGAGAAATTTGGAATCGTCGCAAAAGTGGTGAAATCTATCCTGAAATGCTCGCCATTAGTGCCGTCTATGACAATGAAGGTGCTCTTATGCAATATGTAGCACTTTTCTCAGATATGACCTTAATCAAAGAGAAGGAAAAACAATTACAACATATTGCTTATTATGATCCATTAACAGATTTGCCAAATCGAGTTTTACTGATTGACCGCATGTATCAAGGTATCGCTCAATCACAGCGAAGAAATAGATTGTTAGCTGTTTTGTTTATTGACCTTGATGGTTTTAAGCTGGTTAATGACACCTACGGGCATGATGTTGGAGATCAGTTGCTTATCACACTCTCTGCCAATATGAAGCAAACGTTACGAGAAGGTGATACATTGGCTCGGATTGGAGGCGATGAGTTTGTAGCGGTACTCATTGATTTAGAAAATTTTGAAAGTACTTTTTCAATGTTAAATAGACTACTTGAAGTTGCCTCTAACACTATTTATGTGGATGATATCGAATTGCAAATTTCAGCCAGTATCGGGGTGACGTTTTACCCGCAAAAAGGTGAAATTGACATTGATGGTTTACTCCAACAAGCAGACAAAGCCATGTATAAAGCAAAACAAAGTGGAAAAAATCGTTATCATATTTTTAACGGAGCATAGTCATCTTACCAAGCAGCCGAAAAGTTTTTTTATTATTATGCTTTTTAAGCACCCTGTACGCGCAAGAATCGCAAAAAATCACCCTCCAACTCAAATGGAAACACCAGTTTCAATTTGCTGGGTACTATGCAGCGCTTCACAAAGGATATTATAAAGATGTAGGACTTGATGTCACTATCAAAGAAGCAAGTTACAATCTTAATATGACTGAAGCAATTCTTACTAAAAAAGCAGACTTTGGAGTAGGGACAAGTGGTTTAGTTTTGGATTTTGCAAAAAATCCATCTCTTGTGGTTTTGGGGGTTATTTTTCAACACTCTCCACTCGCTATAATGTCGCTCAAAGAAAATATGAAAACAATTCATGATATTGCCAATAAAACTATCATGATAGAAGATGGCTCTGCCGACATTTACGCTCTTCTTTCGCGTGAAAAGATAGCTTTGTCAACTCTCAATATTCTCCCGCATACCTTTAAT
>DJAA01000036.1:32524-55540 GCA_002428085.1 Sulfurimonas sp. UBA6014 | reverse complement strand
AGATGCTGAGTTTATTGCTTGTGCACTTACGAGTTTTTCAAAGGATGCTTTGCTTGATTTTTTTCAAAAAAATGGTGTGCAATCGCTCATTCGAAAAGAGCGTTATTATTTTTGCAAAGAGAGCGCTGATGAGATTATAGATGTTCTCAAGGAACACACACGGCATGTGGAAATGCTTTTGGAGAGGAAGATTTTAAATGTGAAAAAAGTGGAAGATATTTTTGAGGTACAAACTTCAAAAGGACTTTTACAATCAAAAAAACTCATCTTGGCAACCGGAGGAAAAAGTTATGCAACTTTGGGTGCGAGTGAAATTGGACTCGACATCGCCAAAAGTTTTGGTTTACAAGTCAAAGAATTTTCTCCCGCACTTGTTGGCATGACGCTTCAAAAAGAGCAGTTCTGGATGAAGGAACTTAGCGGACTAAGTGTGTATGTTCACATAAAAGTTGAGGGTAAAATTTTAAAAGAAGAGATGCTTTTTGCGCATCGCGGTATCAGCGGACCAGCCGTTTTGTCGGCTTCGCTCTACTGGAAAAAAGGAAATATGAGCATTGATTTTTTACCCAATGAAGATGTTTTTAAGCTTATTCATAACAGCAATAAACTCCTCAGCTCCGTCTTGCCGCTTCCAAAGAGACTCTCTAAAGAGATTTTGAGTGCTTTAAATATAGAAGATGTAATGTGTAAAAAACTAAGTCCGCAAGCAAGCAAGCAACTCCAACGTATTCACAATTACGAATTTGCACCGGCTGGAAACTTTGGTTTTACAAAAGCAGAAGCCAGCCGCGGCGGGATTTTGACACAAGAGCTGAACCCTCAAAGTTTAGAAGCCTTGAAAGTAAAAAATTTCTATTGCATTGGTGAAGTAGTCGACGTCACGGGAGAACTCGGTGGCTACAACTTCCAGTGGGCATTTAGCAGCGGAGCAGTTTGTGCGCGGGCAATCAACAATCAATGAGATAAATATCGTTTGATGATTGCCGATATACAAACAGTTGATTAATTTTTACTTAATACAGAGTAATGTATAATCAGTTAAAGTGTGTTTGCGATTCTATTATTTTGACAACATTAAAGGCTTGTTCATGAGTGTATATAAAAGTTTAATATTTGGGTTATTTTTGGCATTACTGCTTGGACTTAGCGGATGCCAAGGGAACAATACAACGGGTGAGAATAACGTGGTTATTGATGGAAATACTACTTCTGTATATCCCAAGATTCGTCTTGAAAATCCAGAAATTACTCTTTCTCAAAATGGGGAAATGCTTACGATAAAAGTATTGGCATTTGGTAGTAATAATAGCACTTTAAATAGTGGAACAATCAAAGTAAGTTATCCACCGGAGATGATTGATGGAAATGTATCTGGGGGACGTTTTAGTGAAAATGAAGTAGATATCATAAATGGAGAGGCAATTTTTACTTTAGTAGGACCAAATCCATTAAAATCAATTTCTCCACTATCATTTATTTTTTCTTATAACGACACTATAAAAACGACCTTAACTGTAAACTATATTCCTGATATCCCTCACATAGTTTTAAATAATTCAACAATCAATATTACGCAAAATGGGGAAATTGTTACCATCGGTATGAATGTTTACGATAAAGATAATTCCCCGTATACAGGTGGAAACATCAAGATAAAATACCCTACGGCTGTCTTAAGTGGAAAAGATGTTGGAAATTTTAATACTTCAAGTGTTCCTGTTTTAAATGGCAAAGCCTCTTTTGTTTATACTGCTCCAAATCCACTCAATGGAAATGATACGCTCCTCTTTACGTTTTACCATGATGCACAACCTTTACTCTCTGAAACTGACCTTACGTTCAATATCACACCTGAATCAGGGCAAATCGTTCTTTCTAATTATCTCTTAGATGCGCTTTATGATACAAGTATGGGGCTGGAACTTACAAAAGGGATGATTTTTTTTATAGCAGATGATAAAAATGTCCGTTTAAATGATTCAAACATAACGTCAATAGTAGTGACTGTTCTCAATCCTTTAATCGCGACACTTGAAGATAGTAGCGGTAATACTGGCACATCCCTTACTGTCAATGGGAAGAATGAAGTGCAGATGAATGTCAAGACAAAGACTCTCTCGGGAATACTTCCAATTAAAGCAGAAGTTACTTTTAAAGATGCCAATAACAACACTCAAACACTGACAAGAGTATTTAATATAGTTGTCCTCTCAGGCCCACCAACGGCTATGAGTCTCTCCTATGCGGGGAGTGAGCAAAATGCAGAGTATGCAAAATTTATTGAAAATTGGGTGCTTACTGTTACAGATAAGTATAATAACCGTATCAACACTACTCCAGCAGTCGCCATGGGGATGATAGCTGGGTATACACAAAGTACTGCTGCGACATCAAATGTTGCAAATTATCTCTACTTTGACTCAGTGCCAGGCGATGGAACTTTGACTAATAGTACGATAGATACATTTAACTCTTCAAAAACAGTGTTTGGAAATGTTGACTTAGTAAATGATAAATTGGTGATTTTTGGTGGAAGTGGCTACCTCTTTGATACGTATGGAAAATGGGATATTGATACATTCACTAGTACGACACTTTCATTAAAAGATAATTACGATGGTGTAAATGTCAGTGGCTTAGGTTTTGCAGTAGGACACAACTTTAGAAATGAGACGTGTGAAGGTCATCCAGTCGTGGCAAACGTTTATGCAAAAGATGGAAATAACATACTGGGAGATACGGGAAGTATGATTTTGCAAGTGGAATATGACTACTATATGGTTGGTAAAAGTGTCGTACTTTGGACAAATATCATTGGTGAGACGAAAAATCAAGAGTCTAAACTTGGACTTGCAAAAAAAATTACTTTAAGAGCTAAGGGTTTAACTGGTGAGTCCTATAAGTTTAGTCAAGGTTTTTCTGGTGTCGTCCGTTTGGATGTTACCATTACAGATACTGTAGAATATTATAAAAATGCTAATTTCGGTTATGATGTTGAAGTAACAGGCGATGGCGTAAGTTCAAGTATTCAAGGTGACTCAATGAGTGGTGTAGGTAATAATATTAAAAATTGTACTACGAATGGAGGGATTGGATATGTGGATGTTGAAATTACAGCTCCTGCTCCAGTAGCTGGTGAAATAAAACTTCTCAATGTTTTACCAAGCTCAGAATTTTGATAAAAAAGGAAAAAGAATGAAAAACACAATGAAAAAAATACTTATTGCGAGTCTCCTTGTGAGTAGCTTGATGGCCGCAGATAAATCTCCATACTCTTTTGAGACCTTTTCTCTTGTAGGCATTGAGGGTGGTTATAGTAGTTTAGATGTGGATAAACAAACTGCTGGGGCGATAGCATCGACAACAAAAGAACATAGTTTTGGACACGGTGGATTTAAGATAGGTGCACAGAGTGAAAATTACAGACTCTTTTTAAGTGGAAGATATTACGATGCACAAGAGTTTGATTACATGACAACTCTAGGGGCAGAATTGCAGTATATGTTTAATTTCTCTTCTTTGGCAAATTTTTATTTGGGTGTAAATACAGGTTTGGCAAATATACGTTTTGTTGATGAAAATTCTATCTCACGAACTATTTCGGATTCGTATGTTGGAGCTGATGCAGGGTTTAATTTTCATCTTGGAGAGAGCGTAGACTTTGAATTGGGAGCGAGAGTTATAAATTTTCAAGCTGAAAATACAATCAACGGTGAAACGTACAATTTTGACAATATGATTACAGGATATGCAAGTGTAATTTTAAAATATAAAATGGATTAGAGAAGTTTTCTTAATTTGTTTTTCAATGAAGTTTAAATATTTTTAAAAGTATGGTGGTCACGAACAGATTTGAACTGTTGACCTCCACCTTGTCGAGGTGGCACTCTACCGCTGAGTTACGCGACCAAACTAAGACCAAAATTCTATCCAATAATTCTTAAAATAACACTACACTTTACTACTTTACGATACTTTTTATTATTTTGCAAATACACATACTTTTTATATATTTTTTAGGTTTATTGAGTGTATAATTTATCTATTCGAGATGTATGTTTTGTTTACATTTTAAAACTAAAAGGTAAATTATGGATTTAATTGAATTAGAAAAAATAGGATTGAAAAATCTTGGGAAGGTTTATCATAACCTTAGTTACAATAAGTTGATTGGACACGAACTCAGTAATAGTGAAAGTGCTCTAACTAAAACGGGTGCAAGTGCTGTAGATACGGGTATTTTTACAGGTCGCAGCCCTAAAGATAAGTATATTGTTGATCGTGATCCGTCGAACAAATACATTGCTTGGGGAGACATAAATAAGAAGGTTAGTGCAGAAATTTTTGCTGAACTTTTAGTTGTCGCACAAGAGCAATTATCAAACAGTGACGTTTACGTGACTGATGTTTTTTGTGGGGCGAGTGTCGCTTCAAAAAAAGCAGTGCGATTTGTTTCTCAAGTTGCTTGGCAATCTCACTTTGTTAAAAATATGTTTATTCGACCGACAGAGGTTGAGCTTGAAGAGTTTAAACCAGATTTTACAGTTCTAAACGCTTGTAAAGCAGTCGACAAAAAGTGGAAAGAACATGGACTTAACTCTGAAGTATTTGTTATGTTTGATATTGAAAATAATATATGTATCATTGGCGGAACTTGGTATGGCGGCGAGATGAAAAAAGGTATTTTTTCAATGATGAACTATTGGTTGCCATTGGTTGGCAAATTGCCTATGCATTGTTCTGCAAACGTTGGAAATGATGGCGACGTTGCCCTTTTCTTTGGTTTGAGTGGAACTGGCAAAACTACGCTCAGCACTGATCCAAACCGTGCCCTTATTGGTGATGATGAGCATGGCTGGGATGAGCATGGTGTATTTAACTTTGAGGGTGGATGTTATGCGAAAGTTATAGGACTTGATCCTAAAAATGAGCCTGAAATTTACAATGCAATTCGTAAAAATGCACTTCTTGAAAATATCGTTATGGATTATGAGGGAAATGTTGATTATGGTAATGGAAGAAAAACAGAAAATACGCGTGTTTCTTACCCGATAGAGCATATTGAAAATCATGAGCCGGGCTTAAGTGCGGGTCATCCTAAAAATATTATCTTTTTAACTGCTGATGCATTTGGTGTTTTACCTCCTGTTTCTAAGTTAACAAAAGAGCAAGCAATGTATTACTTCTTAAGTGGATACACAGCAAAAGTGGCGGGAACTGAACGTGGCATCACTGAGCCAGTAGCAGCTTTTTCTGCAGCATTCGGTGAAGCCTTTTTACCATTGCACCCAACTGTATACGCGAAACTTCTCGGCGAAAAAATAGACAAACATAAAGTAAATGTTTTCCTTGTCAATACAGGCTGGGTAGGCGGTGCTTTTGGTGTTGGAAAACGCATGAGTATTAAAGATACAAGAGCATGTATTAACGCGGTTCTTGATGGGACGATTAACAAAAGTGAGTTTAGAGTTACAAAAACTTTCCGTTTGAATGTTCCTAATACTCTTGGTGATATAGATCCAAAAGTTCTTTTTCCACGAGAAGCTTGGGAAGATAAGGTCGCTTTTGAAGCGGCACGTGATGGTTTAGCACAATTGTTTATTGATAATTATAAAAAATATATCTCTCCAGATCATATAGATTTTTCTCCTTATGGTCCAATCATAGGAAGCTAAAAAACTTATGTCACAAAGTATGGCAGGCGGAAACTTTTTCCACTTGCCGACTTTTTATTTCACTCTTTTTTTTGTCGCTTGCGTCAAATAAAACCACAAAGCTCCACCTAAAGTTACCAATATAAGTGGTGCAATCCATGGATTTTCTCCAATATTTTGAGCAATTGTTACAAGAGTGCTTCCAGAATAGTAACTTCCAAGTCCAATAACCAATGCCCAAATCGCTGAACTTATAATATTTAAAACTAGAAACTTTTGAAAGTCATATTTTGTAAGACCAATTGCAATAGGTATAAGAGTTTTTAAGCCATAAATAAATTTTTGAAATAAAATAATCCATGAACCGTATTTTTTCATCATGATATGTGAAAGAGCCAGTTTTCTTCTATGCTTTTTTATGCTCTCAATCATGACTGATTTTTGATATCTTGCCATATAAAATAGGAGTACATCGCCTAATGCATTGGCTAAAAAAGCTATCGTGATAGACAAAGTTAAATCCATTTTCCCCATAAATGAAAGCACTGCTGCTCCAATAAGTGCTATAAATCCACCTCCTAAAGAGTACAGAAAAAGCCCTATGTATCCGTATGTAGCTAAATTACTAAAAGTTTCTTCCATGTGTATGTTTTCCTATAATTGCTTGATTTTCATGATTTCATCACGAAGACGTGCTGCTTCTTCAAAGTTTAACTCATTTGCTGCTTTTTTCATTTGAAGCATAAGCTCTTTGGTTAGGGCTTTTCTCTCTGATGCCGGCATTTTATCCATTTTTTTGTGTTTTTGATAGAGTCCGCCGTGGTCTTCTACTTTAAGATTTTCATCTAGTTTGCGAATGGTTGTGGTTGGAGTAATTTTGTATTTTATATTGTGAGCCTCTTGAATCGTCCGTCTAGCATTTGTTTTATCGATGGCTCTTTGCATGGAGCCTGTTATTTTGTTGGCATAAAGGATAACGCGTCCGTTTTCATTTCTAGCCCCACGACCTATTGTTTGGATAAGTGCAGTCTCACTTCTTAAAAAGCCTTCTTTATCTGCATCTAAAATCCCAACGAGCGAAACCTCGGGCAAGTCCAAGCCCTCACGAAGAAGATTGATACCGATAAGAACGTCAAAGTTTCCAAGACGAAGAGAACGGATGATTTGGTTTCTCTCAATTGTGTCAATATCTGAGTGCATGTATTGAACTTTTATCCCTAAGTCTGCAAGATATTTAGTAAGCGCTTCAGCCATTTTTTTTGTTAAAACAGTGATAAGTACCCTTTCATTTTTAACAGTTATTTTTTTAATCTCATCATGAATGTCTTCGACTTGATTATCAGAGGGTCGTATCTCAACAATTGGGTCAAGTAGTCCTGTGGGGCGGATGATTTGAGAGGCTATGGTGCTTGACATCTCAAGCTCATATTGTGAAGGAGTTGCTGAAACAAAAAGGTAGTAAGGGGCTTTATTTATATACTCATCTGCCATAAGTGGTCTGTTGTCAAGTGCACTGGGGAGTCTAAAACCATACTCTACAAGCACCTCTTTTCTCGCACGGTCTCCTGCATACATGCCACGATACTGCGGAAGTGAAACATGGGATTCATCGACAATGACTAAGTAGTCTTTGTGATTGAGAGCAAAATAATCGAGCAGTGTAAAAGGAGCTTCGCCCGGTTTTTTATTTGTTAGAAGGCGTGAATAGTTTTCTACACCTTTGCACATGCCAGTTGTTTGGAGCATTTCAAGATCAAATTCTACTCTTTGTTTGAGCCGCTGATACTCCACGAGTTTGCCTTGTGTTTGAAAAAATGCAAGTCTTTCGTCAAGCTCTTCTTCTATGCGTTTTATTGCAATCGCCATTTTTTCTTGACTGACGCTAAACTGTGAAGTTGCATAAATAGTGAGTTTTTTGTGGTCTTCAAGGCGTTTATTATCTATGATGTCGAAGGTATAAATCGCTTCGATTTCATCGCCGAAAAATTCTATGCGGATGGCTTCTTGTTCAAAATAAGGGGGATAAATATCTAAAGTTTCCCCGTTTACGCGAATGTGCCCACTGTCAAAATAGGTATCGTTTCTGCTATATCCCATCTCAACTAAACGAAGCAGAAGCTTTTTTTGAGCAATCACATCGCCGATAGCAACAGACTGCACCATATTCTGATACTCCTCAGGGTCACCCAAACCATAATTTGCCGAAACGGAAGCTATGACAATAACATCATCATAGGAGAGGAGATTCGCGGTAGAAGAGAGCCGCATGCGTTCGAGTTCATCATTGATGGCACTGTCTTTTTCTATAAATAAATCTTGCCTTGGAATGTATGCCTCAGGCTGATAGTAATCGTAATACGATACAAAATACTCAACATGATTGTTTGGAAAAAATTGACGAAATTCACTGTAGAGTTGTGCAGCAAGGGTTTTGTTGTGTGTCATGATGATAGTTGGCATTTTTATATTTTCTATAACTCGTGCCATTGTATGTGTTTTACCGCTTCCAGTCACACCCTCAAGTGTTTGGTATCGATTTCCTTGAAGGATAGAATCTGTGAGCGTTTTTATGGCAGTCGGCTGATCGCCTGCTGGTTGATAGTCTGATACAACTTTAAAATTTGGTTCTTTTTTCATAGGCAAAATTATAGCTAAATGTAGAAAATGAGGCTTCACTTCAAGAATTGGACTGACATTGAGAAAATTGGTTCGGTCGCAGGGGAACATTTTGAGGAGTTTTGTTTATTTATCGTTAGTATACAAATACTAAAATATTTTTTTAAAAAAAAATAAGGAAACATTATATGAAATTAGGGACGAAAATAGTAGCAGCGTTTTTACTAGCTTGTACATTAGCGAGTGGACAAACTTTAGTAACAGTCAATGGAGTAGCAATATCACAGGCGGACGTAGATGATGCGTTAATGCAAGCAACGCAAGGGAGATTTAACCAAGTCCCAGAGGATAAACAAGCAGAGTTTAGAAAACAAGTTTTGGAACAGTTAATCGCAAAAGAACTAGTTTTTGATGATGCAAAAAAAACAGGTATCATAAAATCTAAAGAGTTTAAAGACGAATATATAAAAATTCAGCAAAAAGTTGAAAAAGAGTTAGCAATCCAAGTGTGGCAAAAACGTGAACTTGACAAAGTGAAAGTTGCTGAGAAAGAGCTCAAAGAGTATTATGATAAAAATAAAGAAGAGTTTAATGAAAAAGAGAGCGTTCATGCACGTCATATTTTAGTGACGACAGAAGATGAGGCAAAAAAAATTATCACTGAGCTAAAATCTCTTAAAGGCAATGAACTTCAAGCAAAATTTATCGAATTGGCAAAAACAAAGTCAACTGGACCTAGTGCACCAAAAGGGGGAGATTTAGGTTTCTTTGCTCAAGGACAAATGGTTCCAGCTTTTAATGATGAAGTTTTTAAAATGAAAGTCGGTGCGATTACTCTCAAGCCTGTAAAAACACAATTTGGTTTCCATGTTATTTATTTACAAGAGAAAAAAGCTAAAACTACAAGAGGATTTGCTGAAGTGAAACCTTTTATTGAGCAAAGAATAAAAATGGAAAAATTCAAATCTATTGTACAAGAAAAAATGCAGCAGTTACAAAAAACAGCTACTATCAATTAATTTCCTCTCATGACTTGCTCCCCCATCTCTCAAATAGAGTTAGAGGGGAGACTTTTTTTTGTCAAACGAGACGATTTAATCGATCCTTTTTTAGCAGGAAATAAATACCGTAAACTTTACGCGCTTCTACAAACCCCCAAGCTCTCATGGAACAAAATCATATCATACGGCGGAACCCAGTCTAACGCCATGCTCGCAATCGCTGCTATGTGCAAAAGAAAAAATTGGGAATTTGTTTACTACACAAAGCCACTAAGTAAGCTTCAAAAAGAGCAAAATGAGGGAAACTTTTTTCAAGCACTCTCTCTTGGAATGGGGCATGTGGAAATAGAAGAACCTTTTTATAAAGAGTTCGTTGCATCTTTAAGAATGAACTTGGAAGAAAAAACTTTTCTCATAGACCAAGGCGGAGCAGACAAAAGTGCCAAAGAGGGTTTGGAAGTTTTAGCACAAGAAATCAGAGCAGCCAATCCAGAGGTAAAATCTTTAGCAACTCCCTCGGGAACGGGTACAACTGCCCTTTATCTGGCATTGGCTTTGCCAGAATACAAAGTTTACACAACCCCATGCGTCGGAAACTCAGCATATCTCAAAGAACAAATGAGTGCACTTAGCCAAATTCCAAATAATTTAATCATTTTAGAACCAACAAAAAAATACCACTTCGCAAAACTTTATCCTGAATTTTTCCGTATGTATAAAAAACTCTTAGCAGGCGGAATCGAGTTTGACCTGCTTTATGCACCCGGCATGTGGCAAGCTCTTTTGGAACAAACAGACGAAAAAATTTTATATGTTCATAGCGGCGGAATGAGTGCAAATACAACAATGCTGCAAAGATATGCTAAAAAAATGCAACTCATTTGTGAATTGAAGCAAGCATCAGTTTAGTCTATAAAAATCACCGATTCTTCAAGAGTCACTCTTTGAGGTTGATAGCTATTTATTTTTGCATCTTTGTCCGCATAGCCTAAAACGATGCTGTAGAGAAGTGCCAAATTATCAGGAGTTTTTAATATATCCGCAACCACTTTGCCAAACTCCGTAGTAGAACCTTGCGGGCAAGAGTCTATGCCAAACTCTTGTGCGGCAAGTAAAATACTTTGCATATACGCTCCACAATCTATGAGGGCACCTTGCGCACCTTCGATATTTGCCTTGTCGGTAAAGACGAAAAAAACTGTCTGCGCTCCAAACCATCGAAAGTTGTCGTGCCACATTTTTACCCTTTTTTCATTGTCTTTTCTGTCTACTTCCATGAGCGTGTAGAGTCCCACACCTGTAGCAATTCTTCTTTTTTTATAGGGATTTACCCAGTTTACGGGATAGTATTGGATGAATTGGTCATGAGCAACACCTTCGTTCATTTTCGCAATGATGGCATCCCCGATATTTGTGAGCACTTCATGATTAGTAATTGCATAGACTATCCAAGGTTGCATGTTTGCTCCGCTAGGCGTTTGTGCCGCGGCATTTAAGATTTTTTCTTGAATCTCTTTAGGAAGAGGTATTGGAAGGTAGGAGCGCTTTGAAGAGCGCCCAGTAATAGCTTCTAAAATTGTAGGCATGTGAAAATCCTGATAAAATATATATTTTAAAATTATATAATAATTTGATTTAAAACGAAACATACACACAGATGACTAAGTAAACTTGACAATAAGTGACTCAATTTGATACAATAACTTTAAATATTTAATGAAAAGGATGGTCAAAATGAATAATATATTTGAAAAACTCACACACAACATGACACAGGCGATAGACTCAGCAGTTTCTCTGGCATTGCATAATAAAAATCAAGAGGTTGCTCCAATCCATTTTTTATGGGCTTTGCTTGCTAATTCTGACTCTATTTTAAATCAGATGTTTCGGAAGATGAATATTGACAAGGCGGCAATAGAATTGGATGTAAAGAGTTTAGCAAACAAACTTGCTACATCTTCCACGGTTTCTAAAGAAAACATCAAGCTTTCCCGTGAATTTGGTGCGACTATAGAAAACGGTGCGGGGCTTATGACAAAAAATGGAGACAACTTTTTAGCTGTAGATACCTATCTTTTGGCGAATTTAAAAAATCCTCCGTTTTCTACGGTCCTCTCAAAATATACGCAACTGATGGAACTGGAAAAAAATCTAGAAGCATCGCGTGGCGGCGCAAAAATAGAGTCGCAAAGTTCTGATGAGACATTTGAGTCTTTGGAAAAATACGGCATTGATTTAACAAAAGAAGCAGCAGAGGGGAAACTCTCTCCTGTTATCGGACGTGATGAGGAGATAACGCGCATGATGCAGATTCTCATCCGAAAAACAAAAAATAATCCTATGCTTTTAGGTGAACCTGGAGTTGGTAAAACAGCTTTAGTTGAAGGACTTGCTCAAAGGATTCAGAGTGGAAATGTCCCAACATCTCTTCAAAACAAAAAGGTGATAGCACTTGACATGAGTGCTCTTATAGCCGGAGCAAAATATCGCGGAGAGTTTGAAGATAGACTTAAAGCTGTGATTGATGAGGTGAAAAAAAGCGGCAATATTATTTTATTTATAGATGAGATTCATACTATTGTCGGAGCAGGTGCGAGTGAGGGAAGTATGGATGCTGCAAATATATTAAAGCCAGCCCTTGCCCGTGGAGAGCTTCACACTATCGGAGCCACTACACTTAAAGAGTATCGAAAATACTTTGAAAAAGATATGGCACTGCAAAGAAGATTTTTGCCTATTAACCTCGATGAGCCTACAGTAAACCAGTCGTTGCAGATTTTAAGAGGGATAAAAGAGCGACTTGAAGCACACCATAATGTCACTATTACAGATAGTTCTTTAGTTGCTGCGGCGAAACTCTCAGATAGATATATAGCCGATAGATTTCTTCCCGACAAAGCGATAGATCTTATCGATGAAGCTGCGGCGGAGCTCAAGATGCAGATA
This sequence comes from Sulfurimonas sp. UBA6014, assembly GCA_002428085.1. GTDB lineage: Bacteria > Campylobacterota > Campylobacteria > Campylobacterales > Sulfurimonadaceae > Sulfurimonas. The sequence continues at coordinate 43,320 of DJAA01000036.1, read as the reverse complement.
GAGTCAGAGCCAAATATTTTAAGTGCTGCAAAGAGAAAAAGTTCAGAGCTTAAAGTAGAAAGAGAAGCGCTTAAGATGGAAGAGTCCGCTCAAAATACTAAAAGACTTGGCGAAATAGTCAAAGAGCTCGCCGATGTCGAAGAAGAAGTACGAAGACTAGAGTCTCAATTTGCGACGGAAAAAAATGTTTTTGACCAAATTTCTACTATAAAAATTGAAATTGATTCTAAAAGAAGAGAAGCTGAGCTTGCAAAAAACAAATCAGATTTTAATAAAGCGGCTGAAATAGAGTATGGTGCTATTCCAGCGCTTATTCAAAAAGAAAAAAATCTCAATGCTCAGTGGGAAAAAATGCAAGAGGCTGGAACGCTCTTAAAAAATAGTGTAGATGAGGATGCTATTGCAAGTATTGTCTCAAGATGGACGGGCATTCCTGTGAAAAAAATGCTTCAAGGTGAGAAAGATAAAGTCTTAAATGTTGAAGACGAGCTTAACCGTGAAGTGATAGGACAAAGTAAAGCCACCCATGCAGTTGCACGTGCTATAAAAAGAAACAAAGCGGGTTTAAGTGATAACAAATCTCCAATTGGGAGTTTTTTATTTTTAGGACCCACTGGTGTTGGTAAAACGCAAACTGCTAAAACCTTGGCAAAGTTTTTGTTTGACAGTGAAGATTCCATGATACGAATAGACATGAGCGAATATATGGAAAAACATGCAGTCTCACGTTTAGTCGGTGCAGCCCCTGGATATGTAGGTTACGAAGAGGGTGGTCAACTGACAGAAGCGGTAAGAAGAAAACCTTATAGCGTTGTTTTATTTGATGAGGTTGAAAAAGCACATCCCGATGTTTTTAATATTCTGCTTCAAGTTTTAGACGATGGACGTTTGACTGACAACAAAGGGGTAACGGTTGATTTTACAAATACAATTATAATTTTAACATCGAATATTGCAAGCGATAAAATCATAAATAATCCCCAGTCAGAGGCATTAAATGAGATGGTCATGGGTGAATTACGTCAAGCATTTAAACCAGAATTTTTAAATCGCTTAGATGATATTGTAATTTTTAATGCTCTAGGACAAGAGCAAATTGTCGCTATAGTCGATATATTTTTTGCAGACATCGCGAAAAAAGTGCAGCAAAGAGGGATAGAACTTACACTCACACCACAAGCCAAGGCATATATTGCCGAGGCAGGTTTTGACCCTGTTTATGGAGCAAGACCCTTGAAACGTGCTTTGTATGAGATAGTAGAAGACCGCTTGGCTGATCTGATTTTAGAGGGGAAAGTTGTAGAAGGCTCGAAAGTGATATTTGATTTACAAAATGAAAAGATTCAAGTAACAGTGTCGCAGAGCTAAATGTAACCTTAACCGTGCTTTAAGTAAGATTTTTATACAATTGCGCTCTTAAAATTATAAAAGGATATGTCAATGAAAAGAACATACCAACCACATAGTACACCAAAAAAAAGAACTCATGGTTTTAGACTTCGTATGTCCACTAAAAATGGCCGTAGAGTTATAAACAGACGCCGTGCTAAAGGTCGTAAAAAATTGTCAGTTTAGGCGGATTTAATACGCTGAAACAGCATCGTGAGTTTCAGTATATTTATAACAAAGGAAAAAGTCAACACTCAGATAGTCTTGTGCTTTTTTTTCTTCCTCAAAATGAAGTTCACAGGGTTGGATTTACAGCTACTAAAAAAATCGGTAACGCTGTAGTCAGAAACAGAGCCAAAAGAAGACTTAGAGCTCTGTTTTGTGAATATTCAAAAAATCTCCAAGATGGCACATATATATTTGTTGCAAAGCAATCACTCTTTGATGCAGCGCACACTCAGTTGAATAGTGACTTTTTAAAAGTGCTGACTCGTTCTAAATCCTTCAAAGTAAATGCATAATGGTTCGATTTTTTTTACTTAAACTTTTATGGTTCTATCAAAAATTTTTTACACTTATTGGCTTTGGTAGTTGCCGATATTACCCATCTTGCAGTGAATTTGCCCGACTTCACTTTGAAAATAATTCCATTTCAAGTGCTTTTTACCACTCTTTTACTAGAATACTACGTTGTAATCAATTTTTTGAGGGCGGTATTGAGTATCCTTTACTTGATAAACTCTCTTGCAAGCCTAGAAATTTGGGGATTGATTCTATAAAATATTGGTTGGTTCCAAATAAAAAAAACCGTTTTTATATCATAAAAAATTTTTCATATAAAGGGTGACCGTGTTAGATAAAATGACATCTAATCAAAGACTAATGTTAGCAGTGGCATTGTCTATAGTATTTTTCGTAGCATATACTGCTATTTTTCCACCAGTTCAGCCAGAAATTGCAGATGCTCAAAAGAAGAGCCAAAATATTGAATTAAAACAAGACCAACAAAATGAAAAAGCGACTCAAACGACGGTTGAAGAAGCTTCGGGACATGCAATCTCTATAGAAGACCAAGTAGCTTCAAGTGCTTCCAGCACTATACTTACGGTTTCAAATAAAGATTTTATTTTAAAAATAGACACTTTAGGTCGTGTTTCGTCAAAAGAATTATTGCAAGCCAAATATAATGATAAAGAAGATAATCATTCACAGCTTATTCCACAAGCAGCTACAAAACCCCTTTTTGTACGATTTTTAGATGAAGCACTCAATAGTGAAGCTACAAAAGTTGCCTATAGTGCAAGTGCGAATGCAATTCTTCTTGATGATGCGCCTCAAAAAGTTATTTTAACTCAAAAATTATCAAATGTAACGGTTACAAAAGAACTTACTTTTTATCCTGATGGACATTATGACGCTGTTGTTTCTTTGTCTGAAGATAAAAGATATTTTATTTATTTAGGGCAAAGACCTGAAATAACTGAGCAGATGATGACAGTTTCGGGTGCGATGGTGTACACCGATGATAAAATAACTACTATTATAGAAGACGGGGACGCTGAGGGAAGAAAATCTTTTGCGGGTGTTGAGCTTATATCTGCTTTTGATCAGTATTCTGCAACGATAATGTACGATTTTTCAAAAGAGACAAACATTATTGTTGAGCGAGATAAAAATGACAATCCGATTATTTATTTTGATGCGCAACAAAAAATGAGCTTTAAGGGCTATATTGGTCAGAAAAACTATAAGGTTTTAGAATCGATAAACCCTGTTCTTGTCAATGCTATAGAATACGGCTGGTTTACTTTTGCTTCAAAACCACTTTTTCAACTTTTGTCATGGCTCTATGACATCTTTGGAAACTGGGGCTGGTCTATTATTGCGCTTACAATTATTATTCGAATAGTTCTTTACCCTTTAACGTACAAGGGTATGGTTTCTATGCAAAAAATTAAAGAAATTGCACCTAAGATAAAAGAGATTCAAGCAAAGTACAAAGGTGAACCGCAACGCATGAATGCGGCGGTCATGGATATGTACAAAAAACACGGGGCAAATCCACTTGGCGGTTGTTTGCCTATGCTTTTACAAATACCGGTATTTTTTGCTATCTACCGCGTACTTTTAAACGCAGTTGAACTTCAAGGTGCTCCTTGGGCTTTATGGATTACAGATTTATCAAGAATGGATACGTACTATATTTTGCCAATCCTTATGGGTGCATCTATGTACTACCAACAAAAATTGACTCCAAATAATTTTACCGACCCACTACAAGAAAAAGTATTTAAATTTTTGCCAATCATCTTTACCTTTTTCTTCTTAACTTTTCCATCAGGTTTGGTTCTTTACTGGTTTGTCAACAATCTTTTTTCAATTGCACAGCAATTTATTGTCAATCAACAATTTAAAAATGCTCATGATGCAAAAATTGCACTTCATAAACACAATGAAACAAAAGAGATAACGGAAAAGAAAAATGATTAAGATAGCTGCAGAAACACTTGAACAAGCATACAAAGATGCTGCTGCTTTATTAGAGTGTTCCGTTACTGAATTAAAAATCGAAGTAATCCAGTATCCTAGCAAAGGGTTTTTAGGACTTTTTAAAAAGGGTGCAGTTATTGTTGCTGATAAAGAACTAAAAGAATCAAACCAAGTTGAAAAATTTGAAAAAAAATCTAAAGTACAAGATATACACACCACATCAAAAAGCGAACCTCTTAAAACACCAATAAAAAGCAAAACTCAAGGTGAGACTAAAACAGAAATAAAACCCCAAGAATCTGCTAAAACAAAAAAATATTCTCCTCCTGCGCAAGAACAAAAAGAACAAACAATGAGTACGCAAACAGTTCTAAATAATACGATATTGCCGACATCTTTTGTGAGTATTCAAGATGATGAAGATGAAGCAAATTATGAACCTGTTTATGCAGATGAATCGTACGAAAATGATATAAAAATTCCCAATTTAGCACAAACCGCGATAACTATTAAAGAAGAAATAAATAAACTTTTTGATTTAACATGTTTTTCTATTGATGAGATAGAGGTGAGTATATATGATGCAAATACTTTGCTGATTGAGTTTAAAGGTGAAGATGCTGCACTCCTTATTGGCAAAGAGGGGTACAGATATAAAGCCCTCTCGTATATGATTTTTAACTGGATTAATACAAAATACCAAGTACAACTTCGCCTTGAGATAGCAGAGTTTTTGAAAAATCAAGAAGAGGCAGTATCTCGATATTTAGTAAATGTTTGCGAAAATGTTGACAGAGACGGACGCGCGCAGACAAAAATTCTTGATGGAGTATTGGTTCAAATTGCACTGAGAGAGTTGCGAGAAATATACTCTGATAAATATGTCGCCATTCGCTCAACACGGGATGGACTCAAATATATTATTATAAATGACTATCACTCTAACTAAAAATGACTGATACTATAGCAGCCATTGCCACGGCAAACGGCATAGGCTCTATCGCCATCGTAAGAATAAGCGGTGATAAAGCCTTGCAAATTGCAAAAGCACTTACAAACAAAAAAGATTTTCACCCAAGATACGCAACGCTTACCAATATTTATAATCTACAAAATGAACTCATCGATGAAGCGATTGTAATTTATTTTCAAGCTCCCCATTCGTTTACGGCAGAGCATGTTGTAGAGATTCAGTGTCATGGCGGTTTCATCGTTGCGCAAAGCATTCTAAAAGCAACTTTGTCTCATGGTGCAAGACTCGCAGCCGCAGGTGAGTTTTCCAAGCGTGCTTTTTTTAATGGAAAAATTGACCTCAGTGAAGCTGAAGCAATCGCGCAGCTTATAGAAGCAAAAAGCCAAGATGCTGCGAAAATTTTAGCATTACAAATGAAAGGTTCACTCAAAGAGTATGTAGAGCGACTTCGTGATGATTTGATTCATATTCTTGCCTATTCAGAGGTGAGTATCGATTATGCCGAGGAAGATTTGCCGCAAGATTTGGTCGTACAGATACAAGCAAAATTGGACGAATTACGAGAGTCACTTTATAAAACTTTAGAGGCAAGTAAAGCCAGAGAAGGGCTTATGCAGGGGTTTAAAGTGGCAATCATTGGCAAGCCAAATGCTGGAAAAAGTTCTCTGCTAAATGCACTTTTAAATTATAACCGTGCCATTGTAAGTGATATCGCAGGAACAACACGAGATACAATCGAAGAGCAAGTAAAAATTGGAACACATCTCATAAAGATCGTCGATACCGCGGGCATCAGAGAGTCAATCGATGAGATAGAGCGTATCGGTATTGAGCGTTCACTTGAGGCGATTACTGCAAGTGATATCGTTATAGCACTTTTTGACGGTTCACGAGAAGCGCAGAGCGAAGATGTTAAAATTCTTTCACTTTTGGAATCTTATGCCAAAGATAAAAAAGTCCTTTTTGTAAAAAACAAGAGAGATTTAGAGCAAAAGTTTGACATGACAGACGTTTTGTTTGATTTGGAGTTAAACTCAAAAGAGAGTGTAAGTTCACTTATAGAGCGTTTAGAAACCATCATGGACATCACCAACACTTCTGATGAGATGATGCTTATCTCTTTGAGACAAATATCTGCTGTTGAAAACACCTTGATAAATATTGAAGAGGCTTTTCTTCCCCTGCAAGAGCAAGAACTTGAAATATTTTCTTTTCACTTAAATGAAGCGATAAAGGCTATGACATCCATTACAAGACCTTTTGAAAATGATGAGATGCTCGATAAAATGTTTGGCTCTTTTTGTTTGGGAAAATAAAAAAACTATGAAAACTATTGCTATAGATTTAGGACTCAAAAGAATAGGTTTGGCGTATTCCGCACATAAAGATTTAGTCACTCCGCTCCCTGCCGTTGTACGAAAAAATAGAAATCAAGCTTCAGATGAAGTGAAAAAAGTTTTGCAAGCCTGGGAAGTGGATGTTGTCGTGGTGGGCATTCCTCTTGGGGGAAGCAGTGAAGAAGAGATGAAACGCAGAGTTGCACATTTTATGAATCTTGTTGATTTTAAAGGCTCTGTATTTTATCAAGACGAAGCAGGCTCTTCAAAAGAAGCCGAGCACATGATGAAAGGTCAAATGAAACAAATCCGTGATGGGAGAATTGACTCCATTGCTGCGATGATTATTTTGCAAAGATATCTACATAATTTACGTTAATGCGTAATATTTGTCCATGTTTGAATAAATGTGTCCTTAAAGTTATTCTATAATGCTAAAATTCCAAAAATATAAATGAAAGAGAGAAAATATGAAAAAACGAACAAAAATTTTAGCTACTATTGGACCTGCATCTGATTCTTTGGATATGATTGAAAAACTCATAAGAGCAGGCGTCAATGTATTTCGTTTAAATTTTTCACACGGTTCTTATGAATACCATTCAGAAGTTTTAGAGAGAATCCGTACAGCAGAAAAAAATACAGGACTTTTAACGGGTGTCATGCAAGATATCAGCGGTCCTAAAATCCGAGTTGGAATGCTTGAAGAACCTTTTGCACTTTTAGAAAATGATGTTGTTGAGTTTGTTCAAGAGACTATTGTAGGAACTAAAATCTCAGAGAATACGTATAGAACTTGCATTAACCAGCCAGCCATATTGAAGCAATTGAAAGTGGATGATTATGTTTTTTTATACGATGGGATGATTCGAACTCGTGTTTTTGAGGCTTCAGCACAAAGTGTGAAAGTAAAAGTAGAAAATCCAGGGACACTCTCCTCAAGAAAAGGGGTGAACTTTCCAAATACGCGTTTGGGAATAGACGTTCTCACTGAAAAAGACCATAAAGATATGGAGTGGGGCGTAAAAAACAATGTTGACTTTATGGCAATATCTTTTGTTCAAGATGCAAAAGATATGATTCAAGCTCGTAATATTATTACGGCATTGAATGGCAATGTTGAACTTTTTGCAAAAATAGAAAAATTTGATGCAGTTGAAAATATCGATGCTATTTTAGCTGCGAGCGATGGGATAATGGTGGCCCGTGGTGATTTAGGGATAGAAGTTCCTTTCTTTGAAGTGCCTGCTTTACAAAAGATGTTGATTCGAAAAGCAAATGAGGCGGCAAAGCCTGTTATAACAGCGACGCAAATGTTGCTCTCCATGACAGAAAAAGAGAGAGCGACCCGTGCTGAGATTAGTGATATCGCAAATGCAGTTCTAGATGGAACAGATGTGGTTATGCTCTCAGAAGAGAGTGCAGTGGGACATAACCCTGTTTTAGCAGTTCAAACTATGGTGCATGCTATTCAAGGTGCTGAGAAAATATATCCATTCAATAAATTTAACACTTTTGCTTTGCGGGATGTGACTGACAGTATCAATGAAGCAGCAGTTAGGTTATGTGAAGATGTTCAAGCATGGGGAATTATAAGCTTAACTGCTTCAGGAGCTTCTGGACATAAACTCTCTCGCTACCGTCCTCGCCGTGATATTTATGCTGTGACACCTGATATGAAAGTGGCAAGATTTTTGACTATTTGCTGGGGCGTTGTTCCTGCATTTGTTATTGACAAAAACTCTTTTGGAAAAACGCTTCATGAAGTGATGCTTCAAGGAGAAGCAAGAAAGATATTGAAATTTGACAAAAATTATATCTTAACAGCTGGGGACCCTGTTGGTGTAGCGGGTTCAACAAATATGATTCGTATTCTTGGTCCATATGAGATGGAATATTTCAAGTCATTGAGTTATGAGGCTACTTGCTTAATATAAAAAGATTATTGCTCTCATGAGTAGATTCTAAAAATCTCTCTTTGAGTTCTCTATCAAAAGTAAGTAAAAAAACGTTTGAGTTTTTAAGTTTTAAATTTAAAAACTCTCCGAGTAAAACATCATCTGCAATATTTTTCCCATGACCACATTTAACAAAATGAAAAGATTGAAGCGTTTTTCCATAATCATATAAATTGGCTTCCCACTCCGATTTTTTAAGATAGAGTGAGTCGGGATTGGCGGCAAGATATATATTTTCATCCAAAAGAGCATAAGGCTCAATAACATCAGTAAAAATAGATCCAATACTTGAGAAATTTTCTATATCCCAAAACAAATAACTCTCTTGCGCCTTAGATTTATGTTTTTTATTGATAAGTTGTATCCGTTTAGCGATATTAAAATGGGTGTGTGCGGTGTCATTTGTCAAAAGGATAGAATTTTTTAGACTTTGCGCATCTTGGGTTGAAAAGTTTAAAATCTCACCCAATTGTATATAAAAGTCTAAGTTTTCAAGCTCCTCAGTTGCACCCCCTTTTTTATAGCTCTTGAGTTTTTGCAATTGAGTGTCGCTAAAGAGAAGTTTAACACTCATTGGCTCATGATTGGCGTATGCTTGTTTGGTTCTAAAAAAAATATTTTTTGCATCTCTCGTATCTGGAAGTTCAACAGAACCTCTGTATTTGTATTCAATCGTAATTTTTTGTTTATTCATGAAGAGATTTTATAGCAACTGAAAAAATTCTGCAGCTTCAAGCTCATCGTCGCTAAGATTTTCTTTTTGAAATAAAGGATCCTCGGATATGATTTTTTTAATCGTATTTTGGCAGTATTCAAACGCTATTTGAGTAGCTTGTGCATCGTCTTGTAAAAAGGCAAGTCCGCTGAACTGATATGGCTCTTCTTGTTCGATGCATAAAAGAGTCCCCTCACATTTGGATTCTAAAAGTTCAACTAAGGTTCTGTAGCTGATATTAAATTCCGTCGCATGCCAGCCTACCTCTTCAAGTTCCTTATTTGAAAACTCTGCAACTCCATCACCTGTAGTGTCATCGTAGGATGCTCTTGGTAAATTGACTCCGATAAGTTCCTGCCAGTTTGAGAAAGCTTTGATAAGCACTCTCTCTTCATCCTCAACGACCTGATAATTTTTACCAAGGATTGCGGTGATTGAAACAGCAGCTTTAGGGATAAGGGCACTTGTTTGAACTGGTGTATGTTTGCCTTTGTAGATGAGTATTTCCTTCTCTCCAAAAGGTTCATAAACGACTGCACCTTTTATGTTTATGCCAAACATTTTCGATGTATTAAAGGCTTGTAAGAGAGATAATTTGTCTGCAACAATAATCTCTTTAAATAAATTGAATTTTTTCATATTTTTCCTTGCTAGTTTGTTCGCATTATACAGATTCTCGGATTAAAAAAAATATTTCATAAGCTTTGACTAATAAAAGTTTTACATTATTTTAAGTATAATGCGACAAAATTTTGAGTCAATCCTGACTCTACACTATACAAGGAAATACAATGGCATTAAATGTTTACTACGATAAAGATTGTAATATTAACCTCATAAAAAGCAAGAAAGTTGCTATAGTTGGTTTTGGTTCTCAAGGGCATGCACACGCTGAAAACTTAAGAGATAGTGGTGTAGAGGTTATTATTGGTCTTCGTAAAAATGGCTCTTCATGGGCAAAAGCAGAAGCTAAAAACTTTAAAGTCATGACAGTTGCTGATGCAACTGCAGCAGCGGATATGGTTATGATTTTACTTCCTGATGAAAATCAAGCTGAAATATATGCGCATGAAATAGCTCCTAATCTTAAAGATGGTGCAACGATTGCATTTGGTCATGGTTTTAACATCCACTACGGACGCATTCATCCAGCAACTAACATTAATGTTACGATGATTGCTCCAAAAGCTCCAGGACATACAGTTCGTTCTGAATTTGTTCGTGGTGGCGGTATTCCTGACCTTATTGCTGTTGGTCAAAATCCAAGTGGCACAACAAAAGAGTTGGCTCTTTCGTATGCTTCTGCTATCGGTGGCGGTCGTACAGCGATTATTGAAACAACATTTAAAGATGAAACAGAAACTGACCTTTTTGGAGAACAAGCTGTTCTTTGCGGTGGTGCAGTTTCTCTTGTTCAAGCTGGATTTGAAACGTTAACAGAAGCAGGATATGCTCCAGAGTTAGCTTATTTTGAATGTCTTCATGAACTTAAACTCATTGTTGACTTGATGTTTCAAGGCGGTATCTCTGATATGCGTTACTCAATTTCAAATACTGCTGAATATGGCGATTATGTCTCAGGAAAGCGTGTTATTAATGAGCACTCAAAAGCAGCAATGAAAGAGATTTTAAAAGAGATTCAAGATGGAACTTTCGCAAAAGATTTTATCCTTGAAGGTAAAGCAGGGTATCCTCGTATGAACGCAGAGCGTAAAAATGCGGCGGCTTCTTTGATTGAGCAAACAGGGAATAATCTTCGCGCGATGATGCCATGGATTGGCTCAAACAAAATCGTAGACACCTCTAAAAACTAAAATAGCGACGCAACTGCTGCGTCGTTACGTTCGTCACGCACCTTGTGTGCGCTTCCTCGCTAGACTCCTTGCATTTGCATCACTCTTTTAGTTTTTACCTTTTTTCAACTTTTCAACTTT
>DJAA01000036.1:0-32504 GCA_002428085.1 Sulfurimonas sp. UBA6014 | reverse complement strand
TTGCTTGTTGAACTTGGCTTGTTGTTTTAGTGCGTAACATCTGTTATGATGTAAAAATCTTGTTGTATGGTTTGTATATCTTTTGTTCGCCAGTATTTTGCAAATCTTGATTCGCCGTTTTCATCTTTTCCATGGGTGAGCCATCTTTTCCATGGGGTTACTTGAAGTTTGGCTTGGGGAAGGAGTTCCTCTACTTGTGTTTGAAAAGTTTCAAATTTTACTTGTGAAGGGAGGATAATAATGCCGCCATTTTCTAGCCACTCTTTGAGGCTTTCTTTCGTATGAATGCCAACAATTTTATGTTGCACCCAAAAATTAAGGTATCCATATTCGCTCCATACATTTCTGTGGATGTTGTAGTAGCCTATAGGTTTTGTGATTTTATTATGCGTGATATACTCTTGCAAACCTCTCATTTCTTCTTTTCCAAAAGATTGTAAGAGGAGTCCTAGTAAAATATACAGAGGGACAAATGCAACAATTAATACTGCTGGACCTTTTTTTGATACTTGTTTTGAGAAATAAAATACAAACACAATACTAAAGGTTCCACCAAAAATCGCAATGCAGAGAAGCGAATTTGGCCAAAAGTCTGGCATGGGTGAAAAGTGAATCGTCATGGTAACGATGAGGATAGGAACGGCAGACAAAACAATAACGCTTGCTCTCATGAGCCACACATAGGTTTTTTCAAACTTTAAAGTGTAGGCTCTCCAGTAGAGAAGTGCAATGAGCCAAGTGGCACTTACAGTTGGTAAAGCGTAAATTTCCCCTCGATAAGGATGCATCACAAAAAAAGTGAGGGTTGGCAGGATGATTGCCAAAGCAAGTTTTACGAGTTTGAGCTCATTTTTAGTGAGGAGTGTTGATTTTTTTGAAAAAATAGTATAAATCGCTATAAAAAAAGAGAAGATTGATGCAAACATCCACGGTGCGAGATAGTAAGTAAAAACTGGAAAAAATGCACTTTGCCAAGGGACACCGTTGGCACCTTTACTGAGAGATTCTTTTATGATGTACGTTTGGATAAAGGTATCTCCATCTTGTATAAGGATGGGGAGATACCCGCCAACACCTACAAGAACCCCTGCAAAAAAGGCTATCCAAGTTATTTTTTCTTCTACTCTTTGTCGTAGTTGTGCTGTAAAAATCCAATAAAGAAGTACGCTTATGGCTAAAAAAATGCTGTAAGCAGGTGATTTTAACCATCCGACTAAACCGATGAGCGACCATAAAATTATCTGATCAATCGAGTGCTTTGAAGTGTCTACTTTATTTAAAAAATACATGATGATTGCATACAGGGTGACTAATTCCGCCTCCATTTGTGAGGCAAACATATGTGCATGGAGTCCGATTCCTGTTGCGAAACTTCCTGCATAAAAGAGCGCCCAAGATTTATCTTGTGTCTCTTTGAGGAAAAAATTATACAAAAAGAGCGTGGCGATGATAAGAAGAAAAAAATTCATATACAGTGTAGCAAACATACTTCCGCCAAAAATAAAAAAACCAATTCTCAGTAAAATAAAATGCAGAGGTCCTTTGTAGTAATCATGCTCTTGTGACCATGTTTGAACAAACCAAGAGCCACTCTCATGCATCTCAAGAGCCTGTGCAATATATGTTTTCTCGTCACCTGTTGTGCGAAGCATCATGTCCATTTGAAAAAAAAGATATACTGTGCAGATGAGCAACATAAGAATGATTTGTGGATATTTTAAGAGAAGGTGGTTGAATTTATTCATGGGAAGCCTTAGAGGAGTTTTTGAATCCGAATCAAAGTTGAGAGCAAAATAGCCTCCGTATCTGTATCTTTAGATTTCATTTTGAGCTCACTCTCTAAAAGCAACTCATGAAGCTTTGCATAAGTTGCAGGTTTTAGTTTGTGGGCTTGTGCAACTTTTTCTTCAACTACAAAAGAGGGAGGTGCGTATCCAAGTATGGCGAGTGCATTTGGAGCTCCGTTGATGCGCATATAAATATTAAACATGTAAAGTTGTGTTATGTAGCTTGTAATGCCTGTGAGGATTCGTATCTCGTCTTCGCCGTGATCAAGGAGATTTCTTAAATCTTGGGTAAAATCTTTTTTGTTCAAAATTTTCCGTATCAACGCCTCTACGCTGATTTCTGCTAAGCCAAAAACAAGATTGTCGATGTCTTTAATCGTAATCTCTTTGTCGTAGATTGAAAACTTTTCTATTTCATTACATGCAAGTGCTACGTCACCGTTTTGTAACTGCAGGAGATGTGAGAGAGAGTGTCTGTCGATTTTTACTTTTTTTTCGTGGGCTATTTGCATGACGATGTTAAGAGCTTCGGCATCTTTAGGATGGAAAAATCTCACGCTCATGGTGCTCTTTTTCGCAAAAGCATTTTTGTATGATGTATAGTCGCTTCCATAATAAGCATAAACTAAAATATTGTCTGCATTTTTTTCACACAAATCTATAAGCGCATCAACTTGTTTTTTATCTATTTTTTTTTCACTCTTGAGGATTAAAACATTTCTATCTCCAAAAAGTGAGGCCTGAGAGAGATGTGCTTTTGCAGAGTTGAAATCATACTCATCATGGTACAAAGAGAGCATGGAAGCATCCTCGATAGTGCTTACTTTTTTTGTATATAAATCAATAAGAAAGCTGCTCTCTCCAAAAAATACAAAATTGTTTGAGAGAGTTTTTTTTTGGATATGCCTCTCTAGCTCACTTTGGTTCATTACTCTTCTTCACTTTTGATGATGCTAGCAAATATTTTGGCTTTTTGTATGTCGACGCTCTCTATTTTGATGAGAACATCTTCAAAAAGGACTGGATTTTCATGGGCGGTGATAGTAAGTCTTGCACCCATGATAGTGTCATGAAGTTCTGCTTTTACTTCTGGCTCGGTTGCATTGATCCGTGCTTTGAAAATTTCATCTTTATGCTCATTTGCCCATCTTGCAAATTTTCTTGCCATAAATTCATTCTCTACAGTGCTGGCTTCTCTCTCTTTTTCGCTAATTGTCATACTCAGTACTTCTATGTTTCTCAAAACATAAGAGCTCTCAGCTGTGTCATTATTGTCGATGGCTTTGAGTAAACGATGGACAATGAGGTCGCTATAGCGGCGAATCGGTGAGGTAAAATGGGTGTAAGCCTCAAAGCCCAAACCAAAGTGACCAGAGTTTAAGGGCGAGTATCTTGCTTGCATTTGCGAGCGGATGATGAGTGTGTCAACTTCTGACTCAAGAGCCATATCTCTTGCTTGTTTTTGTATGTCAGTAATCGTCTCTTTTATGGTTGATTTGATATCAATGAGCATACCGATGCCAGCTAATTCTTGGTAGAGTATTTGAAGTTTTAGCTGATTTGGTGGCTCATGGATACGAAAAATACCTCGCTCAAACCTAGCAGCAGCTGCTTTATTCGCCAAAAGCATACAGTCTTCTATAAGCGCATGAGAGGGAGTTTCTTCAGCATACGTTGTGTGTGTAATGTTAGATTTTTCATCGATAAACATCTCTAGCTCTTTAGAGCGAAAATCGTACCCTATTTGAAGTCTTTGCACTTTGAGTGCATCGGTGATAGGCCTTAATTTTTTTAAATACTCAAAAATTTGGTGCTCGTTCTCTGTTTTGGCTTGCAATTTTCCTTCAAAAAACTCATCTATCTCTTCGTAGTTAAATCTTCTTTTTGAGTGAATAATTGCTTCAAAAACTTCAGATTTTGTCACTTTTAAAGAGGCTAAATCAAGTTTCATCTCAAAAACATAAGCAAGTCTATCTACATTTGGCTGCAGGGAACAGAGTGTTTCGCTGAGCTGTCGTGGAAGCATGGGAATGGAGCGATGTGGAAAATAGATAGAAAAACTTCTATAAATAGCTTCGTTGTCTATAGGTCCAAAGGGTTTGACGTATTCACTCACATCGGCAATGGCGACATAAAGAGTTGTATTTTCATCATCCCAGTAAATGGCATCGTCGTAGTCTTTTGCAGTGACAGGGTCGATGGTGCAAAAGGGGAGGTTTCTTAGGTCTTTTCGTTTTGGGTATTTGGAAGCGTCGACACTCTCAAATGAAGAGGCGATATCTAAAACTTCTCTCTCGAATGCGTCATGTTTGTTAAACTGTGCAAGGACGATTTTCTCATCTACAAGGGGGTCGTTGATGTTGCCTAGTTTTTCCATGACCGCATTTTCTTGGTTGTCTATCTTGAAAACATCACCAACTTCACAAACGAGAAGTTCCTCTTCGCTCAGACCTGCGCCAATTGCAAAGTCAGTTTTTAAGTCCACCAATAATTTGGAATCACCTTTTTTGATGATATAGGCAATACTGTAGCTTACAGCTCGTCCAAGAATCTCTACTATTTTTGCACGAGGCGCTCCACGAACTCCTAGAAGTCTTTGCGCTATGACAAGGTCGCCCTCTTTGGCGGTGGTCAAATCCCCTTCGCCTATGTACAAATCACGAATATTTTCCCCAATGACGTTTAAGTAAGCAGTTCCGTTTTGGACAAGCCCTAGGGTTCCGGCACGGTATTTTGAGTTGAATTTGTATAAATTGTCATGGAAGGTGAGATAGTTTTTGCTCAAAAAAAGATTGATATGAATACGCTCATCGGGACCAATATCTTGCTCACTTAACCCAAGGGTGAGCCTGATAAGTAAAGATTTCAATTATTGTTCGTCAAATTTTTGATGCTTTCTTCAAAACTTGGCAAATCAAGTTTATACTTTTCAATGAGCTTCTTTGCCTCATGAGCACTTGCTTCTGTGATAACTCCGTTAATAGGGACAGCTACTCTGACGACTTGTAAAATTTTTGCTGCTTTTTTATCAGATTCGTCCGCTTTTTCTGGGTCTAAACAGTGTCTTATAACGCTTACAAGACTCTCTTCAAATCTCCAATGCTCGAAAATTTGAGCACTAATTTCAGGAGTATCGATACCGATTACTTTTCTCTCTGCCGCTTCAACATCTTGAAGTTCTGCTAGTGCATCTCGAAAAGCTATTTGTTTGTTCTCCGCAATGATTTGTTGCGAGATTAAAACTTTTCCAATTTCAACTAAAAATGCTGCAGGGGATAAAACCCCAAGAAGTTTATTCTCTTTTTTAATGCACCAGCTTGTTATGAGCGCATGCTGTTTTTTAGAGAGTGCTGAGAACATATCGCTGTTGATGCCATAGGGAGAGAGGTCGAGTGTAAAACTTTTTTTCACTATTGATGCAAGGGCAAATCCTCGAACTGTCCCCATCCCAAAAAGTCCTACTGCTTGCGAAATTGCGTTGATTTCACGAGAGAAGCCATACAAAGGGGAGTTTGCAGCTTTTAAAATATCTGCAGTTAAGAGAGGGTCTTTTTCCAAGATTTTTACCATATCATTGAAGCTGCTGTTTGGGTCTTGGTAGACAGCTTCGATTTTTAGGGCAGACTCTGGTAAAGGTGGCAGTTGCTTGATTTTTTTTAGTAAGTCTTCAGTCATTATGCACTCTTTGAGTTTAATTTTTGTGAGCAATTATAGTACATTCTAGTATAAAAAAAACTAAATATTTACAAAAAAGTGTTATTATTTTTGCAAATAACACAAGGAAAAAAAATGCAACGAGACGCGATGCTCACTCAGTTAGGCTATGTTCCAAACGATGCACTACTGAGTCAACTTCAAAAAATAGAAGAAAATACCCTTGGATATGAAAAAATTCAAAAGCATATTATGGACCTTCATGATGCCCTAAAAGTGGATGGTTCATGTGTTGTTATGTCAAATACAAGAGACAATTTTAAGATAAAAGTTGATGCGCCAAGCATCGAAATAGCACAAGAAGCTCATGAGAAAATTCAACATTTCAGTGAGAAGTTTAAAGTAGATGTTGAAAAAGTAGAGAGTAAAAATGCTTACTATATCTTGGGTTTTTCACACTAAAGAGTTTTTTTGAAAGAGCCTATGAGCCTCGAAGGCTACGACCTTTTAGTAAAAGAATTTAAGTATTTGTTAGAAGTGCAAAAGCCTGCTGTAGCGCAAGAAAAACTTGTTGCCGCGGCTCAAGGTGACAGAAGTGAAAATGCCGACTATCATGCTGCAAAAGAGAAACTTCGCTTTATAGACAAACGTCTTTTTTACCTCAATGCATTTATCCAAAAATCACAAATCATAAACCCCGCGCTCTTTTTACACACTAAAGTGAGTTTTGGAAGCACGGTGAGACTTGTAAACGTAGAGACAGAGGAAGAAGAAACGTACACTTTATGCGGAGTTTTAGAGTCAGAACCTCAAAACGGACTTATTTCTATCCATGCACCACTTGCAAAGGCGATGATGGGCAAAGCGGTAGAGGATACTTTTAAAGTCAATCTTCCACAGAGTAAAAAAGAGTACGAAATTTTACAAATCCAGTATATCAATATTTTTTCATTGAAAAAAAATATAAGAGACACCAAGGACTTCGCTTTTCATTAAAACTCTTTTTACAGCGAATTTGCTATAATCCCCCTTTAAAACCAAAAATTATATTTTAGGAAACTCCCGTGAGCCAACAATTACCAGACATCCAAAAACAACTAGCCAACCATAAACTCTCATCAGATGATTATAAGCATATAAAAGAGATTTTAAAGCGTGAGCCAAACCTTGTAGAGTTAGGTATTTTCTCTGCCATGTGGAGTGAGCATTGTTCGTATAAATCATCTAAAGTTCATTTGAGTGGTTTCCCGACTAAAGCTTCGTGGGTTATTCAAGGCCCTGGTGAAAATGCTGGAGTCATCGATATCGGTGATGGATATGCGGCTGTGTTTAAAATGGAGTCACACAATCATCCATCGTTTATAGAGCCGTATCAAGGTGCTGCTACGGGAGTTGGGGGCATCATGCGCGATATTTTTACTATGGGTGCGCGCCCTGTTGCGAACTTAAATGCTTTACGTTTTGGCAACATCATGAACGATGATAAAGTCTCTGCACACCAACGCTATTTGGTTCGCGGCGTAACGGCTGGCATTGGCGGCTACGGCAACTGCATGGGCGTACCAACTATTGGCGGAGAGACAAGTTTTGATGAGTGTTATAACGGCAATATTTTAGTCAACGCGTTTACTCTTGGCATTGCAAAAAGTGATGAGATTTTTTACGGCAAAGCTGAGGGAACAGGAAATCCGGTCATATATGTCGGTGCAAAAACAGGTCGTGACGGTCTTGGCGGTGCGGTTATGTCGTCTGATAGTTTCACTGAAGAGTCAAAATCTCTTCGTCCGACCGTTCAAGTCGGTGACCCTTTTACTGAAAAACTTCTCCTTGAAGCGTGTTTGGAACTTTTCAAAACTGATTATGTTATAGGCATTCAAGATATGGGAGCCGCTGGTCTTACCTCTTCATCGTTTGAGATGGCGGGACGTTCTGGTTCGGGGATGATTATGCACTTAGACAAAGTTCCCGCTCGTGAGCAAAACATGACTCCCTACGATTTTATGCTCAGTGAATCGCAAGAACGTATGCTTTTATGTGCCAAAAAAGGCTCAGAACAAGCCATTATTGCTATCTTTGAAAAATGGGACTTAGATGCGGCGGTTGTGGGCGAAGTAACAGACACGGGAAATATGGAACTTTTTTGGCATGGAGAAAAATGTGCCGAAGTTCCTGTCGCACCCGTGAGTGAGGAAGCCCCAGTTTTAAATCGTCCTATGACGCGTCCTGCGTATTTAGATGCACTAGCCTCTGTGACAATAGATGATTTTGAAAAAGTACCAAATCAAGAGGCATTTGAGACGCTTACGAAGTCTATGGAAGTGGTTGATAAAGCGTGGATTTACACGCAGTATGACTCAATGGTGCAAACAAACACAATCAAAAAAGGCGGCATGTTGGACGCTTCGGTTATTCGTGTAAAAGAAAATGGCAAAGCGCTCGCTATGAGCGCAGATTGTAACGTTCGTTACTGTTACATTGACCCAAAAGGCGGAGCTGCCGCAGCTGTTATAGAGAGCGGTAGAAATGTCGCCATGAGCGGTGCGCGTCCACTTGCTATTACAGACTGTTTAAACTATGGAAATCCTGAAAACCCTGAAGTGATGTGGCAGTTTGGACAAGGGTGTTTAGGGATAAAAGAAGCCTGTGCAGAGCTTACGACTCCCGTTATCGGCGGCAATGTTTCACTTTACAACGAAACAAACGGCATATCAGTTTTTCCAACTCCTTCCATTGCAACGGTCGGCGTAAATGATGACCAAAACAATGTTTTAATGTCAAGCTTTCAAGGTGAGGGCAATGCACTTTATTTGGTAGGTGAGTCACAGTCAGAGTTTGGCGGCTCTTTGTACATGAAAGAAATCTGTCATAAAGTTGCCGGAATGCTTCCTACGATCAACTACAAAAATGAGTTGGCACTTTGGGATTTAGTTATTGAGGGCAATAAAAAACACTTGTTAGAATGTGCAAAAGATGCAAGCAGTGGCGGTGTCGCCATCGCTTTGGCTAAAATGGCTGCAACTTCGGGACTTGGCTGTGATGTTGATATGAGCGTTGAAGACGAACGTGATATTTTTGCAGAGAGCATGAGTCGAGCTATTATTGAAGTAAAACCTGAAAACTGTGAAGCTTTTGAAGCCATGTTAGATGAGAGTATGGCGGTTGAGAAAATCGGAACAGTCGGCGGAGACACTGTTGTCATCAACGATGTGACCATGAGCATAACGCAGTTACAAGATAATTATTTCAACACATTTAAAAGAGTCATCGAGCGAGACCTTTAAACACATTTTTAACTTTCCACATACCAAGATGTTGGCTTGTGGAAATTTTCTTCTCCTTATTTTCCAATCTCTTGTCTATTACTTTTTAACACGCTTAGATATAGTTGCCTCATAATTCTTCTTTTGGTCCTATCAAATAAGATTGTATTTATTTTAATTGAGATAACATACGCAGATATACTCAATAAAAAGGGGTTTGTATGAAGTTCCTTCGTATAATTTTAGCACTTAGTGTTACTGCTTCCATCGTGGTTGCCGGCGGTAAAGAATCAGCTATTTCTTTAGGTTTAAATGCAAGCTCTAAAGCAATTCAGCAGTGGGAAAAGATTTTTGAAAAAGATGAAAAAATGGCAAAGTTGGGCATAGATAAATTATCTCCTGCAGATAAAGATGCTCTAAAACAATATTTAACAAGTCATGCTGCGGATTCTGATCATCCTGAAGCGGCTGGTATGTAATAAAAGGAATTGTAGATGACAAACATAATCAAACTAAGCTTGATAGCTTCATGTGTTGCGATGTCGCTAAGTGCGACAGATACGAATACAGACTTATTAAATAAAATGGATGCTATGCAAAAACAAATAGATGAGCTCAAAGCTTCACAGTCTAATGTTAAAGATGAGATGGAAGAGCGCATTGACGGAATTGAGACAAAAACGATGGTCGATAAGATTGAGTTTGGTGTTGAGTTTCGAACACGTGTGGACAATTTTGAAGTTCAAAATGCCGCAGGAGATGAGTACTCAAATACAAACGTATGGTCGAATCGTTTAAGACTTAATATGAGTTCAGATGTCACAAATGATATGAAATTTACAGGTCGCTTAAGTATGTACAAAAACTGGGCAGATACAGGCGATACTTATTTATATTCAGGGCAAGACCCAATGCAAGCAAGACGTCCTTCTGATAGTGGTTTATTTGTAGAACGTGCTTATGTTGACTGGACTGTTTTAAGCGGTGAAGTCCCTTTTGTTCTCACTATCGGTCGTCAACCAAGTTCTGATGGACCATCCCACCAGTTTAAAGATAACACAGTTCGTAAAGCAACCTATTCAGCTCTTAGTTTTGATGGGGCTGCAGATGGAGTAGTGGCGACGGTAAATTTACAAAAAATAAGCGGTGTGGATGCTATGGCTCTAAGGGTCGGTTATGGCAAAGGGTATCAGGCTGATACAAGTTATACCTATGTTGGAAACTCAAATACTATCAATGATTCGGATGTTATCGGTGCTTTTTTTGATACCAGTTTGGGATTAGAAGGATCACTTTTACAACTAAGCGCAGTGAAAGCGATAGACGTAGTTTCTAATGTTCCAGGAGATAACCAAACAATCGGTGATGTTACCCTTTATACCGCGATGGTAGAGTTTACAGATGTTGCTAACAGTGGAGTCGATATATTTGCGCATTATGCGATTTCTCAAGCTACGCCAAATGGTGCGTATTCTTTAATGAATCCTTTAAGTGCTCCAGGTTTAACGAACCCTCCTTTAGGTTTGCTAACAAGTACTCCTGGTGATACAGAGCAAAAAGATGGTTCAGCATATTGGATTGGTGGGAGATATACGGTTCCTTTTGAAGCGATGAATAACCCTCGCATCGGTGTTGAATACAACCATGGAAGCCAAAACTGGTTTAGCTTTACGCAAGGCTCAAATGATTTAGCGAATAAACTAGCAACGCGTGGCTCAGCTACTGAAGTTTACTATATTCAGCCTATTAACCGTTACGCTCATCTTCGCGTAGGTGCACAGATGATTGACTACGAATATACAGGAAGCGGCTACCAAATCGGAGCACCGATGAGCATGAGTGATGCTGCTATGTATAATCCTACAGCGCTTGACAAACTAACAAATTACTATTTACTATTTAACTTAGCATATTAGTAAAATATAAAAAAAGGCACAAAGACCATGATAGACTTTATTGATGGACTGAGCGTTAAATTTAAAATTCAGAGTATAGTTTTTTGGGGTCTTTTTTTCTTAAGCATTACGACATTTATTAGTTTTAGTGCTTTTAATGCATCGAAAAATCAGTTTGAACAACTTAAAGCACAAGAGCTTCTTCTTATAGAAGCTTCAAATGCTATAGGTGAATCTATGGCCTCTTTACAAAATATTTTTTTAACAGCGGCCTCTTCACAATTAGCACTTCAAAGTGATTATAAAGATAAAAATAAGAAAATTCAAGATGAGATTGGGGTCTCAATTGAGAAGCTAAAGCTCTTATCAAAAGATGAAAAATTTGCTAAGCTTGGCGTTTTGGTTGAAAATATTGAGCTTAGAACAAAAGCTCTTGGGACAATCGGCGTTGGCATGGTTGGTGATTTTACTGATGCAGATGCCGACTCTGAAGATAAAATCGATGCTATAAGCTCTTATAACTCTGTGGCGATGAAAGCTAAAGAAGAGCTTGATCATCTTGTAGATTTTTCAAATAATTCACTAAACAATCAAATGGTTCAATTTGGTGAGGACTTGAGTATAAGTCAAACTGTAGTTATCACGATTGCTATTATTGCCTTCTTTTTAGAAGTTTTCTTCGGTGTTCTTTTTGGGATTCTTATCAATAAATCATTAAAAAATTTAGAGCAAAGTGTAGAAGAGATAGAGAGTAAAAAAGATTTTACTTTTTTGAAAAAAATTACTGCAAAAAATGAAATTTCAAGTATCTTTCAAAGTTTAAATAGTCTTATCTCTTCTACAAGAGATGCCATGATAGAATCAAAAAACAGTGCTCAAAATAACCAAAATATTGTAAAAATGCTTGAGACAAATTTTATAGAGATGTCTAAAAGTATGGACAATACTGCTAATATTGTCCATAATGCAACAGAGTATGGAACGAGCACTGTTTTGATGATTCAAGAAGCAAGCAGTGATGCGGATGTGGTTCGTAAAGACATCGCAAAAGTGAGCCAAATTTTGGAAGTTGCGAGCAAAAATATAGTCGCTATGATTGATGAAGTGCATAAAAGTGCTGAGGTTGAGATGGTTATCGTGGATGATTTATTTCGACTGAGTAATGATGCACAGCAGATTACAAATGTACTAAGTATCATAGGTGATATCGCAGACCAAACGAATCTTCTTGCACTGAATGCGGCAATTGAGGCTGCTCGAGCCGGTGAGCATGGGCGTGGTTTTGCGGTGGTGGCAGATGAAGTGAGAAAACTCGCTGAACGTACGCAAAAAAGCTTAGGGGAAATCAATGCAACTGTGAGTGTAATAGTTCAGTCCATCAATGAAGTAAGTGAAAAAATGGGCTCAAACGCACAGAACATCCAAAAAATCACCAATATTTCATCTGCAGCTAGAGACCAAATAAAACTGACGGTTGAGACCATGCATGAGACTTCTACTGCGATGAATATCTCTTTGGATGCGTTACATAAAACTGGAGGGAGTACGACAAGTATCATTGAAAAAATCGCTCAAATCAGTGTTGAAGTTGAAAAAAATGTTACAAATATAAATGTGATATCAAATGAAATTAGCTCTCTTGAAGACAATGCCGTTACTTTAAAAGAGAAACTCTCTCTCTTTAAAACTTAAGGCTCTTTGCCTTAAGCCTCTCTTCATAAACTCATAATCTACTTTTAGTTAAAATCACACAATTTATTTTCACGGAGTTGCAATGAAAAGAGCATTAGTAAGCGTAAGCGATAAGAGCGGCGTGGTTGCGTTTTGTAAATCACTCGTAAGAAACGGTTACGAAATAATTTCAACAGGCGGGACATATAAAATTTTAGTCGATAATGGTCTTGCTGCGATAGAAATCGACGAAATTACAAAGTTTCCCGAATGTTTTGAGGGGCGTGTAAAAACCCTTAATCCTTATGTTCATGGTGGCATTTTGCACCGTCGTGACAAGCGCTCACACCTAGAGCAAGCCAAAGAATTGGGCGTGGAAGCGATTGATTTGGTGTGCGTCAATCTTTACCCGTTTAAAGCAACGATAGAAAAAACAGATGATTTTGAAGCAATTATAGAAAATATCGACATCGGCGGACCTGCTATGGTTCGCTCGGCCGCTAAAAATTTTGAGAGCGTTATCATTGTAACAGATGTCAAAGATTATGACGCGGTCATCGACGCCATAGAAAACGAAAAAAACACAGCAGAATTTCGCCGCGGTTTTATGATAAAAGCGTATGAGCATACGGCGGCGTACGACTCCATGATAGCCAACTACATGAACGAGCGTTTCAACGGCGGTTTTGGTGAAAAGCAGTTTATAGTCGGTAACAAAGTCATGGACACGCGTTATGGTGAAAATCCACACCAAAAGGGTGCTTTATATGAGTTTGACAAACACTACTCAGACAATTTCAAAACACTCAAAGGGGAAGCGAGTTTTAACAACTTAAACGACTTAAGCGGAGCGGTTAAAATCGCTTCAGCATTTGGCGATGAAAATGCAGTTTGTATCACAAAACATGGAAATCCATGCGGTTTTGCCATCAAAGATACACTTTTAGAAGCGTATGAAGAAGCACTCAAATGTGACCCAGTTTCAGCATTTGGCGGTGTTGTGGCAGTCAATGGCGTAGTAAATAAAGAGTTAGCTTTAAAAATGAATGAGATATTTTTAGAAGTTGTCATCGCCGGGCGTATCACAGAAGAAGCCCAAGAAGTTTTTGCCACAAAAAAACGGATTAAACTTTTTGAGATGGGAAGTGACAAGTTAGTTTTAGCAAACGACGCAAAAGACTTCAAGCACATAGATGGCGGTTTTGTTTTTCAAGAAGCTGACAAAGTAGGCGCGGATGAAGTAAAAAATGCAAAGCTCATGACAAAAAAAGCAGCATCGTTACAAGAGTTAAAAGATATGGAAATAGCCTACAAAGTGGCAAGCCTCACAAAATCAAACTGTGTCGTCTATGTAAAAAACTCTGCCATGGTCGCCGTGGGAATGGGCATGACAAGCCGAGTAGACGCAAGTCAATGCGCACTCAAAAAAGCTCGTGAAATGGGTCTGGATGTAACCGGTGCCGCACTTGCAAGCGAAGCATTTTTCCCCTTCCGAGACAGCATAGACGCCGCTGCAGAAGCAGGCGTAAAATCGGTTATAGAACCAGGCGGAAGCATAAGAGACGAAGAGATTATAGACGCTGCAAATGAGTTTGGAATGAGTTTATATTTTTCAGAGGTGAGACACTTTTTGCATTAAAAATTTTTATTTGTACATGATTAACGTCTAATAGCAATAATGAAAGAAGTTCCCTCTTTAGAACTTACAACATCTATTTTGCCATCAAATTGTTTTTCAATTATTTTTTGGCTCATGTACAAACCAAGTCCCGTTCCATTTTTGCCTTTGGTACTAAAATAGGGTTCAAAAAGTTTTGTTATATTTTCCTCTAAAATACCACACCCGTTATCGGCTATAACTATTTGGAGAGTATTTTTTTCTTCTTTTACATATAAATGTACAAATTTATCTTCTCTATGCAAACCTACAAAAGAGTCAATAGCATTGTTTATGATATTGAGTATTACCTGAACGAGCTCATTAATATAAACATTTACATAAATATCTTTTGATTTTAGTATTTTTAAATCTATGGCTTGTCTTTCTATTCTAGGGATTGCAAAATTAACAGCTTTTTGCAAAAGCTCATGTATCTCTATTCTTGTGGTTTCTTTTTCTGGATGAAAATATTTTTGAAAATCATCTATCGTGTCTGAGAGATAAACAATAGTGTTACTTATTTGCCTGAGAGTTTCCTCTTCTTGTCTCTTATCAATAACTTTTCCTAACATTTTAGTTATCTCTAAATTGGATATTTGAAGAGTGATGGTGGAGAGTGGTTGTCTCCATTGATGCGCTATCATTTTAATCATTTCACCCATAACCGCCTGTTTTGACTGTGCTGTTAATATGCTATCTTTTTGTATTAGCTCTTTTGTCCTTTCTAATACTTTTTTTTCTAGTAACTGATTCATCTCATCTAGGTCTTGAGCATGAGAATTTATTTTTTCAACCATTGATTTAATAGTATTATGGATAACGCCCACTTCATCTTCCCTTTGCGAGTGAGCTAATGTTAAATTGTTGAGTTTTGGGTCGTAGTTTACAAGATAACTATTCAATTTTTTTAAATCCCTAAATTCTCTTTTAATAATAACAATAAATAAGATTAATAAAATCAAGGTAATCAAAAATATTGAAAGCGTTGTTTCAATATTTTTTTCTTTTACTTCTTGAAATTCTTTGTCTGAAAAGTGTAAATTTATAAGTCCTAATTGTTCATTTGAAATCGAATCTACTATTTTTTTGCTGTAAAAGTTACCACCATTTATTTTTTGATGAGAGTTTTGAGGAAAAGTTTTTGTATAAGTATAAAGTATTTTTTGATTTGCATCTTTTAATTCAAAAAATTCTAAGTCGTCATTTTGTTTAATAATTTGCTGAAGGTATTCTTGATTTGCACCCTCTAGCCCAAGGGAAATATTAAGTGCAATAATAGGAATGATTGTATTAATAAGTAAATCATTTTTTGATTTTTTAGATTTCATAAATTGTTGCATAGTATTATTGGAAAATTGATACCTGTCCACCGAGACAACAATCATAGTAAAAAGTATAATACTTATAATAATTTTAAGTTCTATGCTAATTTTGTGAATCAACTATTTTCCCCGCACAATAGACTATAGGTAATATTTTATCAAGTTTTCTCTTTGTATCTCTCAAGCGAAAGACTTTTGCATTAAAAATCAAGATTATGATAAAATAAGCTTTATTTTTTATGCAACACACACAATTTTTAAAGAGGTTATTTGGAATCAGATTTACAATCCGCTGCAATGGTTGTTGCAGCGCTACTTTTAGTTCTATTGAATGGTTTTTTTGTACTCTCGGAGTTTGCTATCGTCAAAGTGAGGCGTAGTAAACTTGAAGAGATGGTAAAGCACGCAAAACCTAATGCTTCTCTTGCATTAAAGATGTCAAATTCCCTTGATACTTTTTTGAGCGCTACCCAATTGGGAATCACCCTCTCTTCTCTTGCACTAGGTTGGATTGGTGAACCTGCTTTGGCTAAACTCATTGAAGCACCGTTTACCTATTATTTTGGCGATAATCCAGTTTTGCTTCATACGGTGAGTTTTACCATAGCGTTTACTACGATAACTTTTTTGCATGTAGTTTTTGGAGAACTGATTCCCAAGTCTATTGCTATTGCTAAAGCCGAATCAATGGTATTGATAGTGGCAAAACCACTCTATATGTTTTGGCTTTTGTTTTATCCATTGATTCGCTTTTTTGATATCGTTGCTGCTTTTTTTGTTAGAAAAATGGGAATTTCTCAAGCATCTGAACATGAAATGGCTCATTCAGACGAAGAGCTTAGAATTATTGTCAATGAAAGTTTTAAAGGTGGATACATTGACTCGGTTGAGAGTGAAATCATCAAAAATGCCGTTGATTTTTCTCATACAGTAGCAAGAGAGATCATGACTCCAAGAAAAGATATGATTTGTATCAATTCGGAAAAATCATGGCAAGAAAATGTAAACCTTGTAACAACAACACGCTATACACGATATCCGTATTGTCATGGTGGAAAAGATAATATCAGCGGTATGATTCACACTAGAGATTTACTTAATAGTGTGCTTTTGCATCAAAATATCGATATGTTGCAATTAGTAAGACCAATTATTATGATTCCTGAAAATGCTTCAATCTCTGATATTTTAACAAAAATGAAAAAAGAGCGCATCCATATTGCTTTGGTTGTAGATGAGTATGGAGGAACATCTGGATTGCTTACGATGGAAGATATTCTTGAAGAGATTGTTGGTGATGCAAGTGATGAACATGACACTCAAAATATAATGATACGTGTCATTGATGATGGAACCTACGAATTTGACGGAATGGTTAATTTAGAAAAAATTGAAGAAATTATGCAAGTCGTTTTTGATGAATCAGAGCAATCCATAACGATTGGAGGAAGAGTTTTTAATTTAATTGGCCGATTGCCTGAAGTCGGGGATATCGCAGATGACGGAATTTGTCGATATGAAATTTTAGAAATAAATCACAAAAGAATCAAAAAGCTTTTATGTAAAAAACTTCTTGAAAATGAAAAAATTATTAAATCATAAAACTTTGCACAAGAGTTAGCAGAAGTAAACTTAATGTTATTGCAGCATATAGGACGTTGATTTTTTCTCTTAACTTGATTGACATCCACTCAAGTCTTGTGATATAATCCCACTTAATAAAAAATTTACAATTGATATATTTTAGGACAAAAAAAATGGCTAAGTCATTATATGAAACACTTGAGATAGATGAAAACGCGACGGAAGCGGAGATAAAAAAGGCTTATAGAAAACTCGCACGTCAGTATCATCCTGATGTGAACAAAGAGTCTGGTGCGGAAGATAAGTTTAAAGAGATAAACGCAGCTTATGAGATACTAAGTGATAAAGAGAAAAAGCAGCAGTATGATAGACATGGCGACAGTATGTTTGGCGGGCAAAATTTTCATGATTTCTCCCGTTCGCACCGAAGTGCTGGAAATGCAGATTTGGATGAGATTTTACGAAGTATGTTTTCTGGCGGTGGGTTTGGTGGTGGATTTGGCGGTGGCGGTTTTTCGCAACAGCCGCAACAAAACCTTGATATAGAAACAAGTGTCACGATTCCTTTTAGTGTCTCTATTTTAGGAGGTTCGCACTCTGTTTCGGTCAATGGAGAGCGGTTTGACATCAAGATTCCTGCGGGTGTCAAAAATGGTGAAAAAATGCGTGTCAAAGGAAAAGGGCATGCACAAGGGGGACGCGCTGGGGATTTATTTTTAAAAATAACCGTCGCATCAAATCCTGAGTATGTACGAGAAGAAGACGACATAGTCAAAAGCTTTGATGTCTCTTTGTATGCAGCATTGTTTGGTGAAAAGATAGAGATAAAAACATTAGAAAAAGAGATAAAATTAAAAATACCTCAAAACACTAAAAACGGACAAAGATTTCGCGTAAAAGAGATGGGAGCGATGAACCGCAAAACAAAAGTTCGTGGAGATTTATATCTCAGAGCAAATATAGTTTTGCCAAATATAGACGATTTGGATGAAAGTTTAGTCAAAATCATGAAAGAAAAATTACCAAAGGAGTAGGGGGATGATACATCACTACGATGAACCTGTTTATTTGATAAGTATAGTTGCAAAAATTTTAGATATACATCCACAAACTTTGCGTCAGTATGAGAGAGAAAATCTCGTGTGTCCTTCACGCTCAGATGGACGTATACGTCTATATTCGCAGCGAGATATAGACAGAATTAAGCTTATTCTTAGGCTTACACGTGAGCTTGGTGTCAATCTTGCAGGCGTAGATATCATCCTTCGGCTTAAAGAAAATGTCGACGGAATGGAGCAGGAAATGACAGATCTTCGCCATGAAGTAACCAAAGCTAAAAACTCTCATGGCGTCTCACCTGATAAAGCGCTTGTTACGAAAAAAAGTATTTATGAGATGATCATATTTGAAAAGTAATTGCTTACTCTTTGAGCCGAATGATTTTAGCACCTACATTTTGCAATTTTTTCTCTAAAGAGTCATATCCACGGTCAAGGTGATAAATACGGTGGATGTTAGTTGTCCCCTCTGCAACTAAAGCAGCTAAAACGAGTGCGCTTGAGGCTCTTAAATCTGTTGCCATGACATCAGTTCCACTAAGATTGCTTTTTCCGATTACGGTTGCAACGTTTCCATTTAGGCTTATGTCTGCCCCCATTCTTTGAAGCTCGCTGACATGCATAAACCTATTTTCAAAAAGTCTCTCTTCTATAACTGTCGTCCCTTCTGCTTGTGTGGCAAGGGCTAAAAATTGTGCTTGCATGTCTGTTGGAAATCCAGGGTACTCTTGTGTGATGATTTTAACACTTTTTAAAACCTCTGCAGGGATGATAGTGATGCTGTTTTTAAAGATTTTAAAAGTATTGCCCATCTCTTCAAGCTTAGCAATGACGGCTCCAAGGTGACCTGCATTGACATTTTCTAGTGTGAGCTCAGATTTTGTTATAGCACCTGCACAAAGATAAGTTCCCGCTTCGATGCGATCAGGTATGATAGAAAATTCTTTGATATTAATAAGCTCTTGGTTTGTCCCATAAATAGTAAGCATAGCAGTTCCTATCCCTTCTATAACGACACCATTCGCGTTGAGTACTTCACAAAGTTGAACAACTTCTGGCTCTCTTGCAGCATTGATGATAGTTGTTTTTCCAGTTGCAAGAGCTGCTGCCATGACGATGTTTGCAGTTCCTGTCACAGTAATTTTATCAAAAATAATATTGCAACCTTTAAGCCCGTTTGGTGCACTTGCTTGGACGTAACCTGCTTTTATTTCTATAGTTGCGCCCATTTGTTCGAGGGCTTTGAGATGTAAATCAATAGGTCTTTGTCCTATCGCACATCCACCTGGAAGAGAAACTTCACAATGCCCAAATCTTGTCAGAAGAGGACCCAAAACCAAGATGGAAGCTCTCATAGTCTTTACAATGTCATACGTTGCTTTTGTTTCTATTAAAGTTGACGTGTCGACAGTTACTCTGTCGTCAAGAAAATCACACGTTGCTCCAAGGTTAGAGAGGAGTTTAAGAAGCGTTTTAATGTCTGCTACTTCAGGCAAATTTTTTATATTTACACTGTTTTTAGCCAAAATTGTCATCGCTATCAAAGGCAAAGAAGCATTTTTGGCACCTGATATTTTTATTGTTCCACTGAGAGATTTAATTCTCTCTATTTGTAAGTAATCCATAACTCTCTTTCATAGTTTATTTCGTTTCGTATTATATCTTTTCTAGCTTGTTTTTCTTTTATTGGGACTCTTTTACGCTATACTTTTGCAATTATGCACAGGAAAATATTTTGAGTTCAGCCTTAGACAGATTGAAAAACTTAACAAATAAAATATCTAGTTATGAGATGGCAAGAAGGGATAATCTAAAAATTTTAGAGAGCCTATTTCGAGAGATTCATATAGATGATAAAGTGGAGAATTTTCAAGCATTATTTGATTTTAAGGCGATAAATCTCTCTGGTGCTTCGCTTTTGAGCGGCAATACAGGCGAAATAAAAAAAGGGAAGTATTTACAAATTTTAGCGATTAGTTATGATAAAAATGCGATGGTAAAGAGTAAAAATACCTCTTTGGCTTATTTTGGACGTGCTGAAAATGTTGACCCAGAGCTAAAAGATAAAGTCGTGGAGTTTATCCTCCGTTATAGGTTTGAGAAAAGTTTTATCACTCTAGAGCACTACCATGACATGCTTTTTCCCTTAAATAAAGCAACATAAAAAACATGATTTTATTTTTAGACCTTGAGACGACAGGCTTAGAATCTACTGATAAGATTATCTCCATTGGCGTGATTGGTGTGAAGGAAGATTTTATTCATGTAGAGTATGATTTAGTCAATGAGGGAAAAAAAATACCTCCAAAAGCTTCAAGCATCAACCATATAACAAATGAGATGATACAATCAAAACCAAAATTTCAGGAGTGTGCGGCATATAAGTTTTTGTCTCAATATAATGAGCCATCAACGACACTAGTAGCACATAATGCTCAATTTGATTTAAAAATGCTCTTAGCAAGTGGGTTTGATTTTAAAGGAGATGTTGTCGATACTTTGCGAGTCTCTAAGCATCTTATCCCTGAGTGTGAGGGGTATTCTTTGCAGTTTTTGCGCTACGAACTTCGTCTTTATAAAAGCCAAAATGCCCAAGCTTTGTTATGCGGAGTCAAAGAAGCGTTATTAGCACACCATGCGCTTCATGATGCTTTAATGGTAAAAATGCTCTATCAATATCTTTTAGAGATGCAAACAACAGCGACCATGATTGAGCTAAGTTCTAAAAATGTTTTAATGCAAAAACTAGAATTTGGAAAATATAAAGGGAGATATATTGAAGAGATTAGCTTGCTTGAGCGTGGATATTTAGAGTGGATGTTAGTAAATATTTTAGATTTGAATGAGGATTTAAAATATAGTATAAATCATTATTTACAAGGAAATACATGAAAGTGGCTGTTGAGTGTAAATCACCATTGTTACAAAAATCATTGGAGATGTTTCTAAAAAAATATTTGAGTTCCAACAAGCAGTGCGATATCATAGTGCGCGATGTGAAATGTTTGAATGACCCTCGATGTTTTTATGTCTCAAGTGAAAAAGATTCCGATTTGATAAAGCCATTTTCAAAATCTCAGCTTTTATTTGCGCTTGAAAATAAATATAAAAGTATATACAAAGATGGTTTGCATGACAACCATGACAGTGGATTGGAAGAGCCTTTAAATTTTGAGATTTTAGAAAAACGGATAGAATTTTTAACCGCAGAATATCAAAAAAATATACTAAGAGCAGTGAAAGCATTTTATGAAAAATAAAGCGTGTACTAAAAAAATTGTGATGGGAAAATATAAAGGAAAAACTTTAAAACTCCCATCGCTAGAGACCACAAGAAGCTCGAAGAGTATAGTTTTAGAATCTTTTTTTAACACCGTGCAGTTTGAAATAATAGATGCTTGTTTTGTTGAGGTCTTCTCAGGAAGTGGTTCTATTGGACTTGAAGCACTCAGCCGCGGTGCTAAAAAAATTATTTTTATGGAACGTGATCGTGAAGTTCTTGGCATTTTAAGGAAAAATATTTCTCTTACAGACCCTCTTTTATGTGAAGTTTTTAGCGGAGACAGCTTTGAAAATATGCAAACTGTTGTGGCTGCCTTGAAAAAAACAAAAACACAGGCCTACTTTTATATAGACCCTCCATTTAGTATAAGAGAAGGGATGGAGGATATTTATGAAAAGATGCTTCTTATGATTGCTGCACTCCCAAAAGAAGTTGTTAAACTCATCATCGTAGAGCACATGACAGGGTTAGAATTACCAGAAGTCTTGGGAGAATTTGTCAGAAAAAAATCTAAAAAATTTGGAAACACAAGCCTTACGTATTTTGGAGTGGAATAGTACTTGCTATCATTCATAACCTAAGGATGTGTTATGAAAAAAATCATTTTATTTTTACTTGTTTGGAGCGCTGTTTATGCAACAAAAATAAGTGACGTAGCCAATATAGTGGGTGTTCGTGAGAACCAGATTATAGGTTATTCCCTTGTTGTGGGACTCAACAAAACAGGAGATGGAACAACTTCTAAATTTACCCTTCAGTCTATCTCAAATATGCTCAAAGCCATGAACATCGACATGAACCCCATTGACATTAAGTCAAAAAATGTTGCTGCTGTTGTGGTGACTGCCAAGTTAGGTTCCTTTTCTAGGCAGGGTGATAAATTTGATGTTTTGGTCTCTTCGATAGGTGATGCGAAATCACTCGAAGGGGGAACATTGCTCATGACTCCTTTAAAAGGGGTGGATGGGAAAATATACGCACTTGCACAGGGTGCGCTAAGCATTGGCGGAAAAAACAGTAGAGGAGCAGGAAGTGAGTCTCATGCAACAGCAGGACTTGTTTTTGATGGAGGAATTGTGGAGAGGGAAATTACGATTGATTTGTACAACCAAGAGTTTGTAACCCTCTCTTTGAAAGAGTCAAATTTTAAAAATAGTGTCTCCGTGCAGAAGTCTATCAATACTTTTTATAGCACGCAGGTAGCTGTTGCACTTGACCCAAGAACGATTAAGCTGAAAAAACCACAAGATAAATCGATGACCGAGTTTTTAGCACAAATCCAAGATATTGATATGGATTATGCACCAAATGAACTCATCATCATCAATGAGCGAACAGGCACCATTATTGCAGGTATTGCCATCGAGGTAAAACCTATCATCATGACACACGGCGACATCACCATTAAGATAAAAGAACAAACAAATCTAAGTCAGCCACCAGGTGCCATTGTTATTGATAAAGATTTAGTTATAGGGCTCAATGAGAATGAAATTTATATCAAAGATGGGACAACAACCGTTGCCAATTTGGTGCGCTCTTTGCAAAAGCTTGGGGCTACTCCTAAAGATATTATTTCTATTTTGGAAGCTATGAAAAGCGCGGGAAGTATCACCGCAGAGTTAAAGGTTATATGATGAGTGTTTATGGATTAAATAATGCAGCCGCAGAGTCAAGGCAAGTGTCACAGCAACATACGCTTACTAAAATGGAGCCTAAACCAGAAAATGCAGAGTTGAGAAAGCAAACGGATGCTTTTGAGTCAGTTATCCTGAAGATGCTTATGGATAATGCGATGCAAGATGAAAAAGATATTTTTTCACAGCAAAAAGACCCAGGAGATAAAATCTACAAGTCAATGTATCGCGATGAGTTATCAAAGGCAAGTGCTGGCGGATTTGGTTTTTCACAAATGTTGTACGACTATTTAAGTCAGAAAAATTAAGGTATTTTGGTGAGATTAGATTTGAATTTTTCTCCCCTTTGTCGATATAGTTATACGTCAAAATACAATAAAGACAAAGAAAAGGATAGATTATGATCTCTCAACTCAATAGCACAATAATCAAAAATGCTTATGCTAGCAACAATGGCGAGCAGAAAATAGAAAAAAAAGAAAACATGAACGTCGTAAAACAAGGTGATATGAGCCAGGTGGAGAAGATTAAAGAGTCTTTGGCATCGGGTGAATATAAGATTGACTTGCAAGCACTCTCAAAAAAAATAGCCGAAGAGTTGCTGTAAGTTTATAACTAAAAAAAAGGGTTAAAAATGTTATCTCATCATTTGCAAGGTGCTTTAGTAAATTTAAAGGATTTAATCAATATAACAGAGTTAGACATGCAAGATATCAAAGATGCTAAGCATGATTCGCAGTTTAAAAGATTATCACTTAAAGAGGAAACGATAAAAAGTTTCGAGCATAAAAAAGCTATGATAGACCATGAAATATCCTCGTTGATGAGTGCAAACCCTGACAAAGAACTCCCACAACTTTTAAATATAGAGCAGCATGCAGCACTGGATGCTCTTAAAATAGAGCTCTCTCATTTAAGAGAAATAAATAAACGCTATGCAAGACTTGTTTTGGCAGTGAGTAATTTATACAATACATTTTTAGAAAGAATACTCCCAACAGAGATGCAAGGTTATAAAAAAGTAGCATCTAAAAACTCCGCTATTTTACAAATAAGAGTCTAAAAGGGGTCGTCATGGCATCAATATTTAACGCACTTCATATTGGGTATACGGGACTCAACGTTGCTCAAATTGGCATAGACACCACTGGACATAACATTGCAAATGCCGAGAGCGAAGGCTATACAAGACAAAGAGTTATGACTGCTGCTTCAACGCCTATTACCATGGTTCCTGGTCAAGTAGGTAATGGTGCAGATATTTTAAGTATAGAGAGAGTTTTTGATAACTTTGTCTTTGACAGATACACAAGCATCTCTTCTGATAAAGAGTATAGCGATTATGAAAAAAGAACACTTACAGAACTTTCAACATATTTTCCCGAAATAGAAAATGTCGGCATAAAAGCTGAGCTCCAAGAATTTTATAATATGTGGCAGACTTTTTCTGATAATCCTGATAATGACGCTATAAAACTTGCCCTTGCAAAACAAACGGAGAGTCTTTCTGCGCACATAACGCAAACTCAAACGCAAGTTGTCTCCTTGCAATCGCAAATCAATGATGAACTTAGCGTTAACATCAATGAAGTAAATTCTCTTGCAAAAGAGTTGGCAACTCTGAATATCACGATAGACACCCAGGAGTCTATCGGGGATTATACAGCCAATGATTTAAGAGATAAACGAAATGTCATCGAGAGAAGTTTATCCCGTCTTATCGGAAGCGATGTGAATGAGGGGCAATTAGAATCCAACATTCAGATTTCAAGCAATTCAAATACAAGAACGGGGAGCTACACCCTTAGCGTTAATGGTTTTAATGTAGTAGATGGAAGCACGTATCATCCATTGCGGATAAGCAATGAAGGCAACGCAAGCGGATTTTATGAAATTTCGTACGAGAGACAAGATGGGGTCCTTATCCCACTTGAAGAGACTATCACGAGTGGTAAAATCGGTGCTATTTTAGACCTTAGAGGTGGAACAATAGATACAACAAGTGGCATGCCAACTGATGGAACACTCCAAAATGTCATAAGTGAACTTGATGGCTTTGCAAGAGGTATTATTGAAGCGACAAACAATTTGTACGCGCAAACCCCAACAACCCGAATGACCTCAAATTTTTTAAATAATATTGATCCCACAGATTCACTCATGAACTCTCAGCTCAATATTAATGAAGGCTCTTTTGATGTGATTGTTTATGATATAGACGGTCGTGAAGCTGCAAGAAGAACGATAAATATCAATTATGCAACTTCCATGAAAGGTGTGGCAGGTTCCAACTCCATAGAGGGTCAAATCTTAGCGCAAGTAGATGATAATGCAGACGCTAACGCA
This sequence comes from Sulfurimonas sp. UBA6014, assembly GCA_002428085.1. Taxonomy (GTDB): domain Bacteria; phylum Campylobacterota; class Campylobacteria; order Campylobacterales; family Sulfurimonadaceae; genus Sulfurimonas. Next base: position 7,347 of record DJAA01000036.1, on the reverse strand, counting down.
ACAAACGATGTTGATAAATTTATAAATTTCAACTGGGCAACATATCTTGATGGAACAAACTCGTTAGAACTGACAATGGATGGTGCCTTAGAGTCTCAAGGGTATACATTTGCAATTGCAGATAACTTGAAAGATGCCTCTTTTGACTCTGGCTCTCATTTTGGAGGCGCTCTTGGGATGAATAGATTTTTTGATGGGGATAATGCCAAAAACATAAGCTTAACTCGAACGCTTAAAAATAATCCGACTCTTGCATTTGCTGGTAATACAGCCACTGCGGGAGACAATCGCGTAGCATTAAGCATGGTACAACAACAGTATGAAAATTATGACTTTAAAGTTGGGGAAAAGTTTTATAATTCAACTGTTTATGGGATGTTTGACACCATCGCGACAGAAGTTGGCATCACTACAAATGTAGCAATTTTGCGAAATGATACGGTGACTGCTCAGTTTAATGCAACTGAAATGGAATACGCTTCTGTTTCTAAAGTGAGTATTGATGAAGAGATGACAAATCTTATTAAATATCAAACTTCTTATGGTGCAGCGGCAAAAGTTATCACAACAATAGATCAAATGATGCAGACACTTCTTGGAATAAAACAATAATATGCACATGCTAAAAATTTTTGAATGAAGGCACCTCTTTTTAGTTTTTTGATTCTTGCTTTTGTGTGTGTGTTTTCTTTTTTTGGTTCTTTTTTTTATGCAGTTGATGGATATTTTTTAACAAGTGACGCGATTTTACTCCCACCCTCTTTAGAGCATTTTTTAGGGACAGACAGATTGGGTCGAGATATGCTCGCACGACTCATCGAGGGTGGGAAAATTTCTCTTATTATTGGGATGGGAAGTGCTTTTATCGCATCTGCACTTGGACTTTTGCTTGGTTCAATGGCGGGGTATTTTAGAGGGGGCGTAGACAAAAGTTTTATTGTTCTTGTTGATCTTTTTTTAACATTTCCAACTTTTTTTTTATTGCTAGCTCTTGTGAGCTATGTCAATGCTTCTGCTTGGGTTCTTATCCTTATCATTTCTCTTACAGGTTGGATGACTACGGCAAGACTTATCCGCTCGGAGAGTTTTAGTATTACTTCAAAGCCCTATATTAAAATTTTGAATATTGCCAAAGTGAGTAAAATGAAAATTTTACTCAAATACTACGCACCCATTCTTGCTCCGCTTTATTTTGTAAGTTTTACTTTTGGAGTTGGCGGTGCTATACTTGCAGAGTCTGGACTCAGTTTTTTAGGGCTTGGCATTGTCGCTCCGCAAATGAGTTGGGGAACGATTTTAAGTGATGGAAAAGATGTGATTGAAATAGCTTGGTGGGTAAGTTTTTTCCCAGGATTGATGATATTTTTAGTAACATTTTCTCTTATTAATATTTCAAATTATTTACAGCAACTGACAAACCAAAAAGAGATTCAAATTTAGAAAAATACAAGAGCATTGAAGATATACTTCTTGGCACTATGCAAATAAAATTTTAGGACAAAAAATGATTTTGATGATAGATAATTATGATAGTTTTACTTATAATATTGTCCAATACTGCAGAGAATTAGGTGCAGATTTAAAGATAATTAGAAATGATGAAATGAGCGTTTTAGAGATTGAAGCGTTACATCCTGAAAAAATTATCATCTCTCCTGGACCTGCTACACCAAATGAAGCAGGAGTTACGCTGGAGCTTATAGAATATTTTCAAGATAAATTGCCAATTTTAGGGATTTGCCTTGGGCATCAGAGTATTGCTCAAGTTTTTGGCGCAGAGGTAGTTCGAGCAAAAAATATGATGCATGGCAAAACTTCAAAGATGAAAAGAGTTGGCGAAAGTGAAATATTTAAAGATTTGCCACAGGAATTTACAGCTACAAGATACCACTCTTTGATTGTCAAAAAAGAGACGCTTCCTTCAGTCGTCCAAGCAACAGCTTTTAGTCAAGATGACGATGAAATCATGGCTTTAAAAATCAAGGGCAAAGATATTTACGGCGTGCAGTTTCATCCCGAATCTATCATGAGCCAATATGGGCGTGAAATTATCAATAATTTTTTGAAGCTATGAAATATAGACTGATCTTCTTCTTCATCCTTGGAGTTGATATTCTTATACTTTTTTTACAAACCTCAGAACTCTCCATATCTGCACAAGAGGCAGCTATGCTTTATGGAGACTTTTCCTATCTACAATACATCACAAAAGCTTCGCTAAGTCTCTTTGGGACAAATGATTTTGCCCTTAGGCTTCCTATGATAGCTTTTCATGCGTTGAGCACACTCTTATTGTATAAAATATCCACAAAATACATTAAACGTGAAGAAAACAGGCTTTGGCTCATACTTATTTTTGTTTTACTGCCTGGAGTAATCAGTTCTGCTTTACTCGTTAATAGTGCTGGTTTTATCATATTTGGTCTTTTGTTATTCGTTTATTTGTATGAAAATTATCCAAATATATATGCTAACGCACTTTTGATTTTACTCACTATGCTAGATGGCGGTTTTATTTATCTGCTCTTTGCTTTGAGTATTTTTGCTTTGTTCATGAAACAAAAATATCTTTTTTTATTGTATGTTTTTTTATTTTTTGCATCATTTTATCTCTATGGCGTTAATACACAAGGGGTTCCAAAAGGGCACTTTTTGGACTCGATTGGGGTATATGCAGCGATTTTTACACCGATAATCTTTATTTATTTATCTTACGTCCTCTATAGAAGATATTTAACAAATCAAAAAGATATTGTATGGTTTATATCCTCCATAGCTTTACTCGTCTCTCTTGTGCTCTCTTTTAGACAAAGGATACAAATAGAAATTTTTGCCCCTTATCTTATCCTTGCTCTTCCTCTTATGGTGGAGACATTTTATGCTTCTTACCGTGTTCGATTGAAAATGTTTAGAAAAAGGTATAAGATTATTTTTACCCTCTCCTTGCTTTTTTTGGTATGCAATAGCTTTATTCTCCTCTTTAATAAAGAGTTGTATTTGGTATTGCAAAATCCTCAAACGCATTTTGCTTATAAAATGCATGTAGCAAAAGAGTTGGCAAATGAGTTGAAAAGTCAACATATTACTTGCTTGGAGACAAAAAGTGATATGTCAATGAGACTTAAATTTTACGGTATATCGGAGTGTCATGACACTTTTTTAGTAGAAAACGCAATAAACAATATACAAAACTCGAATGTAACAATACGTTACAAAAATAAAGTTATTTACAATGCAAGCGTTACAAAAATAAACACCCTGCCCATCTATTGAATGCTAAATATTAATGGGTGATATAAATTAAATAAGATATGTTAAACTAGTCGACAAATATCAAAAAGGGAGTTTCTATGGCTCAAAAATCGATACGAGAATATGATGCTAAGTCTATCTTAGCAAAACACTGGGATAAATACTTTCCGGAGTTTACTTATGCATACGAAACTATTATGGTTCAAAATGGATCAGAATTAGCTGAAGCTGCAAAAACTAAAGCTTGGCTTCAAGAGAAGATGTTGGTTGCAAAACCCGACATGCTCTTTGGAAAGCGAGGTAAAAATAACCTAGTACTTTTTAGAGATGTTAAACCTGGTGATGTCACTTTAAAAAAAGCCACAACATGGATTGATGAAAAATCAGCCACACCACAATCTGTTTACTTCTCATTCGATGGTGATACACCAAAAGGTGAAGCAAAAACAGATATGTTAACTCATTTTGTTGTTGAGCCATTTACTCCACACTCTCAAGAAGAGGAGTACTATATTTCAGCTACATGTGTTGGTGATAACGATATGCTTTATATGTCTGCCGAGGGTGGAATGGAAGTTGAACAGGGATGGGCAGAAAAAGTTACTGAAGTGGCTTTTGCTATCACAGATACTGAAGAACAAATCGCTACAAAAATCAGAGCAAATGTTCCTGCAGATGTAGCAGCGGCAGATAAAGCAAAATTTGCAGAATTTGCAATAGGTTTTTTTAGAGCATACAGAGAACTAAACTTTGCATACTTGGAAATTAATCCATTTGTTATGCAAGGCAATAGAATTGAGTTGCTTGATATGGTTGCAAAGCTTGATGACACAGCTGGATTTATGATGGCACAACAGTGGGGCAATGTAGAATACCCAACTTCATTTGGTATGGAAGAGAAATCCCCAGAAGTTTTAGCGATTGAAGATGCGGATAGTAAATCAGGTGCTTCGCTCAAGCTTACCATTCTTAAGCCAGAAGCTAGAATCTGGACGATGGTTGCTGGTGGCGGTGCTTCAGTTGTTTACGCTGATACGATTGCAGATTTGGCAGGCATTAATGACTTGGCAAACTACGGTGAATACTCAGGCGGTCCGACTACAAGCGAAACAAAATTTTATGCTGAGACATTATTAGATTTGATGACAAGACATAAAGATGCACAAGGCAGAGATAAAGTGCTAATTATTGGCGGTGCTATCGCTAACTTTACGGATGTTGCTAAAACATTTACTGGTATTATTCAAGCTTTTGAAAAATATGCAGATAAAATGAAAGAAGTCGGCATTAGAATTTATGTAAGACGCGGTGGGCCAAATTATGAAAAAGGTCTCAAGGACATTAAAGAAGCAGCTGATAGATTGGGTCTTTATATAGAAGTTTATGGTCCAGAAACACATGTCACAGATATTGTGCGTATGGCATTAGAGAAGTAAGGGAAGAAAATGGCAAAATTATATACTAAAGATACGCAAGCAATTTTTTGGAACAACAATACAAGTGCTATCCAAAGAATGTTGGATTATGATTACACTATCCAAAGAAAAAAACCGTCCGTAGCAGCAATTGTTGCTCCTACAAGTAGTAATAAATTTGAAAAGTTTTTCTATGGTCCGGATGAAGTTATGATTCCATCATTTAAGACTACAGCTGCAGCAAAAGCAGCGCAGCCTCAAGCAGATGTATTTTTGAACTTTGCATCATTTAGAACTGCTTATGAAGTTACGATGGAAGCTCTTGATATGGGCGGTTTTTCATCTATGATGATTACAGCTGAAGGTATTCCTGAGAGATTAGCTCGTCGTATGAATGCTTATGCTCGTGAAAAAAATGTTACAGTAATTGGACCTGCAACTGTTGGTGCTATTGCTCCTGGTGCATTTAAAATTGCAAACGTTGGTGGAACTATCGAAAATATCGTTCAGTCAAAACTCCACCGTGCAGGTTCATGCGGTCTTGTAACACGTTCAGGCGGTTTATTTAATGAACTTGCAAATATTATTGCAATAAATGCAGATGGTATTGCTGAGGGCGTTGCTATCGGTGGAGATAGATTTGTCGGATCTGTTTTTATTGACAATATGTTAAGAATGGAAGAAAATCCAGAAGTAAAATATATGATTCTTCTAGGTGAAGTCGGCGGAACTGAAGAGTATAAAGTTATTGAAGCCATCAAAGCAGGCAAAATTAAAAAGCCTATTATTGCTTGGTGTATCGGTACAATCGCTAAATATTATGATTCGGGTGTTCAGTTTGGTCATGCGGGTGCTTCTGCAAACGGCGAAATGGAAACCGCAGAGTATAAAAACAGAGCTATGGCAGAAGCTGGCATTTATGTTCCTTCTTCTTTCAATGATTTACCAAATAAAATCAAAGAAGTGTATGAAAAATTAAAAGCCACAGGTGTAATCGGTGATATTCCAGAACCAGCTATGAGCGTTTGCCCTTCGGTAAGAAAATCTAAAGAGTTTATTTGTACTATTTCTGACGACAGAGGAGACGAAGCAACATACGCAGGTTTCCCAATTTCTAGCGTTGCCACTCCAGATACAGGCAAAGGTATTGGCGATGTTGTTTCTTTATTATGGTTCAAAAAACAGTATCCAAAATGGGCTACCGAGTTTATTGAAACTGTTATTAAAACTGTAGCTGACCACGGTCCAGCAGTTTCAGGTGCACACAATGCAAAAGTAACTGCTCGTGCAGGAAAATCAGTTGTTGAATCACTTGTCACAGGTCTTTTAACAATCGGTCCAAGATTTGGTGGTGCTATTGATGGTGCGGCAGAACATTTTAAATATGCACATGATAACAACCTTACTCCTGCTGAATTTTTGAACCATATGAAAAAATTAGGTATCCCTATTCCAGGTATTGGTCACCGTATCAAATCTCTCAAAAACCCAGATTTACGTGTTGAAGGTTTGAAAAAATTTGCAGCTGCACATTTTCCAGCTACACCATTACTAGACTATGCATTGACTGTTGAGCAACTTACTACATCTAAAAAAGAGAATCTTATTCTTAATGTAGATGGTACGATTGGTATTTTAATGGTCGATATGTGGAGAGCGCTTGGCTATGAAGAAGAAGAAATCAACGAGTTTATCTCTTCAGGTACACTTAACTCATTCTTTATTTTAGGGCGAACTATTGGTTTTATCGGTCATGTACTTGACGAAAAACGTCTTGCCATGCCAATGTACAGACACCCAATGTCAGACATTCTTTATGATGTTCAAATGGCAGAGAAGATTTAGTAACCTCTACAATACTTCAGGGAATCTCCCTGAAGCAAATTTCTTTCTTATTTTTCTTTCTACTCTTTTTAGATATACTAATCAACATTCAATTTATATAGGTTTCATATGAAAAAAGCACCAAAAAAGTACTCGTCACATAGTGCATTTACAATGTTGGAATTCGTATTTGTTATAGTAGTTGTAGGTATATTGGCTGCTGTTATTATTCCAAATACAAAAACAAACCCACTTCAGGAAGCTGCAGTTCAAGTTATTTCTCACATAAGATACACGCAGCATTTGGCAATGATTGATGATAAATTTGATGCTAGTGACGCAAATTGGTATCAAGGTAGATGGCAGATGCTATTTGGAACTTCAGCAACACATACTAATGGAAAAATAGCATATTCAATTTTTTCAGACAAGTCTACTTACAGTGGAAATCCTGATATAAATGAAACGGCAAAAAATCCAATGGATTCAGATAAATTGTTAACTGGTGGATTTGCAGGTATTATTTTTTATGCTGATCCTCGCGTTACAAAAGAGATGAATATTGGTGAAAAGTATGGAATAACATCAGTCACAACATCAAATTGCGGAGGAGCCAGAAGAATTGCTTTTGATCATCTTGGAAGACCGATAAGAGGAGATATGAGCAATGATATTGCACCTTATATTTCTAGTGGTACAACAACTTCACTTTTAACAGCGCCGTGTCAGATAAATCTTATAGGTCAAGAAGGCAACATAACCATAGCAATAGAGCCTGAAACAGGATACGCTTGTATTTTAAATGAAGCAGGAACTAATTGTATTTGAAATTTTAAACTCTTTAAAATCCTCCTCA
>DJAA01000061.1:9706-12569 GCA_002428085.1 Sulfurimonas sp. UBA6014 | reverse complement strand
TGCTTGTGTTTAGGGGTATTTGGTAAAAACTCCACCCACGTGCGGGTGGCTAAAATGGATGGTAAATCATGCCCTCGACTACTCTTTCTCCTTACCGCAGCATATACCAAGCCACGACAGGGCTTGGGTATGATGGTGTGGTTCGTATTCGTGTTGGTGAATATTATGGCACGGGTGTTTTACTGTATGATGGGCGGAGTATTCTTACAGCCGCACACCTTTTTTCAAACAGTAGCGATGTTCTTGCAGACACGCAGGTGATTTTTGAAACTCTCACAAAGGATGAGATAGGTGTATATGCAGAGTCTGTCACCTTGCACCCTCAGTATGACAGCGACACCACGGAGGCGGATTTGGCAATCGTTCGGCTGGATGAGTCTGCTTTTATAGATGCACAGCGGTACAGCCTCTACAGGGAAAATACCGTAAAAAACCAAATTTTCACTCTTGTCGGCTACGGAAGAGAAGGGACTGGAAGCGAGGGCATTGAGACAACGCCAACTCCACCAGTTCGGCGCATGGCAGAGAACACGGTCGATGGCGATATTGATTTACTTAACCAATACCTAGACGCATCAATAAGCTGGACTCCCCCTGCCTCGACGCAGTTTATAGCCGATTTTGACAACGGAAATATATTTGCTGATGCAAGCGGGTCGCTCTTTAATGTTGTGCACACGGGTTTGGGCATCAAAGAGGGGCTTATCAGCACGGGAGACAGCGGCGGTCCAGCGTTTATTGAGGGTCAAGTGGCGGGGATTGCGAGTTATACGGCTAGTTTGTCCTTAGACTGGAACACACCCGACATAGATGAGCAAACCAACAGCAGTTTCGGTGAAGTAGCCGCTTGGCAAGAGGTGAGCTACTACCAGCAGTGGATTGNNAGATGCGGGCACACTACGAAAATGCACCGACTAGAGCCACAGATGTGATAAAGAGCGTGAGTGAGAAAGATATAGGTACAAACTATGTGTATTTTTTACTCGAATTTACCGGTTTAAGAATAGAGGTGGATGAGATTTTGAGTGTTGATTATGCGACGAGAGATGCTAGTGCAACCGCAAATGAGGACTATATGCCATTGAACGGCACCCTTAGGCTCTACTCACAGGAGACAAGGGCCGTCATTGCGGTGGAGATTATCGGGGACACTTTTGTTGAGGCAGATGAGTATTTTTACCTCGATGTGACAAACCCCATAGGCGGTAGTTTTGGCGAGGGAATCGTCATGCTCACTGCTATGCGAACTATTGTAAATGATGACGGCTGGATTTAGGTGTTTTAAAATCTGAGGTGTTTTTTTGGTTTTGAGGTGTTTTTACTTCATATGGTGCCGGCACGAGGATTCGANNNGCCAACTGAGCTATGCCGGCAAAATAAATAGAGACGAATTCTATCTCGCTAAACTTTAAATAAACTGATTTTATGTACAATGAGGCTCATGAAACGAAATATTACCGCCCAAACATTTACCCCCTCGTACGATGCACTCGAAGACCGAATACGGCTCTCTATCAACTACCAAGACATGGAAAAAAGAGTTGATTTTATGATAACGAGAAGTTTTATCTTAAATCTTTTGCCAACAGCAGAAGAGTTTGTGATGCAGTATTATGGAACTCCAACCGCCCCAGTCCCGCAGGAAGGAGTAAAAACAAAGAATGAAGCTCTCTCAAAAACAGACTTCTCCAACCTAGAACTTTTGCAAACGGGTGACGAACTTCTCACAGAAGTCAACTTCTCTTTCAAAGCACAAACGAAACAGACACTTCTTACCTTTAACTCCCAAAAAACAGCCGCACAGATAGACTTGGATGGTTTTATGCTTACGCAAATATTTCAGGTGATAAAGTCGGCAATACCTCGGATAAAATGGGGAATTTCCCACCATTTTTGACTCTGGCACCAATTAAATATAGATAAAGTGGTGTCGTATTCATTTTAATATTTTTTAAGAGAGTTTTGTATATACTTCTTTTTGAATCTAAAAAAGGGGATGTATTTGGCACGAAAATTAAGAATTTTTGTAAAAGATACACCGCAGCATGTTATGCTCAAGAGCATAAATGAGATGGATGTCTTTATGGACGAGGGCGATTACGATGAGTTTGTAAGCATCGTGGATGCAACGGCAAAAAAACACGATTTGAAAATTCACTCGTATGTAGTGATGAAAAATTACTTTGAGTTTTTAGCCACCCCTGCAGAGGATGAAACTTTGCCGAAGATGATGCAAAGTTTGGGCAGAAGGTATGTTGGCTATTTCAACAAAAAATACAAGCGAACAGGGACGATTTGGGAAGGCAGATACAAAACCTCTCTCGTGGAGTCCGAGCTTTATCTTTTTGATGTCATGGCATATATTGAGAAGAAGGCTTTGACCTCGGAGTGCAGCACAAAACACAGCAGTGTCTCTAAAAATCTGCACAACAAAGAGGATGCTCTCGTCTCCTACCATGATTTGTACAAAAAACTGGGGTTTACCCAAGAAAAAAGAGTGTTAAGTTATAGTAAAATCTTCTCTCAAAACAGGGATGACCAAAAAAGCAGCTTTATACAAACGTGCCTTGAAAAACAGGCATTGACGGCAAGCCATACTTTTATCCAAAATCTAGAACCGCTCGTAGGTATGGCACTGATTTCTAAAAAAATAGGTCGCCCAAAAAAAGAAAACACACAAGAAAGGAAAAAAATGTACACAAATTTACAAGTATTAGACAAAGAAAAACACAAAGAGCTCAAAATCAGTCCGCTTGAAAACTTAAACTTCGCAAAGCAAACAGCTTTTTTACCAGTCGTAGCCCACGAGATAGCCCTTGTAGGTGCGACTTTCCCCATCGTTTTTAGCTCAGAGGAGTACCCA
>DJAA01000061.1:9183-9687 GCA_002428085.1 Sulfurimonas sp. UBA6014 | reverse complement strand
TAGGAGTTAACCATGAGGGCAAATGGATAGCGAGTTATGTCCCTAGTGCCTTGAGAAAATACCCTTTTTCCCTCGTAAGCACAAAAGAAAACGCTGACCAGAAGGTGATTTTGATAGATGAAGACTCTTCACTTTTTTCAAAATCAAAAGGAAATCTTCTTTTCAAAAAAGATGGTGAAAAATCAGAAACCCTAGAACATGCCATCAGCTTTTTAACCACCCATGAGCAACAAAACATGGTGACAAGAAACATCGTCAAAGAGATTGAACAAAGCGGCATCATGGACGCAAGAGAGATTAGCGTCGGCGAGGGTGAGGAGAAAAAAGTCTTAGTCAATGGTTTCAAAGTCGTTGATAAAGAAAAACTCCATAAACTCAGTGATGATATTTTAGCTTCATGGGTCAAGCGAGGGATTATCACTTTTATAGATGCACATATTAAATCTCTTGAAAATATCCAGACACTCTTTACTTTAGCAAACCAAAGACAGAAATAACATGGCA